>DATCJV010000148.1:0-12994 GCA_036562625.1 Bacillota bacterium | reverse complement strand
GTCAGCGTTATTGGAGTCGGTATTGAACCAAATTTTGCAAGCGCAAGCCACCGAACAGCTTCAAGCCGAACCATACGAACGTACCGATGAAAGGAAGGGATATCGTAACGGCACACGCCCACATACACTAACCACCCGGGTGGGAACCATAACCTTACATGTTCCACGTTTTCGTAACGGTCAGTTTTCCACCGAGATGTTTGCCCGCTACCAGCGGAGCGAACAAGCCTTGGTGCTGGCTTTGATGGAAATGGTAATCAACGGGGTCTCCACCCGTAAGGTCAGCCAGATCACAGAAGAGCTGTGTGGTACCGAATTCTCCAAATCCACTGTTTCAGAGTTATGCAAGAAGCTGGACCCGCTTGTGAACGCCTGGAATAACCGGAACTTGAGCGAGAAATCCTATGGTTTTGTCTTGGTGGACGCTTTGGTCCTGAAAATTCGTGAAGATGGTCACGTCCGTTCCCGGAGTGTTATGATTGCCATCGGCATAAACACTAAAGGATACCGGGAAGTTTTAGGCCTCATGATTGGCGACAGTGAATCCGAAGCCAGTTGGAACCAGTTTTTCTCCTGGCTTAAAAACCGTAACCTGCGTGGTGTCGAATTCGTAATATCAGATGACCATAGCGGCTTGGTCAAGGCGGTGCGCCGTCAGTTCCAGGGTGTTGCCTGGCAACGTTGTCAAACCCACTTTATGCGTAATATCATGGACGCTACGCCAAAACCGGTAAGGGAAGAGCTTTATCCGCATCTACGGGTCATTTTGGAAGCGCCGGATATCGGTACTGCCCGGTTATTGTTGAACCAAACCCTTGAGGCATTCGAGAAAAAAGCACCCAAGGCCATGCAAATACTTGAAATGGGCTTTGATGATGCTCCGGCGTCTACGTACTACAAACGCTATCGAACGTCTTATTGAAGAGATTAGACGTCGTGAACGAGTTATCTGTATTTTCCCGAACCGGGAATCGGCAGTCCGCCTGATCGGAGCGGTGCTTATGGAGATTGACGACAAATGGGTAGCCGGCAAAAAGTATCTGGATATGAGTGAATACCTCCAGTGGCAAAAGGAGCAAAAGCAAATCAACGATCAAAGTAATATTGCGTATATCAGATAAGCCTATTGATAACTGAGGAATTTACACACTAATTTGGACTTGATCTATCTAAAAAGATTCGTAAATAATCAATTCGGTGGAAAACTTATTAATGGTTGGATTGGCCGGTGGTAACCGAACCAAACTTGGCTTTCAAAAGCGCGGTAAACTCGGTCATCATTGTGGTCCATAACTTGTCGGGGGAAGCGATGAGATGGGTAGTCCGGTATAGGCCATCCGCTTCAGCCAAAGGCAGGGAGATCAATTCTCCAGCGGAAATTTCCTTGGCAACGGCTACTTGAGGGAGAAAAGACAAGCCCATACCGATCCGGATCATCTGTTTAATCCCCTCCATATTGTCTAATTCCAAGACTACTTTTGGATGCAGATCGTGGGTACGGAAGAAGAGTTCTATAAAATCCCGGAAGCCACTGCCCCGGGGGAACAGGATCAAGGGTTGCTTCTCCAATTCCCTGAGCGGTAGTGGAGTTTGACTTTGTGGCCAGGAGACCGGGGCAATCAGAAGAATTTCATCTTCATAAAGGGGGAGGCTTTTGAGGGTGCCCGGGGGCGCAGGCGTAGTGATCAGCCCCAAGTCCAAAGAGCCATTCAGGACTAACTCAGTAACTTCTTTGCTGGATCCGGCTTTAATGACTAATTCAACCTTAGGAAAGCGGGCTTTGAAATTTTGGATGAGATCGGGGAGCCGAAAAATGATGGTGGTGGTTCCCGCGCCGATCGATAACTTCTTCCCCGTGTCCTCCAATTCCGCGAGCGCATTTTTGCTCTCTGCAAGTAAGGACAAGATCCGTTGGGCATATGGTAGGAGCAGCCGACCGGCAGTGGTCAGTTGAGAATTTCTACCCTTGCGTTCAACAAGGGTTTGCTTCATCTCTTCTTCCAATAATTTGATCTGGTGGGAGACGGCAGGTTGTGACAGATGTAGAGATCTGGCCGTTCTGGAGAAACTCCCGTTTTGAGCCAAGAGAACAAAAGTCTTCAAAGTGGAGAAATTCAACTCCGGTCAGCTCCTATATATAAATGATATTTATTATAATTATAATTTCTATCAATTTGAATTATACCATGAATCATGATAAAATTCTAGATGGAATTGACGGCGCCTGAGCGGACGCCGAAGGAGGTGAGCGCATGCCGGCTGTGACAATAGTTGGTATGCAATGGGGAGACGAGGGTAAAGGAAAGATTACCGACCTCTTGGCCAGTAAAGCAGAGATGGTAGTCAGATATCAGGGGGGAAATAACGCCGGTCATACCGTTGTCGTCAATGATGAAGAGTTTAAACTTCATCTCATCCCGTCCGGTATCTTATATCAAGACGTCGTTTGTGTGTTGGGAAACGGGGTGGTGATCGACCCCCGGGTCTTACTGGAAGAGATGGAAGGCTTGGCCAAGCGGGGCATAGATCTTTCCAACCTTAGGATAAGTGACCGGGCTCAGGTGATCATGCCGTATCATCCGGTTTTGGACCGGTTGGAGGAAGAAGCGCGGACCGCTTGGCGGATTGGGACTACCGGAAAAGGGATTGGCCCCGCATATGTTGACAAGTACTCGCGCTATGACGCAATCAGGTTTATTGATTTCATTGATGAGGATTATTTCCGGGAACGCCTCAAAGAAGTGGTTGAAGTAAAGAACCGGGTCTTAAAAAGGGTATATGATCATCCGGGATTTGACAGTGAAGAGATCTTTGAAGAATACCGGGAGTACGCCAAAGTTTTACGGCCGTTGGTTACAGATACTTCTCGCTTGGTGTATGACGCGATCAAAACCGGGCGGAAGGTACTCTTTGAAGGCGCCCAAGGCACGCTTCTGGATATTGACCACGGAACCTTTCCCTTTGTCAGTTCCTCAAATCCGACTGCCGGTGGAGCTTTGGCCGGCGCCGGGGTTGGACCGACCATGATTGACCAAGTAGCCGGGGTGATTAAGGCTTATACAACGCGGGTTGGAGAGGGCCCTTTCCCAACGGAATTATCAGGAGAGGAAGCTAAATGCCTCCGTGAGGGACGAGGCAGAGAGTATGGAGTAACTACCGGGCGCCCGCGGCGTTGTGGGTGGTTTGATGCGGTGATTGCCCGTTACGCCGCCAGGATTAATGGGGTCACGTCCATAATCATTACTAAGTTGGATGTACTTGATGAATTTGACACCATCAAGATTTGTACGGGTTATAAATATCGAGGAGAGATCCTCCGGGATTTTCCAGCAAGCCTAAGGATACTGGCTGAATGTGAACCTGTTTTTGAAGAAGTGCCCGGCTGGAAGCAGGACATTACTGGTATCAGGGATTATGACGCCTTGCCTACAGAAGCTAGGCACTACTTGGAGCGGTTGGCGGAATTGACAGGCGCCCCAATCTCTCTAATTTCAGTCGGATGGGAAAGGGAAGAGACGATCGTGAAGACTCCGATCTGGTGAAGACAGCATCTATGGTAGGCGCTGCATTCGTTGTAATGCCTTCTTTAACAGGCACTAAGTCAAAGAAGATAAATTTTCAGCATAAAATTTGTTGACATGAATAAAAAAATGTTGTATCATAAAGAAGCTGTCGCAAAAACTAAAGCGCAGCATGAGGGTCATTAGCTCAGTAGGCAGAGCACCTGACTTTTAATCAGGGTGTCCGGCGTTCGAATCGCCGATGACCCACCAATAAAAAGGTCCCATCGTCTAGGGGTTTAGGACACCGCCCTTTCACGGCGGCGGCAGGGGTTCGAATCCCCTTGGGACTACCAAAGTTAATTCTCCTGCCGTTTAAGTCCGGCAGGTTTTTTACCCAGATAGAGGTTGACTTGGATCAAGATAAGTGTTATAATCAGACATGCTTCTTGATTTGGTCGCGTGGCTCAGTTGGTTAGAGCGCTGCGTTCACATCGCAGAGGCCACTGGTTCGAGTCCAGTCGCGACCACCATAATGGAGCCGTGGTGTAGCCGGTTAACATGCCAGCCTGTCACGCTGGAGATCGCGAGTTCGAGTCTCGTCGGCTCCGCCATTTTTGATGAAGTCTTGTGCCAAGGTAGCTCAGTCGGTAGAGCAGGGGACTGAAAATCCCCGTGTCGGCGGTTCGATTCCGTCCCTTGGCACCATTTTTATATCTAAAGCTGACAAAAGGTTGTCTCATAAACAATCAGGGCAACCTTTTTATTATTTGCATCAATAATTGAAAATGTCACTTGGCAAGTGACTGAGGATCAGTTATAATAGACTTGTGAAATTTATCACAATCATAAGGTGGTTTATATGTACGATGATTTGGTAATTATCCCTAAAGCCACTCTTGGAAGGTTGCCATTATACTTACGTGTGCTTAACGGATTACATCATCTCAATATCCAGTTCGTATCTTCCGAAGAGATGGCGATGAAGCTGGGAATTACCTCAAGCCAGCTGCGAAAGGATCTCTCTTACTTTGGTGGACAGGGCATCCGGGGAACCGGGTATGATGTTGCCTATCTTCTGAGAAAGATCAAAGCAATTTTGGGTGTCTCCCAAAATTGGCAGATGGCCATCATTGGTCTGGGCAAGCTCGGTACTGCTTTGGCCCGTTACCCCGGTCTACAGCAACATGGGATTAATGTTGCCGCCTTGTTTGATATTGATGAGGCGAAGATCGGCTGGAAAATAGGGGAGCTTTCGATTTGCCACCTATCGGAGCTGCCGGAGAAGAAGAAAGAGTTGGGATTGGAGATCGCCGCCCTCACTGTGCCGGCTCAGGCCGCGCAGGAAGTGACTGATCTAATTGTGGAGGCCGGCATTCAAGGGATTTGGAACTTTGCCCCTGTTCGTCTGGAGACACCCGAAAATGTAATCGTTCAATACGAAGATTTAGTGGTCGGGGTATTGACTCTTTCGCATTTGTTAAGCAGAAGACTGGGAAAGATGAGTTAGTTTTTTTGCAGATGTTTGTGAAGGTATTCACGAGCGAGAAAACCTTACTTTATTGCCTGGCTACTTTTACCGGAGTTTCCGGCCACTGTATCCCGGCTTGGGTGATACTTTCAATGTCCTACCGTTTTAGCGTGCTTCCTGCTTTAGCAGGACGGCACAGTTTTAGTAGGAAGTCTTGGGAAAGTGAGTGGAGGGGGAGAAAAATGAATTCCATTTCGGTTTGTGTGGGGAGCTCGTGCCACTTGAAAGGGGCGTATGAGGTGATCAATGAATTCAAGCGGTTGCTTGAAGAATACTCCCTCAGTGACCAGATAGAATTGAAGGCCTGCTTCTGTTTGGGAAAGTGCCAGGATGGGGTGAGTGTCCTCTGGGAGGGGAAAGTATATACTTCGTTGACAAAAGAAAATACGGAAGAATTTTTTAAGGAGTACGTAATGATTTTCATCTAATCTTAAGATAATTATATCTTTAATTTAATAAAAGAACTTTATAATAGGGGGGCTTGGGCCCGGCGCTGGACCGGGAAAGAAGTATAAAAAATGGCACAAAAGTGGATGAAGAAAAGATCCAGTTTTTCTCCAAATGGACTTAGGTGACGAATTAATGCGCACGGGAGTGGAAGGAGGGGAAGGGACATAGGACTGATCTCAACTATCAAGGCGAGCTGTAGAGATTGTTACAAGTGTGTTCGTTCTTGTCCGGTGAAGGCAATCAGGGTAACTGACGGCCACGCGGAAGTGGTCGAAGAACGATGCATTGCCGACGGAAAATGTGTGACCATCTGCCCCCAGCATGCCAAAAAGGTGGAGAGCGGCATCCCGGTGGTTAAGGATTTTTTAGCCTCGCGTCTTCCGGTGGGGGCAAGTGTCGCTCCTTCATTCGTCGCCGTTTTCGGTAGCGAGTTTGTGGGCAGGTTTATTGCTGCTTTAAAGAAACTGGGATTTGCTTATGTGGAAGAGACCGCGGAGGGCGCCGAGTGGGTGGCGTTGGCCCATCAAGAGCTGGTTAAAGCAGGGAAAAGTCCGGTGCTTACCAGTTGTTGCCCGGCCATTGTCAACTTGATTAAAGTCTATTATCCACAACTCCTGCCTTACTTGGCGCCGATTGTTTCTCCAATGGTCGCCCATGGCCGGATCATGAAGAAACGGTATGGCGCTGAGACCAAAATAGTTTTTATCGGCCCGTGTATCGCAAAAAAAGGCGAGATCAAAGAGGAACTTCCCGGTATTGACGCGGTCCTTACCTTTACCGAATTACAAGAGATGCTGGCGGAAGAACACATTGACTTGGCGGTCTTGGAGGAAGAAAACTTTGATGGGGACAGAGCGATCAGCGCTCATGCTTTCGCCGCTCCCGGTGGCTTGGCCCGTTCCGCCATGCTTAGCACTGATTTACTGTCTGACCAGGTGGTGACGATCGATGGTTTGGAAGAAACCATCGAATTTCTGAACCGCTTTGCCGAGATCAAAGACTCCCTAAAATTGGTGGAGCTCTTGGCCTGCCGGGGCGGATGCATCATGGGCCCGGGGATGGCCGGGGAGGCGCCGGTCTTTGCCAGACGGAACAGGTTGGTTAGTTATGCCGATCAACGCTTGAGGGCACGGGGGTTTACGGAGTGCGCTTTTCCGGCAATTACGGATCTGAAACCAACCGGTTACCTTGAACCCAAGTTAAACCGAGTCTATCAGGACTGTGGAAACCTAGGAGTAATGCCCAGTGAAGACCAGATCAAACAAGTGCTGGCCAAGACTGGGAAGTTTACTCCGGCGGATGAATTGAATTGTGGGGCGTGTGGTTATAACTCTTGCCGGGAGAAAGCCGTAGCCGTGCTGAACAATATGGCGGAGATTGATATGTGTATCCCGTTTATGCGGGCTAGAGCCGAATCCAGGGCTAACTTGGTTTTAAAATTTACCCCCAACGCCATCTTTGTGGTGGATTCCGATCTAAAGATACTTGAGGTAAATCCTGCGGCGGAGAAGATGTTCCAATGCAGGCAAAACAGTGTGCTTGGTAAGAAGCTGTCGACGATTATGAACCCAAAGCACTTTGAGGCGGCCCTAAATAAGCAGGGCTTGGTCACTGGGGAGGTCTCCTTCCCCTCCTATGGGATTATTGCCTGGCAAGCCATATTCTATGTGAAAAAAGAAGACGTCCTGATCGGGATCTTTGCCGATCTGACCAAAGAAAAGCAACAGCGAGAAAGACTGGCTTTGGTGACCGGAGAGACTCTCGAAAAGGCACAGGAAGTTATAGATAAGCAGATGAGAGTAGCTCAGGAGATCGCCGGATTATTAGGAGAGACTACAGCGGAAACCAAAGTCTTACTAACCAAGTTGATTAAGTTATTCCAGAATGAGGATGGGAAGGCGTAATGAGTAAAGCGAGGATTTTCATCGAGGCCGGCTGGGCTAGTCTTTCCAAATTCGGTGAAGAACTTTGCGGCGACAGCGTGGAGGTGGTAAGGACCGATGACCACGCCCTGGTGGCGGTCTTGGCGGATGGTTTGGGTAGCGGGGTAAAAGCTAATATTCTTTCTAAAATGACGGCCAAGATCATCGCCACTATGCTGGAGAACGGCGCTGAACTAGAGGAAGTGGTGGATACGGTCAGTAAGACCCTGCCGGTTTGTCAGAAGAGGAAGCTTGCTTATTCCACCTTTACCATTATGCAGATTACCCAGAACGGTGAGGCCTATATCGTGGAATTCGACAATCCGTCCGTCTTTTTTCTGCGTGAAAGTGAGATCCAGCAGATTCAGTGGAAGACTGCGGAAATCTGTGGACGCAAGATTAAGGAGAGCCGTTTTCAAGTGACACCTGGTGATATATTAGTTGCTGTTTCGGACGGAGTCATTCACGCCGGAATCGGTGGAGTGCTTAATTTAGGATGGCAGTGGCCTGAAGTAGCCAGGTATCTGCAGAAACTGGTTAAGGCGGAAAACGAGGCGAAAGATGTAAGTAATTGGTTGTTGAAGGTTTGTGAACAATTATATGCGGGAGAACCAGGAGATGATACAACAGTGCTGACCTTGAAGGTGAGGCCTTTACGGCGGGCGACAGTAGCGGTAGGTCCGCCCCAAAAAAAAGAAGACGATGCCACCATTGTGCGCTTAATCATGGAAGAGCCGGGTAGAAAAGTAGTTTGCGGTGGAACAACAGGTACTATTGTCGCCAGAGCCATTGGGGAAGAAATTGAGGTAGATTTGGACCAAATTAATCCGGAGGTGCCGCCGGCAGGTCGGTTGAAGGGCATTGACTTAGTGACCGAGGGAATCATTACCTTAAGCAAAACTTTGGAGTTGTTAAAAGCAGGGCCAACCGAGACTGTGGTCCTGTCCTCCTCCCAGCAAGAAAATGCCGCTACCATGCTGACCAGGCTTTTACTAGACAGTGACCAGGTGCGCTTCTTAGTCGGGAGAGCGATCAATCCAGCACATCAGAATCCGGAACTCCCGATGAGTTTAGCCTTGAAAATACAGGTGGTGGGAGAGATCGCCGATCTGTTAAGACAACGTGGTAAACAGGTTGAGATAGAGTATTTCTAATTGTTTTATCCTTTGAAATCATGATGATTAGTTGATTGTTTAGAAAGGAGTTGGATTTATTATGGCAGAGTTGGATGTAAAGAATGAAGCCCGGAATTCTTTGACCACGAGGAGGTTTGCACGGGTAAACGAGATCATTGAAGCCCACGGGAAGTCACAATCCGCATTAATCCACATCCTCCAAGAGGTGCAGGAGGAATATAGGTATTTGCCGGAAGAAATTCTGACTTACATCGCCATGGCCATGGAATTATCCCCAGCTACAGTCTTTGGCGTGGCTACCTTTTATGCGCAGTTTTCTTTGGAACCCAAAGGAAAGTATGTAATTAAGGTATGCGACGGAACCGCTTGTCACGTCCGCGGTTCTAATCCGGTACACGAGGCGATTAGGAAACGAGTGGGGCTGGTGGAAGGTAAGAAGACCACAGACGATATGAGGTTTACTGTAGAGACCGTATCCTGCCTGGGCGCCTGCGGACTGGCGCCGGTAGTCATGATTAATGACAAGGTTTACGGGCAGATGACTCCGGAGGCTATAAATATCATCATTGATCAGATCATGGAGGAAGAGGGTGAAGAGAAATGATTGATTCTAAAACAAAACTTTGTGAATTGAGGGACAAATGGCAGGCGGCCTTTGAGAACGAGAAAGCCAGAATTTTAGTGTGCGCGGGAACCGGCTGTGTAGCCAATGGTTCACTTGATGTGTATGAAGCCTTAAAAAAAGAAGTGGAAGGCTACGGGGACTACGTCACTGTGGATTTAATCATCGAAGAAAACAAGTCCGGAGTTTCGGTGGTAAAAAGCGGATGTCATGGCTTTTGTGAAATGGGACCCTTGGTACGCCTTGAACCCTCTGGGGTGTTATATACCAAGGTCCGAGCAGAAGATGCCAAGGAGATCGTGGACGCGTTAGTTAATGGGAAAGAACCGGTAGAGCGACTCTTATACCATCATCCCACCACAGGACAGGTATACAAGGAGGAGCATAATATCCCCTTTTACAAACATCAACATCGTAACTCCTTAGGACATTGTGGGGTGATTGATCCTGAAGATATCCGGGAATACATCGCTAACGGCGGCTATCAGGCTTTGGCCAAGGTCTTGACGGAGATGAAACCGGAAGAGGTCTGTCAGGAAGTAATCGCTTCCGGCCTACGCGGACGGGGGGGCGGAGGGTTTCCGACCGGACAAAAATGGGAGTTTACCAGGATCGCCGAGGGCGACAAGAAGTATGTGATCTGTAACGGTGACGAGGGAGACCCCGGCGCTTTCATGGACCGTAGTGTGATGGAGGGAGACCCCCACAAGGTTGTGGAGGGAATGGCCATCGCCGGGTATGCGGTCGGGGCTGATGAGGGGTACATTTATGTCCGGGCTGAATATCCCTTGGCCGTGAATCGTTTGAAGATTGCCATCCAAGCCGCTAGGAAATATGGACTGTTAGGGGAGAACATTCTAGGTACGGGTTTCAATTTTGACCTCAAAATCAAGGAAGGAGCAGGCGCCTTTGTCTGCGGGGAAGAAACGGCGCTCATCGCTTCCATTGAAGGGAAAAGAGGGATGCCCATACCCAAGCCGCCGTTCCCGGCCCAGAGTGGTTTGTGGGGTAAACCAACGCTCATTAACAACGTGGAGACCTTGGCCAACATCCCCGAAATTATTAATAAAGGGGCGGCCTGGTTCAAAGGCTTTGGTACGGAAAAGAGCGCCGGTACCAAGACCTTTGCCATCACCGGACAGGTGGCAAATACCGGTTTAATCGAGGTTCCGTTGGGTATCACTCTCCGGGAAATTCTCTATGAGATCGGTGGTGGACTCAGAGACGGTAAGAAATTTAAAGCCGTGCAGATCGGCGGGCCCTCCGGGGGTTGCTTGACTGAAGAACACCTGGATATGCCGATTGATTATGATTCGCTACTCTCCGCAGGAGCGATGGTTGGTTCCGGCGGTCTGGTTTTTATGGATGAAAGCACTTGCATGGTTGAAGTGGCCCGGTACTTTATGACTTTTACCCAGAATGAGTCCTGTGGAAAGTGTGTGCCATGCCGGGAAGGCACGAAACGGATGCTGGAGATCCTGGAGCGGGCGGTGAACGGTGAAGGCCGGCCGGAAGATGTGGAAACTTTGGAAGAGTTGGCTTTAGCGGTGAAAGACGGTTCCCTGTGTGGTCTGGGCAAGACCGCGCCCAATCCCGTGCTGTCCATGTTGAAATACTTTAAAGATGAGTATATCGCCCATGTAGTGGACAAGAAATGTCCGGCCGGTGTCTGTCAAGCCCTAAAGGGATACTCTATTGATCCGGAAAAATGTAAAGGATGCAGCAAATGCAGTAAGGTCTGTCCGGTGGGCGCCATCTCCGGCGAGATCAAAAAACCCTTTGTTATAGATACGGATAAATGTATCAAGTGTGGCGCCTGTGTCAGTACTTGCCCGTTCAAGGCCATTAAGGAGGGATAAAGCAATGAATGCCAAGAATACGGTAGTCATAGATCACAAAGAAGTTGAGTTAAATGGAGAAAAAAATATTTTGGAGTTAACCAGGAAACTGGGGATTGATATTCCGACCTTCTGTTATCACTCCGAACTGAGTCTTTACGGCGCCTGCCGCATGTGTGTGGTGGAAGTGGAGGGCCGCGGGATTGTGGCTTCCTGTTCCACCCCGCCCACTCCCGGAATGAAGATCCTGACCAACAGCCCACGGGTACAGCGGGTCAGAAAGACCGTGTTGGAGCTCCTCCTGGCCAACCATGATCGGGAGTGTACCACCTGTGAAAAGAATGGTAATTGTAAACTACAGGAACTGGCTAATAGGTTCGGTATTAAGCGAATTCGCTTTGGCGAACGTGATGTAAAGCTTCCGATTGATGACTCCGGAACATCCATCGTTCGGGATCCCAATAAATGTATTTTATGCGGTGACTGTGTACGGATGTGCGCCGAAGTACAGGGGATCGGGATTCTCGACTTCAGTAACAGAGGGGCTAAGGTGGTAGTCACCCCGGCTTTCAATAAAAAGTTTTCAGAAGTGGAATGCGTAAACTGTGGTCAGTGCAGTGCAGTTTGTCCCACGGGAGCTTTGGTGGTGAAGTCCGAGATCGAAAAAGCCTGGGCTGCCATTCATGATCCGGAGAAATTCGTAGTGGCGCAAGTGGCGCCCGCTGTACGGGTGGCTTTGGGTGAGGAGTTCGGTTTGCCGGCCGGACAGATTGTGACCGGAAAGGTAGTTGCTGCTCTGAAACGCCTGGGTTTTGATAAAGTCTTTGATACCTGTATCGGGGCGGATCTGACCATTATGGAAGAGACTACGGAATTCATTGAACGTTTGCAAAAAGGGGAAAGACTGCCGCAATTTACTTCATGTTGTCCGGCTTGGATTAAATACGCTGAGCATAATGAACCTGAGTTATTGAAGAACCTCTCTTCCTGCCGTTCACCCCAGCAAATGTTCGGGTCATTGGTGAAGAAGTACTGGGCTAAGGAGTTAGGGAAAGATCCTAAGGATATCTATGTTATCTCAATTATGCCGTGTACCGCCAAGAAATTTGAGGCTGCCCGGCCGGAGTTTACCACTGCGGGAGCGCCCGATGTGGATCTGGTCCTAACCACGCAAGAATTGGCGAAGATGATTAGGGAAACAGGCTTGCTCTTTGATCAATTGGATATTGAATCCTTTGACACACCTTTTGGCTTTACCACCGGCGCTGGGGTGATCTTCGGCGCTACCGGCGGAGTGGCTGAAGCCGTGCTCCGGGCTGCTCATGAGTTGGTGACGGGCGAGGTAGTTGATGAAGTAAACTTTGAAGCGGTACGTGGATTTGCCGGATTGAAAGAGGCGACTGTTGAGATAAACGGTACCAAAATAAAGGTAGCAGTCGTGCATGGTTTGGGGAACGCCAAAAAACTCCTGCAGGATCTGAAAGCCGGGAAGGCGGATTACCAAATTATTGAGGTGATGGCCTGTCCGGGCGGGTGTATCGGCGGCGCCGGTCAACCCATCTCCACGGATCCGGAGGTCAAGAAAGAAAGAGCCCGTGGTATATATAACGCGGATAAGCTTTCCCAGTTGAGAAAGTCCCAAGATAATCCGATAGTGGCCAAATTCTATGAGAAATGGCTGCAGAAACCTAACAGCCATGAAGCGCATGAGGCTTTGCACACTAGTTATTCGCCGAGAGGACGGATTTTAGGTGAAGACATTCAGCTCTTATCCAGCAGACGTAAGCACAAAGTGGATGTAGCAGTCTGTGTGGGCACCTGCTGTTATTTGAAAGGGTCCTATGATACGCTGAAACGGTTTATGGAAAAAGCGGAGGAGGAAGGGATTAAACACCGCCTCAATCTGCACGCCACTTTCTGCCTGGAGGGTTGCGAAACCGGACCCTCTGTGCGAATCAACGATAAGGTGGTCAGTGGAGTTACTCCGGACAAGGC
>DATCJV010000130.1:0-7578 GCA_036562625.1 Bacillota bacterium | reverse complement strand
GATGGAAGAGGAGATTACTGAGGAGCTTTTAGTGGAGAAAATAAAGGAGCTATATGCCAACCGTTTACAATTCATTGCAGCTATGGAAAAAAGCGGACAACAAAACGCCTCCGCTGAGGTGATCAGACTCCTCAACTCTTTGACCAATTCCTCGGGAGACCTTTAATCTGTGGACACACGCTGAAAGACAGCACTTTTATCCGACTTTCATCTATTATATTTTCTTTATCCGTTTTCTTTATGAATAAATGGTCGCCTAGAGGTCTCCCCTTCCGTCCAATTCAACCTTCCTCTCCTTCCTGCCCTGATCTTTATTTCTACATCCGATCCCAAAAATGAAACCCTGGTAACCTTCTCCATAACAACATGATCATAATGGTTCTGATTAGACATAATCGAAAAACCTGCTATAATAATAAATACAAATTATCCTGCCACTTAACAATGGGTTAATGGCGCTTTACTTCCTCAAACCCGAAAGGAGGAATGCACCTGTTTTCTTACAAGACATGGATAACTTTACCTGATGATGAAGATGACTCACCATAACTGAGTAATCTTATACTAGTAGAGGAGTTAAGCGCACACCTTAAATCTGTCTGCTACTACACGATAAAAGGCTAGGATGTAAATGTTTTCGCTCATTTGCATTATCCAAACAGAAAGGAGTAGCGTCAGACATGATTAGGAAAAGCCACCTTCTACTGGATGAACTGCTCGAGTATGCCCCCCAACTGGCAAAAGAACACCACGAAGTTGGTACGTCAAGAAGAGTCACCCTTCAGCACCGACTCAAGAAAGACCTTCAAAAGTTAGATGCCATTTACTATGAATTTTTAGATAGATTTGAAAAGCGGGTTGAACTATCCGCTGCCGGGAAATGGTTGATTGACAATAGATACCTCCTCTATGAACAATATCACTATATACAGAAGAACTTGCGGAAAGATTTCTTTCGCCGCTTACCGGTTTTGACCTCGGGCAGGATGAAGGGAACACTACGCATCTACGCCATCCTACATCATCTCTTAAAACAGTCGGACGGCAGGTCTGATCCGGAAGTGCTATTGAGTTTCTTATGGTCTTACCAACAAACCCAGCCCTTAACCATTGGGGAATTGTGGGCTGTTCCCCTTGTCTTGCGGTTTGTCATCTTTCAGCAAATGCGTGAATTATATGAGGAGGCTAACCGTTTTCGCTTATCAAAAACACAGGAGACATTATGGAAGAACAAAGTGGTTCCGCTCCTGAAAAGCCAAACCAGAGATCTAAACAAAGCCATTTTGCGCATGGAAAAGTATTTGGATCTTACCGATCCCGCCGTTCTGCTCTTCTTGGAGAAACAATTCCGCCGGGCCGCCGGTTTTAAACCTTTGTCAAAATGGTTGGAAGCGCGTGCGGTAGCTCAAAACCTCCCTCTACCCAAGCTTCAGGAAGAGGAGGAGAATGCTCAGGCACGAAGCGGAGTGGTAGCCGGTAATCTCTTTACCAGCTTACAGGAGATTAACCGGACAAACTGGACGGAATATTTTGAAGAATTAAGCCTGGTTGAACAGTCTTTACGTCAAGATCCGGCCCGGGTCTATCCGGAGATGGATTTTGAAAGCCGCAATCTGCTCCGTAGTGAGCTCGAGTTACTAGCCAGAGACACCCGTACCTCAGAGGTAAAAGTGGCAGAAACAGTCTTGTCACTGGCTCAAGCGGGAAAAGAAGCCGGAGACGACCCGCTCAAGGGACATGTCGGTTACTATCTACTGGATGAAGGTTTATCCCAACTGACTAAAGCGCTTGGCGGTAGAAGGTTTGGCATGCGACAGGTAAGAAACTTTATGCGCGCCAAACCTGATCTTACCTATTTTTCCCTGTTAAGCTTATTCTTCACACTCCCATTCGCCCTGCTTTTGCAGGCAGTTTATTCCCTGTTGAACCTCAGTCTACTCCAGCTGATCATTTGTGGGCTTCTAATGGTTGCGCCCATCGGTGAATTGGCCATCAGGCTTTTGCATACCTTCTTAATGCGGGTTATCCCTCCCCGGCCGTTGCCCAAAATTGAGTTTAAAAACGGGATCCCCATTGAGTATTCGACTATGGTCGTGATCCCAACCCTACTCACTTCTTCATCTGATCTACGGAAACTACTCAAGCAATTAGAAGTGTATCATTTGGCGAACCGGGATCCACATATCTATTTTGCTTTGTTGACGGATTTTGCCGATGCCCCCACTCAAGAAGCGGTAGGCGATTCTCAGCTTCTGAAAGAAGCTTTAGACGGAATTGCCGCTTTAAACAAACGCTACCCTCATCCGGATCAACTGGAGTATTTCTACTTACTACACAGGGAACGCCGGTACAACCCACAAGAGGGCGCCTGGATTGGCTGGGAACGAAAACGTGGAAAACTTATGGAATTCAATGCTCTTCTTGCCGGAGAAGAAGAAACCAGCTTTACAGTGATTAGTGGCAACCGGGAGCTTTTAAAAACCATCAAGTATGTCATTACTCTGGATTCCGATACTCAACTTCCAAAGGAAGCAGCCATGCGTCTAATCGGCGCTATTGCCCATCCGCTAAACACTCCGGTGGTTGACGAGGAAAAAGGAATCGTCGTCAAGGGTTATGGGATCCTGCAGCCGAAGATTACAGTCAGTAACGCCAGTGCCAACCAGACTCTCTTTTCTCTCTTTCATAGCGATCAAACAGGAATCGACATCTACAGCTGCGCAGCTTCCAACCCTTATCAAGATCTGTTCGGACGGGGAATTTTTACAGGAAAGGGGATCTATGACGCCAGAGTTTTTCATCAGATTTTACATAAGCGTTTTCCGGAAAACTCTGTACTCAGTCATGACCTGTTGGAAGGTAGTTTCCTGCGCGCCGGTTTGGTAACAGATATCGAACTGCTGGATGACTTCCCCTCTTCTTTATTGGGTAATTTAGCCCGGAAACACCGTTGGACCAGAGGAGACTGGCAGTTGTTGCCTTGGTTGAAAAAGACCGTTCGTAACCAGAATGGGGAGAAAGTTCCCGTACACTTGCCGCCCATTGCCCATTGGCAGATGATTGACAATCTGCGTCAAAGCTTATTGATGCCTTCCCTTCTCTTCTTAATCTGGATGGGGTTCTTACTTCTGCCCGGCAGAAAGATCTATCCTCACCCCCAGCACTGGATAATTATCGCTTGCCTGATCGGCGCTTGCTTCACCGAGCTATCTAAAGCCGCCAGAGTTGGAACCTCTTTCCTGCTTTGTCTGGGGAGGCAGTTATTTGCCTTGTTAACCCTGCCCTATCAGGCAGTGACGATGCTGGATGCGATTTTTCGCGCTTTATACCGGATGACCGTCTCCCACCGTTATCTCTTGGAATGGACGACCGCAGCGGAAGCCATGAAACAGTCAGCTGCCGGTTCCCTTAAACAGACCTGGCGCCGCTTATGGCAAGGACAGTTAGTCGCCTTAGCTGGTTTTGTCCTGCTTGGACAGGTTAATCCCCCGGCTCTGCCCTGGATTGGCCTTTTATCCCTACTTTGGCTCTCTGCTCCTGTCTTCGTCCATTTGTCATCACTACCACTCTCTCCTAAAAAGGCAAAGCTTACTACCGGAGAACAGGCCTACCTCAGGCGGTTGGCCCGACAAATATGGCATTTCTTTGAAACAACCGTCACCGCGCAAGACCATTGGTTACCTCCGGATAATCTGCAAATCGAACCGGAGAATGGATTGGCTCACCGTACCTCTCCGACCAATATCGGGCTGTACTTAGCTTCTATCATTACCGCGCGTGATTTCGGCTTTATCACCACCGCGCAAATGATCCAGAGGATCGACAGTACAATAGGTACTTTGGAAGAATTGGAAAAGTGGCGTGGACACCTCTACAATTGGTATAATACGGAAAGTTTGCAACCGTTACACCCTTTATATATCTCCACCGTGGACAGTGGCAACCTCGTAGTTTACCTACTAACTGTCAGGGAAGGCCTGAGGGAATGGCTGAGCCAGCCCTGGACCAAGACTCTGCCCCAGGGACTGCTGGATACCTTCTCCTGCGCGCGAGGATCAGCGGAGGAGGATAGCAGCTATAACACATATCTAGCCCCCTGTCTTGATCACCGTTTGTCCCTCTGGGATTGGTATTCTTTACTGAAGAAGATTCGACAAAAAGAACCGGCTTCGAGCCAATGCAGAAGAATGATCCACCACCAACTGCAAGAGATGGAATGGTTCTTTCCCTGGTTAACTAAGCTGGAAACCATAGACCAACAGGACCCCGCGACCTTGAAGGATTTATTTGCCATAGAGAACCTCTCTCAGATTGACGCTTGTCTTGCGCGCATGGAGCATATAAGTGAAGAATCCTCCGGTCTGCCAGAAGGAGAGGATCTGCGTCACCTGTTGGCACTGTCAAAGCAGAGATGTACGATACTACTGGAAAAAGGGGATGCGCTGCTCAACAGGATCGAAAAATTAATCACCGCCCACGATTTCAAAGTCCTCTATGACCGGTCTCACCGTCTTTTCTCCATCGGCTACAATGTCGCCGACGGCCGGCTAGATCCAACCTTCTATAATCTGCTGGCCTCCGAAGCCAGGCAGGCCAGTTTTGCTGCGATCGCTTTAGGGCAAGTCCCAGTGAAACACTGGTTCGCTTTAAGCCGTACCTCTACATTAATCCGCCGGCGACCGGTCTTACTCTCCTGGACCGGTACGATCTTTGAATATTTAATGCCTTTACTCGTCATGACCACCCATCCTAACACCTTATGGGAGAAGACATACCGTGCGGTGGTGAAGAGTCAGATTGCGTACGGAAAGCGCACCAAGTTACCGTGGGGAATCTCCGAATCCGGATATTACCTTTTTGATCAGCATCTGAATTACCAATACAAAGCCTTTGGTGTACCGGATTTGGCCATCAAGCATAGTCAAGAAAAGGAAAAAGTGGTGGCGCCTTATGCAACCATCTTAGGGGCGATGGTCTACCCCAAGGAAGCTGTAGCCAATCTGCTCCGCTTGGAAAAGTACAATGCAACCGGTGAATATGGATTCTATGAGGCCATTGACTTTTCACCCCATCGACTGCATGAAGGGCAAGCATACGCGGTAGTCAAGAGTTATATGGCCCACCACCAAGGAATGTCCTTCATCGCCTTAGGAAATCTCTTCCACGATAACCAGATGCAGCGCAGGTTCCTGTCGGATCCCAGGGTCAAAGGCACAGACCTGTTACTGCATGAACAGATCCATAAACCGACTATAATCAAGACCAAGAAGATCCCTGGGAAACTTGGGAAAGAACCTTATCACTTGTTTGAAGAAACCCTCGAACCGCGTAACTTTATTACACCGGACACCCCGTTGCCAAGAACATGGTTCTTATCGAACGGGCGCTATTTCGTAATGGTATCAAATAGTGGTGGGGGTTTTAGCCGGTACGGTGATCTGCTCTTGACCCGCTGGGAAGAGGACCCGGTTAAAGATAGTTTCGGCTCCTTCTTTTATATAAAGAATTTGACCAAAGAGAAGATTTGGTCACCTTCATTCCAACCTTGCCGCGACAGTTCGGCCCACCTGGCGATGGGTTCTGATCCGGGTAAAGTCATTTTTACCAGATCAGATGAAGACTTCTTCACCGAGATGAAGATCTGTGTCTCTCCGGAAATGGATGCCGAGCTTAGACGGATTTCCCTGACCAACCGGGGGGCATATCCGTGTACCATCGAGGTTACCAGTGTGCTGGAGCCCGTTTTGGCGCCTAAAAAAGCTTATCAAGCTCATCCCACCTTTAGCCGGCTCTTTGTAGAAACTCGGGCATTTCCGGAGTTTGAAGCTTTGGTGGCTTACCGGAGAACCGGCACTTCCGCTCCTAATGCCTGGCTGGTGCATAGCGTTCATGTCCACGGAAAACCCATCGGTCCCTTAGAATATGAGACCGATCGTTCGCGCTTTGTGGGCAGAGGCAGTTCCTACCGCATTCCTACTGTAATCGAGACCAAGCAACGTCTATCGGGAACTACCGGGGCAGTTTTAGACCCTATTCTTTCCCTCAGGCGGTGTGTGGAGGTGGACCCCGGAGCTACCGTCCAGTTGACTTTCATCACAGGCCTGGCTTCCTCTGAAGAAAAAGCCTTGGCCCTTGCTGAACATTTCTCTTCCGCCTCCCGGATTCAGCACACCTTTGATTTAGCGCAGATCGAATCTCACCTGGAATTAAGAAGGCTTAACCTTACGCCCCAACAAATCAGCGTCTTTCAATTTATAGCCGCGCAGCTTTTTTACTTTAACTATAGTCGGAAAGGGCGAAATGAGTATTTACGGAAAAATGTTAAAGACCACTCAGCACTTTGGGCCTACGGGATTTCTGGGGATCTTCCCATCGTCTTGGTTCACCTCAAAGAAGAGGATGGTCTGGACTTGGCCGCACAGATCCTACAAGCCCATCGCTATTGGAAATTAAAGGGTTTAGCTGCGGATTTAGTCCTGCTCTCTGCAGAGCAGGGTAGTTACCAGCAGAACCTCACAGATAACCTCCGGCTCCTGGTGGAAACGATTGATCCTCATTCCCAGCAAGCGCAGGGAAAAATTTTTATCCTGTCCACAGCCGGTATGCCGGAAGCGGATCTGATTCTATTGGAAACCGTGGCCCGCATCTCACTACACAGTGATGAAGGCTCGCTCCTTTCTCAATTACAATTGAATCTGGACGCTCGCCAAAACCTACCGGTTTCCCGGCAAGTTCACCTTCCCGTTCCCAACCTGGACGTCATCGTCCCAATGGATCCCCCGGAAAACCTGGTCTTTTTCAACGGATGGGGCGGTTTCACTCCCAACGGTACAGAATATGTCATTCATTTGCGCGCTAAAGATTTGCCTCCGGCCCCCTGGATCAATGTAATCGCTAATCCCCAATTCGGATTTACGGTCTCCGAATCCGGAGGAGGGTTTACTTGGGCTGAGAACAGCCGGGAATACAAGCTTACTCCCTGGTCAAATGATCCGGTTTTGGATCCTTCCGGCGAGATTTGTTATTTACGGGATGAAAGAACCGGTCTGCTCTGGTCTTTAAATGCCTTACCCATTAGAGACAGCGAACCTTATACAATTCGCCACGGGCAAGGCTACACCCGTTTTCACCATCAGAGTCATGGAATAGACCAGACTGCCTTAGTCTTTGCGCCAACAAATGCGCCTGTAAAAATTGTCAGTTTGAAACTCCGGAATACCCAGGATTATGCCAGGGAGTTAGCAGTCACTTATTACCTGGAATGGACTTTGGGTGTCCACCGGGAAGAGACTTCTCCATTTCTCCTTACGGAGTATGATCGGAGCAGCGGCGCTTTGCTGGCCCGTAATGTCTTGCAAAAGGCCTTCTCCGGATATTATGCCTTTTTAGGGATGTATACCAGCGGACCGGAGATCTCTCGCAGTTGGACCTGTGATCGGAGGGAATTCATTGGTAGAAACGGTAGCCTATCTTTACCGGCCGCCATGACCAGGAAAGCTCTTTCCAACACCACCGGCCCGCTTTCTCACCCCTGTGCCGCCATGCAGGTCAAATTGGATCTTCTCCCCCACGGGGAAC
>DATCJV010000123.1:0-7001 GCA_036562625.1 Bacillota bacterium | reverse complement strand
ATTCCCGGGGAACCTACGGCTATATTGAGGTGTCGGACACGGAGACAGAGATCGGGATCTTCAATAAAGACAGAATAGTCTTCTTACGGAGCTTTCCGAATCCTTTAAAGCCGGAGCAGGAGTATAATCTGGACGCCTTAGGCGGAGAACTGAAGATCATCCGGTTGTTGCTCAGAAGAGAGGAGGAGGATGCGCTCCTGCGCTGTTATTTGTTGGGTTCAGCCACCGGCCTTGATTACCGGGATTTACGAAGAACAGTGGCCGCTTGTTTTGGGCTGGAGGAGAGAGCGGTGGGGTACCCGCCCCTCTACGGTTTCCTGCAGGGACTCGGAGAGAAGGGGATCAGCACCACCGGCGCAGTAGCCGCCACCGGGTTGGCCCTGGAGGGAATGGGGGCCGCCACCGGGTATGGGATCCGGTTCACTCCTGATGAAAGCGCCGTCCGGCGTAGAAGGTTCCTCTATTCCGGGCTGATCGCCGCGGTGGGCCTCTGCTTCATCGTAGGAGGCGTCCTTTTCCAAATGGGGTTGGCGGCCAAGAAAGCGAAGGCGGAAGCTGCCTGGCAACAGGAGAAGACTTTGCTGACGGCTAAAGCACGTTTCTATGCGGACCTGCAAAAGAAGAGGCTGGCGCCTTTGTGGTTTTTGCGGGAATGGACAAGCATCGCTCCGGAGGGAACCGTCCTGAACAGTTTGGTGATTGACGGGGCGGAGGTGAAGGAGGTCTCCGGGTATACTCCGGTCTTCGGTGAATTGTACCAGCGTCTCTTGACCTCCCCTTTTCTGAAGGGGTTGAAGGTCAGGGGGGGAATCACCACCGGAGCGCATCATAGTGAAGTCTTTTCTCTGGCCGGGCCGCTGGGGGAGGTTAATCTTGAAGAAGCAGCAAACACCCTGTCGGAAGCAGGACGATAAAGAAAAATCCCGCTGGCCGCTGCTGGTCATAGGCCTGAGTTTACCGGTTATTCTGTGGCGCTATGCCGGACCGGCCCGGGACAGGCTATTTTCGGAAAAACAGCAACAGCCTCCGGTGCTCTCAACCGCGGTGGAGGTCGCGAATTTGCAGAATGAGGTTCGCCGCTGGGAGGCCGGACTCTTCACCGGCCCGGTCGATCATGTGCTCGGCGAGATTATGACGATCTCTCTGGAATTAGCGGATTTGTCGGGAGTAGTGATTAAGGAGAAGCGGATGCATCCGCGGCTAACAGCGCCAAAAGGCTGGCAACGGGTGGGGATGACGCTTACGGGGGAAGGCGCCTTTCAGGAGCTGGTTGACTTCCTGAAGTTGCTGACTTTTCATGAAAAATATCTGGCAGTGGACAGACTTCAAGTGCATACTCGGACCGGAAGGAAACCCCGGGGCGAGGAGGCGGCTTTCGAAGAACCCAAGTTACATTTTGAACTGGTGATCTCCACTTGGCAGGCAGCCAAGGACACGTCTATTGTAAAGTAAGGAGAAGCAGGAGGCCACGGCAGACTGCAGGGTGTTGGAGGAGCGCAAGATGAAGGATAAGACAAGACAGATGCTTATTTTATCCGGCGTGGTAGCCCTGGGCGGCTTAACTTTCTTTATTTACTCTTTCCGGCAGTGGTGGATTTATGACCCTACTGCACAAACCCCTCCCTACTCTGCGTCGGCTCTTCAAAACAGCGTCTCTACGGAGCGGACGGAGAACCTCCGGGATCAGGTAGTGATCGCCGGTAACCCCTTCTTTCCTGAGCGGGAACGTCCCCGGACGCCCGAAGCCTTTCCCAGCCTGTACTTTAACGGGTTGATCCTCGGCGAGCGTAGGCTGGCCATTCTGGAGGAGGCCAGGCCTCCTTACCGGAGCTGGATTGTGCAGGAAGGGGATTGGCTCTTCGGCGCGCAGGTTAGGCGGATCAACCGCAGTCAAGTGGAATTATCCAAGGATGGCGGAAACATTATCCTAAAAATACAGGAGGAATCTACCGGGCACTAATCCACCACACTATGAAACGGTTGGGAGGAAATGTTGTGGTAAGTATTTTGCGATGGAAACGGTTTTCTCTTCCTTTGCTGATCCTGGTAGCCTGCTGCTTCCTGTCTTTCAGTGGAGAAGCGGCCGGCGCCAAAAGAGATTTGGATTTTAAAAATACCGACCTCCATGACGTATTGCGGGCTTTGGCCGAATTGGAGCAGGTTAACTTATTGATCGATCCGGGGGTGCAAGGACGGGTGACCATCCACTTGCAGCAGGTCACCTTCGACCAAGTCCTGAAGATCCTGGGGGCGGAATATGGTTTCATGGTTAAACAGGAGAATAATTTATACAAAATCCTTCCCAACCTGGAACATGGAATTGAGCTTAAAAAAGAGGGGGAGATGTATACCGCTGTTTTACAAGACGCCGCTTTAGGCAGTGTTCTCCGGAGAATCAGCGAAGATTCCAAGGTTAATATCATCTTTCCCTCCAGCGCTCAAGAACGGATCACCATTGCCCTGTATAATGTGGATCTGCCCACCCTCTTGGGCGTCATTGCCGAACGGGGCGGGTACAATATGAAAAAAGAGCATAATTATTATGTTTTCACCAAAAAAACCAGCCCGGTCGAGCATTTCTATATGCAATGGGAAGAGGGGTTGCTCTCCCTGGACGCCGCCAACGCGGATCTGAAAGAAGTGGCCAGAGAATTAACGGAGAGGACCGGCGTTTCGATCCTGACCGACAGCGATCTGCAGAGCAGAGTGACGGCTTTCTTCAAAAGCTTGCCTTTGCAGACGGGTTTACATATCTTGTGTTCCACCAATAACCTCTCTCTAATCAGCGAAGGGGAGAAGGTCTATAGAATTACCAAAGGTATGGGCCGGACCCATATCCTCTATAAAGACGGGCTATTGAGTGTGGAAGTAAACAATACTGACATCACCCGGGTTTTGGAGGAGATCTCCCGGCAATGCGGGATCAACATCCTGTACGAACAGGAGGTCAGAGGGGCAATCACCCTGCGTTTTCAAGAGCTTCCTCTGGAAACCGGCTTATATACCCTATTGGAGGCGAACAACTTCTCGCTGGAAAAACGAACCGGCCATTATTTCGTCAGAAGGAGCCGGTCGCAACCGAATATGCGCATTGATTTCGACCAAGAAAGCAAATTATTCTATCTGGAAATGACCAACGCCCCTCTAGCACAGGCTTTGTCGGAGATAGCGCAGAAAGCAGGGGAGAATATCATCATCTTCAACCACGTGAATTACTCCGTGAACAACCTGATCGTCAGAGATGTTACTCTGGAAGAAGCCTTCGATTTTTTGCTGAAGGGAACGCCTTTTACCTATAAAAAAACGGACGGAGTATACTTAATCGGCGATGGGACGAATCTGCGGCCGGAGACTGTGGAGTTAATCGAATCCCGGCTGTACACTTTGGAGTATACCAACGTGGAATACGTCTTTAACAGCCTGCCCCCCAGCTTCCCCCGGGGCAATATCGTCCTCTTCAAGGAACAAAATGCTTTGCTGGTGAGCGCCGCTCCCACCCTGCACCAGTTATTCGTGGGTTATTTGGAGACTGTCGACCGGCCGGAAAACCAGTTAAAGACAGAGTTGATCAGATTGTCTCATCTCAAAGCGGAAGAGGCTTTAAAGCTCTTTCCACCCAGTCTGCCGAAGAATGATATTTTAGTGATCAAAGAAGCCAATGCGCTGGCGGTAACCGGAACCACCGTCCAGATCAATCGTGTACAGCGGTATCTGCAGGCGATTGATGTGGCTAACCCCTTGATCCTCTTTGATGTGATGGTGGTTCAGATCAACAGGAGCAAGGACCGGAGTCTGGGGCTGACCTACTCCACAGATGCAGAAAATGTTAAAGAAAAAATCGTGTTTGACGGAGATCTGATCGCGGATCTGTTAATCCCCGGTTCCTCCGCCACTACGAAAATCAAAGCCGGTCTGCAGGCAAAGGTGAAGAACGGCACGGCCAAGCTCTTGGCCAACCCGCAGATTACCACTTTAAACGGGTGCGCGGCTGATTTTAACTGTATCTCCAACTATCCGCGGACGATTGAAGTTACTTCTTCCATCACCAACGCCGACGGTGAGCCCTTGACCGAGAAGAAACTGGTGGAGGTCAAGACCGGTATCCAAATGAAGCTGGTGCCTTGGATTTCAGCCAGTAATGAGATTACTCTGGAGATTTCACCGAAATTTACCCAGACCATCGGAGGAATTGATCCTACGGAGTCGACAGATCTGCCTGCGACTAGCGAGAGTTCAACCCAGTCAACGATTAGGGTCAAAAATGGCGATACCATTGTCATCAGCGGCCTGGTGCAAACCAGAAATAGCATTGAAGAGAGGAAAGTTCCGATCCTAGGAGAGATCCCTTTGTTGGGCTTATTGTTTAAAAGCAAAAGTGTGATAAAGGAAGAGACTGAGTTTGTGATCGTGATCACCCCGCACCTGCTCTCCGGCGCGGATCAAGGTGAGGGAGGAGAAACAGGCGACAGTGAGCCGGATGTATTGCAAAAGTACAGTGAGGAGCTGCGGGAAAACGTGCAAATCTCTGTTGCGCAGTAGTATGCATTTTTTATCTGGACGGTGACAAGATGGGCGCGGTGAGAAATTTTCTTGAAAATTGTTTTTCGCCCCTTTTTGCTCAGCAGATTTTGCCCTATTGACGTATGAGCTTTATTATGGTATTATACTTTTTGCGACATGGTGGGCGTAGCTCAGCTGGTTAGAGCGCCAGGTTGTGGCCCTGGAGGTCGAGGGTTCGAATCCCTCCGTTCACCCCAATACTTCAACGAAGACGAGGGCGGGAACCCTCTTATTTTTTTATCCTTTCCAGTTTATAATGTTTTGCCTCTTCGAGATACAGCTATGATCCGATATTTGTTCCGACCGCAAAAATAAAGGTCTCCACCGGGAGTAATAATAAGTCTGTCCGGGGGTGGCGGCAAATATATTTAGATAATGAGGTGGAGACTTATTGAACTGGAAGGTTTTTTTTATGGCCTTTGCCACGTTGTTTGTGGCGGAGTTGGGTGACAAGACGCAATTGGCGGTCTTTACTTTGGCTACTCAATCCAAAGCGCCCTGGGAGGTTTTTTCCGGGTCGGTCCTGGCTTTAGCCGCTGTTACTTTAATCGGTGTGCTCTTCGGGGACGCGGTCACCCGTTATATTCCTCCGCCTTATCTCCGGTTGGGAGCGGCTTTTCTCTTTATCGGCATTGGGGCGGTCGTATTCTGGCAGGCTTTAGGTGAAATTGTGAAGTAAATGTGGAAGGAAGGGAGGGGAGCACATTGACTACGGCAGACCGCTGGTTAATGGCAGTCCTGTTGATCCTCGGTTTAACACTGATGGGATGGCGGGTGTGGGGTGATTCTCCCCGCGCTGCTCAGGTGGTGGTTACCGTTAACGGAGAAACAATATTGAATCTGGAGTTATCCCCGGATCAGTCCGGCCGGTACTTGATTCCATTGGAACGCGGACAAGCCGTACTTGAAGTCGATAACGGGGCGGTCAGGCTCCAAGACATGGAGGGGCTCTGTCCCCGTCGGATCTGCTCCCATACCGGGTGGATCAGGAGGCCAGGCGAGTCCATTCTCTGTGTGCCAAATAAACTAGTGATCCGGATTGTCGGGACTGAAGGAGAGAGTGTCGATGCCCTCAGTAGATAAGGATAGATATGAAGAAGGCATAAATTCTTATCAGGATTTTGCTTTGGTCTATGATGAAATGATGGAGGAGTTGCCCTATCCGGCTTGGGCTTCGTACGTGACTGCCCAGGCTCAACGGTACGGGATTACCCAACCTGGCCCTGTGCTGGACCTGGCTTGCGGAACAGGAATATTTCTGGAGCTCATGGCGGAACGGGGCTGGGAAGGGACAGGGGTGGATCTTTCCCCTTCCATGCTGGCAGTGGCGGAAGAGAGGCTGAGCAGGTTCCAGACCAGGCCTCGTTTATTCTGTCAGGACTTGCGGGAATTGGAGCTTGTTGCGGAGTTTCCTTTGATTACTTGCCTTTGTGACAGTTTGAATTATATTACTTCCCCACAGGATTTACAGGAAGTATTATCCAGGGTCAAAAAGCTTCTATCACCGCAGGGTGTTTTTATTGCCGACTTGAACTCCTGCTATAAGTATGCAAATGTATTGGGAGACAATGTATTTGCGGACACTTATCAAAACTCGGCCTATATTTGGTTTAACACTTTTGACCAACAGAGCGGGATCTGCCGGATGGAGTTGGATTTTTTTCTGCGGAAAAGAGGAGAGCTTTTTCGTCATTTCCACGAAACTCATATCCAAAGGGCATATTCGATAAATGACTTTGTTGATCTGGCCAAGCAGGCCGGTTTCTCTTCCATTGAGGTGTTTGGGGCTTTTTCCTTTACTCCTCCCGCTCCGGACGAAGAAAGAATCTTCTTTCTGTGCAGAGGTTAGGGGCGTACTTCTCTTCAGGGCACTCTTTTTTTGTCTTCTGCATATAATGTAGGGGCGATGGGAGGGGACTGCCTTGATGGCCAAGACTTCGGAGTTGCGAGCCAGGGAAATTGTGAATATCCTGGATGGCAAGAAGATGGGGTACCCTACTGATCTGGAGATTGATCCGCACACCGGGAGAATTACGGCTCTGGTTGCGCCCGGCACCGGCAAGTTTTTCTGGTTATTCGGCAAGCATGAGGAGATCGTGATTCCTTGGAATAAGATTATCCGGATCGGCCAGGACGTAATCTTGGTCGAACTTCCGGAGCATGCCGACGGCGCTTATATTGATTTGTCATCAAAGTAGAGTGGATAGTCTCGGATGACTGAAATTTCCATGTTAGTGTAAAATTATTGTAGATTTGACGGAGGAGAGATCTATAGAAAAGAGAAGAGGAACCTCACATTTGCCTAAGAATGAAAACCCCCAGAAGGAGGCCGAGGTTCCTCATGGATTTAGTTCGTCTAGTAGAAGAAAAAGTCCTTTCGGTTGTAGAAAAAATTTTTACTGTTTTGGATGGTAAAAGCGACTACCATAGTTTTGAACATG
>DATCJV010000122.1:0-3262 GCA_036562625.1 Bacillota bacterium | reverse complement strand
TTCATTAACCGTAGAGGTTTCTTGGAGTACCTCCAGTACTATTTTGCTTTTGAATTCCGCTGAGTATTGATTTCTCTTTTTCATGCTTCCATTATAACTTACTTTTTTATTTTTGTGTCTCACACTATGGGAGCATTATAGAACGTCCATTTTTCGCCCCAGGTTGTTTCAAATTGTTTTAATACTTCTAAAGCCCCTTTTTCGGTAGGAGTGGTATAGATTGGTTTATTAGAAGGGTAACTTTTATGAAGGTGCTGGCAATGGATTTTTCCATTTTCCCGCTAGACTTTCATCTTGCCCGTTCTATTTCTATTTTGCTATAAACAATAGTCCCTAAACATTAACCCGGTAATCCGGGTTATTTCTTTTATAGCCGAAACAGATTAACCTATCCGTCCGGATAAGTACATATCTCTAACGAGGGGAAGGACAGGAAAAATTGTCAGTAATAGAAGGAATATTATTCCATCTGTAGAAAAAATATCAAAAATCCATTATTCTTACTCTTTCTTTGTCCTTGATTAACCTAAACGATGACCAAAACCACTAAAGGAGAACCTCTGAAGACTTCAGAGGTTCTAGAGGAACGCGCGTATTTCATTCTTTACACCTGTTTACCAGGTTTATCCCTTAATAACTCATTGCACCCAATAATAAAAGGATCAGAATTAAGAAGAGCAGAAACGAAAGGTCATTTCCATATCCAACGGATCCCATAAACCTTACCCCCTTCCGGATAAGTGCTCGCGCTTGGGCGGGCTTCTCGCTTTTGGCTTAATTCTATTGTATGCAGTAGGCAGCTTGGCGGTACCCGGATAAAAGCCCGGGGTGAATTTTGCTCTTGCTTAGCAGGAATTTTATGTATTTGATAGAAAATTCTTTATTAAATGACATAACTCTTGGATGACAAAATCTTTTAAATAAGGGCAGTTGATCATCATATTACAGTTTTATTACAAAGCGGCTGAAGGGTCAGGAAAGATCCGCACCGGGCGCCTGACCGGGAACACCAGGGACGAGGTTATTCTCGAACTGAAAAAGAAAGGGCTCTTACCGATCAGGGTTAAAGAGATCCGCGGCGGTCAAGGTTTTTTTGTCCTTCGGCGCTTTAAAAAAGAAGATTTGCTGGCCTTTACCCAACAGTTGACCGGCCTTTTGGAGTCGGGAATCCAATTGAACAAAGCCATGGAGATTCTCGTCAATTTGCTGTCTGAGAATCCGCTGGGACCGGTAATCAAGGAAGTGCATCTCCTGATGCATGAAGGCGCTTCCTTTTCACAGGCGTTGGAGCGGAAGAAAGAAGTATTTGATCCGCTATATATCAACCTGGTGAAGGTGGGGGAGGCCGGGGGAGTGCTTCCCCAGGTGATGAAGAGGCTTTCTCTTGCCTTGGAAGCGGAGATTAATCTAAAGAATAATATCGTCTCGAACCTGACTTATCCGGGGATGGTTTTGGCCTTAAGTGTGGTGGCCACGATCTTTCTCTTGTGGAAGGTCGTCCCCCAATTTGAACTGCTTTTTGCGAAAGCCGGCGGAGAACTGCCCCTGATCACGCAGGTGGTGCTGAATTTCAGCCGGGGGTTGAGCAGGTTTGGCCTTTTCTTTTTGGCGGTCATCCTCATTGCGGTCTTCGCCAGCAGACGGTATTTTCTGACGCCCCGAGGGCGACTGGCCTGGGATAAGTTCTGGCTGCAAGCGCCGCTCTTCGGAGTAATCGTCCTCCGCCTTAATATGGCGGAATTCGCCAGGAACCTGGGGATGCTGTTAAAAAGTGGAGTTCCGCTGCTGGAGGGGCTCGGACTGTTGAAGAAGACCATCAAAAACCAGGTGTTGGCAGGAATCATGGCAGATGCCGAAGCTGAAGTGAGGAAAGGCGGAAGCTTCGCCCGTTTTCTCTCCAGGCAGGAGCAGATTCCGTTCTTAGTCACGCAAATGGTTGGAGTCGGTGAAGAAGCCGGCAATTTGGATGAGATGTGTGAGCACTTGGGCCGCCTCTACGAAGCGGACGCCAAGCGAAGGATGGAGCGGTTACTTGCTCTACTCGGGCCTGTACTTGTCCTCGTCTTGACGGGGATCATCTTCTTCATTGCTCTGGCCGTGATCCTGCCGGTGATGAGTTTCAATATACTCTAGACAAGCTGGGTTTGGTTTACGTGCAAGCAAATTAAGCAATAGGAGGAATCAGTAATGAACGGGACGCTGAGAAGGAAGGATGAGGAAGGATTCACCTTATTTGAGGTGATTGCGGTCTTGTGTTTGATCGCGGCGCTCACTGCCGTAGTGGGGCCTTCCATCTGGAACCGGCTGGAGAGAGGGCGGGTACAGACAGCCCAAGTTCAGGTGGCGATGTTAAAGAACTGTCTGAATGATTATCGCCTGGACATGGGGGTGTATCCTTCCACCGAGGAAGGCTTGGAGAGTTTGAGAAGACCGCCTTTCAGCGGCGCTGAACGCTGGAACGGTCCATATATTGACGGCCCGGTGCCCAAGGACCCGTGGGGGAACGATTATGTCTATATTTACCCGGGAACCGGCGGGGCCAATACCTTCGAGTTGTACTCTTACGGCGCCGACGGCCAGGAAGGGGGAACCGGAGTCAATGCCGACATTCGGGCGTGGACGGAGACGGAAGAACGAAGCTTTGAAGGGATTATGGAGTATTAAGGCGCAAACCGGCAATCAACTGGATTCCGTTCCGGGATATTGAGAGATGGATCGCTTTAAACGGGAAGACGGCTTTACCTTGGTGGAGACGATTACGGTCTTAGCAGTCCTCGTTCTGCTCTACTCCTTGACGCTGCAAGGGATAGGCCGGTCCCACCAGCGGCTGGTGGAAAAGGCCGATCTGCAGCAAATCACCGGTGATCTGCAGTTATTGCAGATAGAAAGCAAGATGAAGCCCGGCTATACTCTGCAGGCCGTCTTTTATCCTCCTGCGGCCTCCGGAGGCGGCTGCCGTTACCGGCTGGACTTCGGTTATCAGGCGGTGGACAGGGAAGTGAGGGGATTACGACTAGCCGGTGAAGCGGAGAGAAGGATCGTTCTTTGTCAACCTGAACCTGTGGAGGAGGGTGAGGAAGACGCCGGAGGAGGGCAGCGTTTGACGGCGGACGGGGAAGACTCCTCCTTTCTGGCGAAGGAGATCTGCTTGGTCGGGAGTATGCAGCGGGAGTACTTGCTGGTGGTCCGGTCCGGCGGCGAGTTGGAGGTGCTTACCAGGTGAGGAGGGAAAGAGCGGGTCCGGGCGCTTGTTACCGGGAAG
>DATCJV010000120.1:0-2142 GCA_036562625.1 Bacillota bacterium | reverse complement strand
GATTCTGACCGCGGCTGACCTGTGTCTGGCTCGAAGCTGCTCCGGGCCTTTTGATGAACGTATTATAGAGCAGGCGGAGTTATACGCCAGTAAGATTATTCACCATCCATCGCCATTGATTAAATGGCCTACCCAATACCTGAATAAGCAGATGAGAATGGCTTGTCTCACCATTATGGTCTTCCTTCTTTTACTTGTTTATTGGAAACCACGAGACTCCGGTTCCATTTCTTTACAAGAATTGACTTTGCGGCAGGAAGTATCGGAAACCTGGGAAGAAACTGGCGAAGACCGGGAAGTGCCTTTGGACTATTCCACTGCGGAACTGCTGGAAATGCTCTCCTCCTTCCACCCGGAACTGGCCAAGCAGGCGGTGGAGGCCTTAAGCTCCGGTGACGCCGGGGCCTTCCGTGAAGTGCTGGAGTATGCCCAGAACCAGATGGCTGCTGATCCGGCTAATGCGCAGACTCACTCTGAGCGCGAGGCCTTAATGCAACAACACAAACTGCCGAACGAAGCTGGTCAGAGGATGGGAGAACAGAGCGGAAAAAAAGGGAAAAGTGAGCATACTCAAAACCGCAATACCCAACAACGGCCGGAACGCCCCAGCCAACAGCAAGGAAGAGGGGAGAGCCGGGAAAGAGCGGAAGACGGAAAAAATTCCGAAAAAGAGGAGTCCAAGACCGGGCCGGAGGGGTCAAACCTCCGGCAGGAGCAGGGAGCAGAGCATTCACCTTTGCAACAAGGGCTTAGTAATCCGGAGGCCACTCCAAACCGGCGGCAAGAAGGGGAGACCATTGAGGGCGAGCGTAAAGCCGATGATAAACTGGGAACAGGTAGTGGCGAAGAAAGGAATTGGGGAGAGCTGAGCGCCAACTGGAATAAACAGGCGATTATTAAGCAAAGAGAGGATGGAAAATTTTTTGAGTATGTCTTACCCGGGGTGGACCCGTCTCTTCCCTTGATCGATTTTGTCTTGATTCAGCAGCAAGCCTCGGAGACAGCTCTGGAAAAATCGGAGATTCCTGTGGAGTATGGAGAGTTTGTCAAGAACTATTATCTGTATTTATTGGAAAAAATCTCTGCTGAACCGGAAGAGTGAAGAATACATGGAGTGTGTACACACGGCGAGGAGGTAATATTATGACGGATTACAGTAAAAAGGTGGAAGAGAACGTCAAGAAGCTTAAAAAGTTACGGGAGGAGATGCACCGGGTAATAGTGGGGCAGGATGAAGTACTGGACCTGATTCAGTTGGCCCTATTATGTGAAGGACATGTGTTACTGGAAGGCGTGCCCGGGTTGGGGAAGACCATGATGGTGCGCACTTTGGCTAATGCTTTATCTCTGGTTTTTTCCAGAATACAGTTTACACCGGATCTGATGCCTGCGGATGTACTGGGAAATAGCATCGTGATGCAAGAGAAAACCGGTGATTTTACCCTACGGTTTGAAAAAGGCCCGATCTTTGCCAATTTGGTGCTGGCTGATGAGATTAATCGGGCTTCACCAAAAACACAATCCGCTTTACTCGAAGCTATGCAGGAACAAGCAGTGACCGTCCGGGGAGAGCGCCACGAACTACCCCGTCCGTTCCAGGTCTTGGCCACCCAAAATCCATTGGAGATGGAGGGTACATATCCGTTACCCGAGGCTCAAGTTGACCGGTTCCTCTTCAAAATTATCGTGAACTACCCCTCTGAGCGCGAACTCATTACCATTATGGAGCGGACTTTAGGCGCAGAGACACCTACCTGTCAGATGGCGCTGAACGTAGACAATTTGCGGGTTTTACAAAAAGCCGTCAGAGAGGTAGTGGTTCCCCCACAGGTTTCAGCTTTTGCTGTGCGGTTGATTTTGGCCACGCAACCCGGGCAGGAAAACGCTCCTGCTAATGTACGAGAATTTGTCCGTTACGGGGTGTAAACGCTAAACTTAAAGTGATCCATAATCGGTAAAAATGATCTTTAGAAAGTGATCCACCTCGACTAACAAACCATCTTCCCGTATCATGGAAGTTGCAAAGACAACCAAAGATATGGGAGGGACAAGGAGTGAAAATCGAAGTGGATCAATACCAGCTTATCAGAAACTTACACACAGTTAAAGGGAAATCTCAAAGATATATTGCCAGAGTTCTTG
>DATCJV010000082.1:0-7138 GCA_036562625.1 Bacillota bacterium | reverse complement strand
CTGTTGATCTGGTGCTTGGTTCCAGTATGGGCGCGATCGTGGCGGTCTTGTACGGTAGCGGTCTGAAGCCGGAGGAAATTGAGGCCTTGGTCACCAGTGATCTTCTGCCCTCCATGTTTGACCTGAATTATCCCTTCATCCGCTCCATCATTGACACCAGAAGAGTCAATTTCTTCTTGGAGAGTGTTTCTCCTGTAAAAAGGCTGGAGGATTTTCCCGTTCCAACCGCTCTGTTAAGTTATGATCTGGCCAATGGGGTCAAATACGTTCATACCGCCGGTCCCATCTCCCGTGAGATCCAAGGCTCTTACGCGATCCCCCTCTTCTTTCCAGTGGCAGAATATGACGGCCTGTATCTGATAGATCCGGGCATTTTGGAGTTGACTCCGGCCCAAACCGCCAAGGTGCTCGGCGCGGATGTAGTCATCTCCACCACCGCTTTTGACGCCTTGCCTTACGATACATATGACCTGCCGGTTCGCGCCTGGACCAGGTTTATTAATCTCATGAAAGAAGACAACTCCAGGCGGGTTATTGACGAATGCTCCGATCTCACCATCCATTGTCAGGTGGGGGAGTACTCCTTCATGGATTATCATTTGGCCGGGGAGTTTATTGCTATAGGGTACAGGGAAGCCAAGAAATTGATGCCTCAGCTCAAACAAGTATTGGCTGAAAAGGGGATCCCGCTGCGCCCGCCTTCGTCAGCCACCCCGGAGGAAACGGCAGATTCCTCAATTAAGAACGGTGATGTTTCAGATCTGAACAGGGTAATCAGTGATGTCAAAGCCGACCGCTTGATCTACGACTTTACCCGGATCAAACCCCTGCTTTACTTCGGCAAAGAACACTCTTTCTTTAAACAGAGACTCTTGCCGGGGGAGTGCGCCACTCTGCAGTACGGGATCTTTTTTCAACAGAAGAATACGGAAATACAAGTCTTGACCGGGGGAGGGAAGCCCCGCGCTCTCGAGGCGCAACTCCGGTTCATCCGGCTGACGCCGACCTTTGATCTGATCGGCAGGCTGTGTCAGCAGGAGCAAGCCGGCGATGGCAGCCGGCAGAGTTACGGGGCGGATTTGGTGTATTATGGTCAGTCCTTTACCGCCTCTTTGGGCTGGCTGGGGGCGGAAGGCCTGGACTATCTGCACACCGGCGGAACCTTTGCTCTGGCCCGGGGGCGGACGAACCTGAAAGGAGAAGCGGATTTATATATTCCATCCTCCGCCCAGCAGACGGAGACTAAATATGTATACTCCCAATGCCTGGCGCTGGGTTTGGGGGAACGCTTTACTCTTCAACCGAAGCTAATTATCAGCAATACCCGGAAGGAGGAGGCTTTCTCCCATCATCTGTTATACCGGGGGATAGAACCGGAGGACGCGTTGGCGAAGAAGCCGGGACAGCTGGTCCAAGCCTCCTTGGAACTGGACTATACCTATAAATTTCCTTATTCCCTCGAGATCTTCCAGTGCCTGCAAGTAAAGGAAGTCACCTGGCGGCAATTTGTCGATGTGTATCATCAGAAATCCGCTGAAATCGATCCGGCTTATGCCGTTGGTTCCGGGGTGGCCTGTGAATTGAATCTCCTGGGGATCAAACCTTTCAGTTTCGGTGGGTACTTCGCCTACGATTTGGCCGCAGAGACCTGGCGGAGCTCGCTCTCCTTCGATTTGGTCTTTTAGTTTCAGTTTATTATAGAATCGTCCTTAGCTTTCATAGCCACCTCGGCGTAAAGGTTATATCTACGCTTTAAGGCGTTTGTAGATTTTATAAAGGCAAAAGCCCTTCGCTTATAGAGCGAGGGGCTTTTGCCGGATTATTAACCATTACTTGCTGATGAACTAATTAAATAACCAGTTTTCCGCTTCCTCTTTGTTCTAAAGTTATTCGCTTGACAAAAAGCGGCTGGGCATGTTACTATTAGACCGATCGTTCGGTAAAACATGGTATTACGGTTTTCGTTAATAAAGGTGGTATTACGGCTTATGGAAGACAAGAGGGTCAAGCGGACGGAGACCAGAGAACGAATTCTTGAGGTAAGCGCCAAACTCTTTGCCGAGAAGGGGTATAGCGCCACGGGGATCGACGAGATCGCCAGGAATGTTGGGATTACAAAGTCGGTCATCTATTATCATTTTAAAAATAAAGAAGATATTCTGCAGACCCTGATTGATGAAGCCTTTGCCCAAATGCTGCAACCGGAGGTTAATGAAGTGCATAAGCGCTTCCATGAAACCGGGGAACAGCTCCCAGAGATAATGGGGCTGATGCAATTTTTGGGAACAGAGCGAAACCGGCGGATCATCAAGATTATCTTCATGGAATCCATGAAGGAACAGGGCGAGTCTGTTCCTTTGTTCGAAATTTGGGATAAAGGTCTGGCGATCCACCGGGATTTTGGCGGAAATCAGCTTGAAAAATGGCTGAACGACAATCCCCGCCGGAAGGTGGAGGTTTTTTTCATATTTCTCCTTCCGTTGTTTACCTTTTTTATCTTTCGCGATCGGTGGTGTGAACGCTACAAGCTCAGTCCGGAAGAGGCTTGGAAGGCTTTGAGCGCAGGGCTGATGGAATATTTTTATCCAAAACTATTTTGAGGCCCGGACGGGAAGGTCATGTCTTTTTTTTAGTACATAATAGACCGAACGTTCTATATATAAAGCGAATCAAAGGAGGTTTTGTCTGTAATGGATAATTTTTGGCGTCGTATAGCTGCCTTTGTGCTCAAACAGCATAAAGGGGTTGTTCTGGTGACCGTTATTTTGGTGGGGCTGAGTATCATCTCCGCCAGAAATATCCAGGTAACCACGAAGATGAAGGATATGCTGCCTGCTGACAACCCCCAAGTACAAATGATGGATGAGATTGATCGGCACTTTTCCGGAGGAACTTCGCTTTTCATCACCGTCGAGGGCACTGACCGGGAAGCGATGGTAGCTTGCGCCGAGGATCTGGTGGCGGAGATCGAAGCCAGGGCTGAGCTTCTGGAGTACATCAGGACGATCAATCTGAAACTGGACAAAGATTTCATTACTAAATGGGGTTTATTGTTACAAGAGGCAGAGGATCTGGCCGACTTGAAAACCCGGTTCACTCAGGTAAATTTCTTACCTTTTCTAACCGCGGTGAATGATTCCTTCGAAGAGACCTACCTTGATAATTCCGAAGAAGAACTCTCCACGAGCAAGCAGGAGAACGAGGTCGTGGCGATGCTTGGAGGTCTGGAGACCTTCTTTACCCTTCTGCGGGATTACTTAAGCAACCCGGAAACCACCCACCTTCCGGAACAAGGAGCAAGGCTGGCGGAAGCCTTTATTCTCGGTGACGCTTATGCTTTCAGTCAGGATAATTCGATGCTGCTCTTTACCGTGACCCCCGACTTTGCCATTGATGATTTTGCGCTCCTGGTGAAGTTTATGGACGGAATAAAGGAAGTGATCGCGCTGGTGCAGAGGGACTATCCTCAGCTTGCTATCGGGTATACGGGCGACGTTGCCATCCAGGCGGATGAACAATACGCCCTCCGCTTTGATATGCTGGTCCCGTCTTTAGTGGCCCTGGGCGTGATCTTCCTTCTCTTTCTCTTTTCCATCCAGCCATTCCGGGCGATGCTCTTTTCCTTGCTTAGTTTGGTGGTGGGGATTCTCCTCAATTACGGGATCATCGGGATCACCCTGCGGGAGATTAATATGCTCACCAGTACGCTGGGGGCGCTGCTCATCGGGTTGGGGATTGACTATGGGATTCAATTTGTGACAAATTTCGGTCTTTACCGCAAGGAGGGGCATGACCCGGCCAATGCGCTCCACTTGACCTACGCCAAGACGGGCATGGGGACTTTTTTGGCGGCGTTGACAACAGCGGTGGGCTTTTTTGTGATGGCTCTGACCGGCTCCGAGTCCTTAGCCGAGTATGGAATCATTGCCGGGATCGGCATTATCACTTGTTTTCTGGCGATGTTTCTGTTTTTGCCGGCCCTTCTGTACTGGTTCGGGAAGAAGACGCCGGCCCAGTCCCGCCTTCCTGTAGTTGAGTTTGGATTCTTAGTTGACCTGAGCTTGATTATCCAGAAGAACCGGATCGCCGTCTTGGTGGTGGGCGCGCTACTCACCGGCCTTCTCTTTTTCACCATGTTCCAAAACCAGATTGACCTGGACTTAATGGCGCTGGAACCCCAAGAGATGCCGTCAATTAAATGGTACTACAAAGTGATGGATGGATACGGTCTGTGTCCTCTTTCGGCTTTGGCGGTGACCACCTCCTTGGATGAAACGCGGGCATTAACGAAGAAACTGGAAGCCGAGGATTACATCGCCCGGGTTGAATCTCTGGCCACTTATCTACCAACCCCGGAAGAGCAGGAGGAACGGTTGGCCGCGATCGAAGAAATCCGGAGAATGGGCCGCCGCTATCAGGAACTCTTCTATACACCCGCTGATCTTCTGCGCTTTACCGAAGAGGTGCAACGCCTGGAGTGGAACATCATTGAAATCGGCGACCTCTCCGTGGCCGGTTTGGGTGAGAATAATAAGATTGTGCAGAAACGTAACCATATGATCCGGGAGATCCTCGGCGCAGAGACCGGCCGGTCGGGGCAGGAAGTATTTCAGAGGCTGATTGGTCTTCTGAAAGCAGATCCGGTGCTCTATGCCGACCGGCTCAGCCGCTTGGATGCGTATTTTGCCCGCGCGATGGACGCCCTCATTGCTCGAATGGCGGCCGTAGAAAGGCAGATTACAGTTGACGACCTACCGGAGGAGATTCGTGCCCGATTACTGAGCGCCGACGGCAAACGCAATTTGATCATGGCTTATCCGCAGCAATCAATTATGGGTAGGGAAAACGGGCTCCGTCGTTTTGCCGGACGCATGGCGGAGATTTCCCCGCACATCACGGGCATGGCGATGGTGGCGGTTTCCTGGTGGAAAGAGATCAGAGACGGCACAGTCAAAGCCGGGGTCTATATCTTCCTCACCGTCTTTCTTTTACTCCTTTTATCCATGAAGAGTCTCCGCAAAGCTTTACTTGCGCTCTTCCCGCTCACCGTAGGGATGATCTGGATGTTGGGTCTCCATCCTTTGCTGGGCTGGCGGGTGAATATGGTTAACATCGCTGTTATCCCCCTGATTATTGGCATGGGAATTGACTACGGTGTGCATATTGTGGAGCGTTTTACCGTGGAGGAGGAAGAGATCGGCGCCGTCTTTCGGTATACCGGCAAGGCTTTATTGCTTTCTGCGCTGACCACGATGATTGGTTTCGGTTCCTTGGGTTTGATCAGTTCATTTACTGGAGTTGCCTCCATTGGGGCGATCCTCTTTCTCGGGATTACGACTTGCATCACAGCGGCGTTGCTCCTTACTCCGGCCCTGTTGAGTCCGGGTCGAAAGCCGGCACCGGAGACAAGGTCGGCGTGGCAAGAACGGGAGAAGGGAAAGAACAGATGACCTCTGTCAAAAAAAAATATTAAGGAGGAGATTCTCATGAAAAGAAATTGGTTCTTCCTGGCTGTGCTGACGCTGGGGGTATTTATGGGCAGTCCGGTTTTAGCAGCAAAAGAAGAGGCGGTGACCATTCTCCGCCGCGTCGAGGAGAAACAGGCGACGGAGACAAGTGTTTCCCGGATGGAGATGTTCATTTACCCGGACGCCGGCGCCAACGACTACCGAAGCTTCGAGGTGGTGGGGTACAGTAAAGGCGATGAAGACGAATATATATCCTTTATTGAACCACGGAGCATCAAGGGCTTGACGATCCTTTCCAAAGGCGACGACCAATGGATCTATTTCCCTTCCACCGGCCGGGTCCGGAAGATTGCCAGCAGATCAAAGGACCAGTCTATTCAGGGAGTAGGCGGCGACTTCTCCTATGAAGACTTAAGCGCCGGTAAATGGGAAGAAAAATATGACTTTATCATTGCCGACACTACGGATCAAGAATGGGTTTTAGCAGGGACGCCCAAGAAAGAATCCTCTTATGCAAGGGTGAATTTAGTCATTGACAAGGAAAAACTGATGATCATCAAGGTCGAGTACTACAAAGAGAAAGAAGGGCACTTTAAGGATTTGATGATGGAGGAGATCAAAGTGCTGGACGGCCGCGAAATCGCCACTAGGATGACGATGATAAATTATGCAAAAAACAGCAAGACGGTGATTGTCATTAACGAGGCCAAGTATGATGTGGAAATTGACGAGAAGTACTTCAACCCGACCCGGTTTTACCGCTAAGCAGTCGTGTCCCTCCGCGGCGGAATGGTGTTTCCTCGCGCCGGTGAATTTCTTGGAGTATTCTGGAGCACAGCTCCGGTTGAAAGCGGACAACCGCTTTATGGTTTCTCCTGAGCCAAAAGCAGCTTGTGACCTCCTTGTCGCGCGGTCTACTTTCAACCTCCGCTTTGCTAAGAATGCTTACAAAGAAATTCAAGGCGCTACAGAGAACACCATTCTGCCGTGGCCGGGTAAAGGTCAGTCAGGTTATGATTCATCACGACCGATGAGTATCGAGCGACGGGAGATACTTTCCGGTGGATGTCGGGAGGCATCTATCCCTAATAAGGAGGTAAAACCATGAAAAAATACGTGCTGGCATCGGCGTTCAGCCTTTTTCTCCTATTAACCCCAGCCACTTCCCTGGTTTTGGCGCAGGAGACCACAGGGCTGACGGGGCTGAAGACCGATGAAGTGAATGTGTATGGATACATCCTGAACAATCTGAACTTGACTGCGGACGATATTGGTAATGTACTTTATTTCCGGTTGAAAGGAGATTGGCGCCCCGGCCCGAACCTTTTCTTCCATCTGGAACTGGCGAATGATTACCGCACGGGAAACCGGCACCCTGCTTATTTATCAACCCTATTGCCAGTATCGTCAAACGACACCCCCTCTACAGCTTCGGATCAGTTAAGCCTGAAAATCGACCACCTTTGGGGGATGGTTAACCTGGGAAAGCTGGACATCCAATTCGGAAGAATTCCGATTGGGTGGGGTACGGGTTATGCCTTTAATCCGACGGCGAAGACGCATCCCGTCTCCTTCTTGGATGATCTTGCCGAAGAGACACCGGGCACCCTTGGGCTCTTGTCCAGCTACGCCCTGAACGATCGCACCGCCTTCCAGGTTTATCTGGCCTT
>DATCJV010000080.1:0-6141 GCA_036562625.1 Bacillota bacterium | reverse complement strand
GACAAAGCCCCATAATGTACGGTCCGGCTGTTGCCCCAATTCCCCAGAAGCAATGCAACCAGCTCATATGTTTCGCCTTGTAATGCAAAGCGACAAAATTATTCAACGCCGCATCCACACTTCCGGCCCCCAAACCATATGGTATGCTCCAAATGCATAATAACCAAAAGGCAGTGGAGTACGAAAAACCAAACAGCGCAATAGCAGTCATAGCCACACTCACCAAAGTAACCATACCCGTTCCAAACCTGTGAATCACCTTGTAACTGCAAAAGCTGGATATAATGGTCCCACCGGCAATAATCATCGTGACGATCCCCGCATATGAGATAGGCACTTGAAATTCTCCATACATAGATGGCCAGGCTGAACCCAGGAGAGCATCCGGCAATCCTAGACTGATAAAGGCAATATAAATAATAACTAGTAAAAGAGAACTCATTACGCATTCCTCCTTGCTTTATATCCAGAGTGATAACTTGTTTACCAATGCTAATTTAAGCTACTACAAACCACTGGTAAAACCGGACGCCCTATTCCCAGCCTCTTAATATTCATAATAATTTGTATTTTCCCTTTTACCACGCTGAAAGTTTTGGCTAATCCGTCTTCATCCAGTTCACCCAGACCACCTCGTTCAGGAACAACAATCCTGACCTGTTACTTTTTCTAACCATTCTGGACAAGACAAAGGCAGACTGTGGAATCATCCGCAGTCTGCCTCTTTAAAAATTCACCATGGACTCCTGTAACCCAACCTACTCTCTTATTGATTGGCTCGTTCAACCCCGTTTTATTCCAGAGCAGATGGGCGCCTACAGTTAAAGACTGGAATCATTGGTAGATGTCCTTATTTTTTAGTGTTCTTCCTGGTCAAGCCTCCAGGCATGGTTCAGCGGTCCGCTCCCTTTGCCTAGATTAAGCATGGCCTTCAAGGCCTCTGATATATATTCCTTGGCTGCTTGGATTGCTGCATTCAAATCCATCCCCTTGGCCAGACCTGCCGCGATGGCGCTGGATAAAGTACACCCGGTTCCATGCGTATTTGGATTGTTGATTCTCTCCCCTCTGAACCACCGGTACTGATCATTCCAATACAATAAATCGTTCGCATCGTTGATATTATGTCCGCCCTTGCAAAGAACAGCGCATCCGTATTGAGTACTGATGATTTCCGCCGCTTTAATCATATCATCCTCATCTTCTATGGAGACTTCTGCCAGGATCGAAGCTTCCGGAATATTGGGCGTTAATAGAACCGCCTGCCGAAACAGACGATTTTTCAGCGTTTCCACTGCCTCATCCTGTAGCAGCTTTGCGCCGCTGGTGGAGACCATTACCGGATCCACCACAATGTTCTTGGCCTGATAAAAATGGAGCTTTTCTGCGATGGTTTCAATCAGGGCGGCTGAGGAAACCATGCCAATCTTGACGGCATCGGGATAAATATCAGTAAAAATACAGTCTAACTGTTTACCTAAAAACTCCGGGGTAACCTCCATAATATCAACAACCCCGGTCGTATTCTGTGCAGTCAGCGCCGTAATCGCACTCATGGCATATACACCATAGGCGGTCATAGTCTTGATATCCGCCTGGATACCCGCGCCTCCGGAGCAGTCGCTTCCGGCAATGGTTAAAGCCGTTTTCATTTTCCTACCTCCATAAGAGTATATCCGGTAATGCCTTTTCACCAATCTTTTGTCTTCGATTATCTTGCCTAAACAAACAGCCCTTCATAGATTAGCCTGCTACTTTACAGCCGCTCGTCTCTTTTCTGCAAAAGGGCAGTATATTCTTACTGCCCTGAATATTGATCGAGCGCCATTAACCGACAAACGATCCGGATCCTCAGCTATAGAAGATCAACATACTCTCCAGACAGGGCTTTATTCATACTTCTGATCGCGCAAAACTTTCCACACATTGAACAGGAGTCTTCATACTCCGGCTTTCTGCTGGCACGAATGGTCTTTGCCGTTTCGGGATCGATCGCACACTCCCACTGTGTCTCCCAGTCAAGGGTCCTTCTGGCCTCCGCCATCCTGTCATCAATCTCTCTGGCCCCTCTTACACCTTTGGCAATGTCCGCGGCATGAGCGGCAATCTTCGCGGCAATGATGCCCTGCTTGACATCATCTAAATTAGGAAGCGCCAGATGCTCTGCAGGGGTTACATAACACAAAAAGGCGGCGCCAGCTGAAGCGGCAAGCGCGCCGCCAATTGCTGCTGTGATATGATCATAGCCGGGGGCGATATCTGTTACTAACGGCCCCAAAACATAGAATGGAGCTCCTTCACAGATGGTCTGCTGGATTTTGATGTTGGCGGCAATTTGGTCGATCGGCATATGCCCCGGTCCTTCCACCATAATTTGAACATTCTTTTCCCAGGCTCTCTTCGTGAGCTCCCCCAGGCGGACAAGTTCCTCAATTTGCGATACATCAGAAGCATCGGCCAGACACCCTGGCCGGCAGGCGTCTCCTAATGAGATCGTTACATCATGTTCATAGCAGATCTCCAAAATTTCATCGTAGTACTGGTAAAATGGATTTTCTTCACCGGTCATGCACATCCAGGCAAAGAGCAGAGAACCACCCCTGGAAACGATATTCATTTTTCTGTTTCCCTTTTTCATCTGTTCTATGGTTTTTCTGGTAATCCCACAGTGCAGAGTGATAAAATCAACCCCGTCTTCTGCGTGGAGTCGCACCACCTCAATGAGATCCCGTGCGGTAAGCTGATCCAAGTCTCTTTGGTAGTGAATAACGGCATCATAGACCGGTACGGTCCCGATCAGCGCCGGGCACTCTGCAGTCAGCCTCCTCCGAAATTGCCTTGTGTCACCGTGCGACGATAAATCCATGATCGCATGTGCGCCCATTTTAACGGCTTCCATCACTTTTTCCATTTCAAGATCATAATCCCGACAGTCTCTGGATACCCCCAGGTTTACATTGATCTTTGTCTTTAGCATAGAGCCGATGCCTTGCGGGTCAAGACATTTATGGTTTTTATTAGCGCAAATTACCACTTTCCCGGCGGCAACCAGCGGCCTTAGTTCCTCGACCGTCATCCGCTCTTTTTGCGCCACTTCTTTTAGTTCCTCGGTAATAACTCCTTTGCGCGCGGCTTCCATCTGCGTCGCATATCTTCTCATTGTTATTTCCCTTCTTTAATTTCGATATTTATCGTTCGATATTTGTAGACTGGGGCAAAGGCCCTCTTCCTGATCAACTAATCAAGCAGCGCCCGCCAGGCCCGGTAAGATCCCCCCGCTAAAGAACTCCTCGCGGAAAGTTCGGTTCCAAATCTACCGCCAACTACTCACTCGTGATACTTTTTTTAAAAACCCGTCAAAATCAGCCAGTTTTCCCAGGTAGATGTCACTGATCTCCTTAATCTTCTCCTGATCTTTCGCGCTAAAGGCATCAAAGACCCCGACGGTCCTAAAACCGGCCTTTTTTGCCGTCTCCAGCGCATACAACGCATCTTCAAAAACCCAAGTATTACTTGGCAATGTTCCCATGTATTCAGCTGCTGCCAAGAAAATATCGGGCTTTACCTTGCCTGCTCCAACTTCTGTGCTGGTAAAAATCCGCTCAAAAAAATCCATCACCTTGAGTCTGCGCAGTGCTCCTTCAACCACCCGCCGGTCACTGGAGGTCGCCGCCACCATTTTGACACCGGTTTGCTTCATCTCTTTTAAGAACTGTCTCACCCCGTCCTTTAGGGGCGCCTGTTCAAAATAGAAATCTTCGACAGTGCGGTTGATCCCCGCTATGATGGCCTCTTCCTCCAGATTCGGAAGGTATCTATCCCTTAAATAGGCAGCCCCTTCTTGCATACTCATGGAAAACATGGTTTGTCCAAGACCGTCTTCCGCCTCGATCCCCATTCTCCTTAAGTACCTTTCGGGGGCCTGATCCCAGATTGACATCGAGTCCAAAATGGTCCCGTCTATGTCAAAGATTGCTCCGGCAATCACACTTGCACCATCGTGCAGGTTGATTCTTCCTGATTCAACTGTAGCCATAATGATGAATTCTGTCGTTTATTTACTACTGCGGCCCGGTTGACAGTGTTGTTTCCAGGCTTTAACAAGCTCAGCAGCAGCCGACTTGGGATCATCCGCCTCCGACACCGCGGTGACCACGAAGAAACCATCAACTCCGGTCTGCGCCAGCGGAGGGATGTCCACAAGTTTAACGCCACCGCCCACAACAACCGGAAGCGGGCTGAGTTTGGCCAGATCAGAAAGTTCGGCAAAACTTCTGGTAATTACTTTACCATCCGGGCTAAGCCCACAATCGGGTTTTGTCTTTGTTTCATGCACCGGTCCGGCGCCAAAATAGTCAATCTGGGAAACATCGGCTGTTTTGACATACTCAAATAAGTCATGGGTTCTGGCTGACAAGCCAATGATGGAATCTTCACCCAAGTATTCCCGGCACACATCTACGGGAATATCTGCTTGTCCAACATGGATACCATCAACTTTAATCCCTGCTTTTCTCGCCGCCAGGACAACGTCAAGTCGATCATCCACCAGCAACGCGACTTCATCCGTCTTCCCGGCTTCCGCAATCACCTGCGCGGCCTGACGGGTCAGCTCAATCAGTTCGCGGGCTGAAGCAACCTTGGAGCGAATTTGCACGCAGGTAAACCCGGCCTCAACCGCATCTTTAACGATTGCCGCCACCGGCCGGCCTTTGGTATTCTCGGGGCCCACTACCAAGTACGCTGAGAGATCAAACTTTTTTCTAATGCTCATCTTCTCCTCCTAAAATCTCGTTGATTTTATCAACTTTTGTCGTCATCATGTTGGTAAACCCGGGGCGAACATCAGCCTTCAGCACAACTTCTGTACGGATCCCTTTCTTGGCCAGTACAAAGGTGGCCTCTTTCACCACCTGCATCACCTCATCCCAGGGACCTTCAATCTCCGTAAACATGGAAGTAGTGCGGTTCGGCAACCCCGACGCCCGGATTACTTTCACCACTTCCGCCACTTCGGAGGCGAGTTCCTCCCCAATGCCGATAGGCGCAATGGACACTGCAATTAAGGTGTTCATGATTTAAACCTCCTCAATGTCAAATGGATTATTCGCAATCTCCGCCGCGGTTGCCTGATACAGTTCATCAAGAAACCGCATCTGAAAACTTCCGGGACCATTCACCTGCTTTTCAGCGCGTTTTCCTGCTAGATTGTATACCGCAGTAGCGGTCAGCGCCGCAATAAACGGCGAGGCGCCGGTGGCATAGACCGCGACGACTCCACCCAATGAACAGCCTGTCCCGGTAATTCTCGGCATAAAACTGGACCCGCCATATGAAAAGGCGATAATCGAACCGTCGGTGATCAAATCGGTTTCTCCGGAGACGGCCACCGCCCCCCCTGTCCACTTGGCCAGTGAAACAGCGGCAGCCCTGGCTGCATGTACAGAATCTGTGGAATCAACACCGCGCACCTTGGAGACGGCCGTCCCGCCGTCCAACTCCCACAAACCGGCGAGGGCGATAATTTCCGAAGCATTTCCTCTGATCACACTGGGTTTATACTCTTTAAACCCCCGTAACAACCGGGTTCGAAGCGCACCAACCCCGACAGCGACCGGATCCAGCACCCATGGCTTGCCTGTCTCGTGCAATACTTTGGCCACATGGGGCAGAGTCTCTTCATAGATAGGTAGCAGGGTACCGACGTTTATATAGGTCGCCCCACCGGCTTTCGCCAAAAATTCACCCTCATCAGGCAGATACACCATGGCCGCGGATCCTCCGACGGCCAGCTGGGCATTGGCCACAAAATTAATGGTTACCGTATTGGTGATCGACCCCACCATCGGATTCGTCCGTTTTACGGTCTCCACTGCCTGAATAATCTGGTTTTGGATCTCCACTTTCGTCATTTTGCTCCTTCCTTTCGTCGATAGTATCAGCATATAATAATTTATTGCTATAGCGCACCCTCTCTCAAAAGCAGTAATGCGAAAAATGCCTGCCTGAATAGGCAAGCATCATTTTTAACCGTTTTGCTTCCCTACGACAGTGTTAACTGACAGGTTCAAAGGGTCAGGTTCTACCTTCTCAACTCAAATGAGTCCCCCCGCAATACAAACATATTCAGTTGTCAACACA
>DATCJV010000076.1:0-24855 GCA_036562625.1 Bacillota bacterium | reverse complement strand
GCGCGGACCTGCTTCTCCTGAATATGTTCGATCCGGAGCATCCGGTCTTTCACGGTTTACCGGAGACGGCTCCGCTGGAGATTATCAGGGAGATTAAGCGGTTGACCGGAAGATTAGTCGGGGTTAATCTGGAGCCCGTAGAGGAGGCCACTTCAAACCTGCCTCCGGGTCGCCGGGCTTCGGTAACCACCGCCCGCCAAGTCCGGGAGATGGGCGCTGACCTGATTGTCCTCACCGGAAATCCGGGAACCGCCGTCTCCAAGCAAGGAATTCTTAACGCCATCAGCAATATCAGTCAGGAACTGGGCGCCGACCTGATCATCGCCGCCGGAAAGATGCATGCCGCCGGGATCTTGGGGGAGAGCGGCGAAGGAATCATCACTCCGGACGATGTCTTGGCCTTTGCCGCCGCAGGCTGTGATCTGATTTTGGTGCCCGCTCCGGGTACGGTTCCCGGCCTTACCCTGGAATATGTCAGGAGCCTGGTAAAGCTCGCCCATGAACAGGGAGTCTTGGTCATGACCACCATCGGCACTTCCCAGGAGGGCGCGGATCCTGAGACCATCCGCCATTTGGCGCTCCTGTGCAAAATGGCTGGCGCTGATCTGCATCACCTGGGGGACGCCGGGTATCCGGGGATCGCTGTTCCGGAAAATATCATGACCTACAGCATGACAATTCGGGGAAGAAGGCATACTTATTCCCGTATGGCGCGTTCCATCAACAGATAAGCGGCTTTGGCCGGGTGTACGGGACATCTTCTGCCAGTACCGACGCCATTAAGTCGAAGTTAAAATAAGTAAAAGCATGGAGCAAACACTTTTGCGCTGTATCCGGCAAAGGAGGAAGAAGAATGCTCGGTCTACTCTTCAACAAAAGGAAACCTGTAGAAGTCAAAGCGCCGGTCTATGGAGAAACAGTTGATCTGGTTCAGTTGCCTGATCCGGTTTTTGCCGAAAAAATGGTCGGCGACGGTCTGGCTTTCAAACCGGGGCAGGGCGTGCTCTACGCCCCGGTAGACGGAGAGGTTGTCCAGGTATTCCCCACTATGCACGCGATTGGACTAAGGACTGAAGAAGGATTGGAAATACTGATCCATATCGGCCTCGATACAGTGGAGATGAAGGGAGAGGGCTTTAAAACCTTTATCACCCAAAATCAACAGGTAAAAGCCGGAGAAAAGATGATGGAATTTGATCTGGATCTCATTACCGCACATGGTAAATCCACCCTCACCCCACTGATTATTACAAATATGTCGGCAGTAAAAAAGCTCAAGCTCTTCCATGGGAAAGTGACCCCGCAAACCACTGTGATGGAGGTCAGGATCTGAGCAATAATGACCAGAGCATTATCTTAATACCCAGAGTGACAGAAGGAAGTATTTTGGTGTAATTATTTATGTGCACAACATGTAAAGAAACTTGTTCTTACTACTGATGAATATAACAAAGCCTCCTCTTAAGACCTGCGCCATGCGGGTTTTTTCTTCTTTGCTTCCTCGACTATCCGGTAATTCCACGCCATTGACGGTCGAAGTTTTTTCTCCCCATTTTCCACGGGAAAAGGCATCTACCGGTAGATGAGTAGTCTTCACTTGACGGTAGTGGTGTTTACTTCTATAATTGGGCTGGAGATGCTTTGCTGATGGAGAAGTTGCCGACGGTACGGGCCGAGGTCATGGCGAAATCTTCATCAGGCGTTTTCTTTTTTGGATTTGTAACAACCGGGGGGAGAAGGGAGCGACAGACTATGAAAGCATCTAATACCCACGGAGATCATGACGTCGGCCGGCGACATAAGATTGGCATGAATGAACAACATAACACCGACGAAGGGTATACCGCCGACCGGCATCGTAACACTGACAAAAGACGTTTCACCGAACGGCGCCTGATCTTTGCCATTGCCCTGCCGATTATGATCCAGAGAATTACTAACCACTTTATGTTATTAGTGGACAGGGCCTTCGTCGGCAACTTGGATGCCAGGTATTTGGCGGCCGTTGGCAACGTGATGGTTCCCTTCAACGCCATGCTCAACACTTTTTTTGCTTTGGCTACCGGCTTGACGGTGCTGGTCGCCCATAATGCCGGTAGAAGGGACTATACCAAGGCCAGGCGTTTGAGCCAGGCGGCCTTCTTTTATTTCTCCTTGATCTCTATCGGTCTCTTTCTCCTGTGGTTCTTTGGCGCCGACCGGATCTTTTCCCTCTTCGGAGTCAGTGGCGAGGTGCGCCAATACTCCTCTGTTTATGTCAGGATCCTCTCCGTCTACCTGATCTTTTTCGGGATTGAAAACGCCGCCGCCTCAATTCTGCAAGGGGTGGGCGCCACCCGTCCCATCATGATGTCAGGCGTCTTCAGAAGTGTAAGCAACATCTTCCTGGATTGGCTCTTTATCTTTGGGAAATGGGGGTTCCCCGCCTTGGGGTTGGCAGGCGCCGCTCTGGCCACGGTAATCTCCAACCTGCTCGGCGTCGGCCTGCTCTTTTACAGTCTTTTCCTCCGGGAGAACCTGCCTTTCCGCCTCTCCCTCAAAGCCCTCTTCCAACCAGGGTGGCGGTTATTTCAAGAGACCGCCCGGGTCGGTATCCCCAGCGGATTGGAGATTTTACTTTACCAATCAGGCCAGTTGGTGCTGGTCCGGCTGTTGAATGAAATTGACGCCATGGCCATTGGGATCTATACCTTGGTCACCAGCTTACAAAACTTACCTGTACTGCTGTATATGGGTTTTGCCAAGGCCACCATGACTATGGTCGGTCAGTACTGGGGTGAAGAACGGTTCGCCGCAGCAAAAGGGATCGCCTTTTATGCGCTGAAAGTATCGGTACTCACTTCCGCCTTGGGCGGTTTGCTCTTCTTACTGTTTCCCGGTGTTTTGCTCCAGCTCTTTACCACCGATCCCGGGGTCGTGACCAGAGCTGCCCAGCTCCTTCGCATCTCCGGGATCTTGCTAGTCTTCCAATCCTCGAATATTGTCGCCGGGCATGCGATCAGAGCCACCGGAGATACCAAATGGATGCTGTATTCCCAGATCTACGGAACCCTCTTTGTCCTCGGATTTTCTTCATTCGCTATTTTCTGTCTGAACTGGGGTTTAATCGGAGTGTATCTTACCACCATGCTTGATGAGTTCTTCCGCGGCATCGTCAATTTCTTCCGTTTCTACCTTGGATATAACCCGCTCAAAAAACTGAAAAAAGCCTGGATGAGCTCACGAATGAGTTCGGGATGAATAAGTTCAGGATGACTGAGTTCAAACACAGCGGGAGAGGACGCCTGCCTACCAAGGTGTCTTTGGGGAACCCGGTAGAAGGAGAAAGAAGAGCGCCTTTCTTCACTTCCTGGAGCGGGGGGAAAGATTCTTGTCTGGCTCTTTACCGGGCCTGGCAGAGCGGGTTGAACCCTCAGGCCTTATTAACCATGCTGATCGAGAACGGAGCACGCTCCCATGCTCACGGTTTGTCCGTTGAGGTCCTTTCCGCACAGGCGAAAAGCCTGGGCTTGACACTGACCGTTCAGCGCGCCTCTTGGGAAACCTATGAGCAGGTGTTCACCGCCGCCCTTTGTGACCTGAGGAGCCGGGGGATTACCGTCGGAGTCTTTGGCGATATCGACCTGAAACAGCATAAAGCATGGGTGGAGCAGGTGGCAAGAAAAGCAGGGATTCAACCGGTCTTTCCTCTCTGGCAGGAAGAGCGGGCTCCGGCGCGGGCCCGTGTGGAAGTAGTTAAAGACTTTTTAGACTGCGGATTTCAGGCCATGATCGTCGCCGTTCAAGACCGCATCTTAACTCCTGATTTTTTAGGCCGGCTCTTCGATGCAAAGCTCCTGCTGGAGCTGGAAAAGAGGGGAGTTGATCCGGCCGGAGAGGAAGGAGAGTTTCATACTGTGGTCTTCGACGGCCCGATCTTCAATTTTCCCCTGCCCCTGCAAGCAAAGGGACGCCTGCTAATCGATGGGTATTGGTTTTTGGATTTATCTTTACAGTGAGGAAGAAGTCTTGACTTAATTGTCTTCGATGATTTATTAATCATCTTTCCCGCTTCATACTGTGGATAATAGCAGACCAGCCTTCATTAGGCAGGCGCTTGTCAACTACACTATGGTTCTTGGACTTCTTGATGTTTTGCCTATTTTTATGATCAGAACTTGCTTTTCTGTGCAGGTTTGGATGAGAGAATAGATATATCTTTTGGTTCGATGCCGCAAGCATCGGTTTTTTTTTGCGGAACTGGAGCGATTCAGCCCGGTTGTTACGTTCCTTGAGGTGAAGGAAGAGGCGATGAAGAATTACTTGACAAACTCCGCGCCATATGTTATTCAATATCTAGAAGATTTTAAATCTTATTTAATATTTTTGCAGATAAATCTAACCGTTTAGAGTTGATCTGGCCTCAGCGGTGTGAGTCGGTTCATGGTTCATATTTTTAAGCATAAATCTAACCGTTTAGAAAATATAATATACAGATTAGAAGATAAATAGACCGGTTTGGCATACTTAAAAGTATTCAGAAAAAACAACAAAGGAGAGGGGTGGGAGATGAAGAGTGTTAAGCGTCGTGAGACGGGCGGTTGAAGTAATTAATTATTAAGGAGGAAAAAATGAAATCGAAGAGTACAGCGTTATTTCTGATTCTGACTGTTCTTTGCTTGATATTGTCCTGTTCAATATGGGCGATTAACCCCCCTCGTAATGAAATGCTAATCGCGGATATTCTCACCGGTAAAGTAGGTAATCCGGGAAACTTTAATTACTGGGCTACCTGGGTAGGAAATGATAAAGGCCTCCAGCAATTAATTCTGGATCCTTTATGGATGGCGGATTATGTTACCGGAGAGATCATTAATGTACTGGCCAAAACAAATCCGATTTATACCGACGGTTTTACGAAACTCACGGTTCATCTGCGGGAGGGAATTTTCTGGAGTGACGGTGTAGAATTTACTGCCGACGATGTAGTCTACACTGTTAAGCTCTGTATGGATACTCCGGGTTTTGGCTACCACACACAGTTTAATCAGAATATTAAACGAGTATATAAAACAGATGACTATACAGTAGTATTTGAGCTTAAGAAGGCCAACTCCAGGTTCCACTATCAGCTTTTGGACAGGTGGGGCACCTGCCGCATCTTACCGAAGCACATTTTTGAAAAGGTGAAGGACCCGTTAAGTTTTCAGTTCAATCCGCCGATCGGTACAGGCCCCTATAAACTCGTAGAATACGATCTGGGCGGTTACTGGTTCCTGTATGAGCGAAGAGAAGATTGGCAAAGGACAGCAACTGGCATGCTCTATGGAAAGCCGGCGCCAAAGTATGTCAAGTTTATATACTATGGTGACGCCGCCAAAAAGGCGATGGCACAAATCAATCATCAGCTGGACATGGCTGATTTGACCCCTGAATCGCTCCAGGTCGTTCTGGCCAAAAACAAACATGCCCGCGGGTACTATAAGGACTTCCCCTTGGCGGAATTGCTGCATCCGTGTGTGACAGGGGCAGCCTTCAATACTCTGGTCAAGCCCTTCGACAATAGAGAGGTACGTTGGGCTTTAAATCTGGCGCTGGATGCGAAAAGCCTGGCGCTGACCGCCTATAATGGGGCTGTAGCCTTTTCGCCGGCCTACATTCCGGCTCTATTACCCTATTATGAAACCTATTATGAGAGATTACAGCCTTGGCTCGAAGAGTATACCATTGAAGTGGACGGTGAGCGGTATAAACCCTATAATCCCAATCTACCGTTTGAAATGGCAGAGGCAGCCAGAGAAAGAGGATATGCGGTTCCTGAAACAGAGCAAGAGATCAGAAAGATGTTCGGTTACGGCTGGTGGAAACACTCCCCCGACCTTGCGGAAAAACTCTTGAAAAAGAATGGTTTTACCCGGAATAGCAATGGTAAATGGTTATTACCCGATGGCACACCGTGGAAAATTGAGCTGGTCTGTCTTACTTCCGCGACAAACCCCTCTTTTAAATGGGCGTTTGCCATCGCCAATCAGTGGCAGGAATTCGGGATCGATTGTGAAGCCAGACCGACGGAACAGGTTGAATCACTAACAGAGACCGGTGATTATCAGGTCGTGGGCGGTCAACCGGCCTCAGAGCCCTTTGGCGCCGGTATCGATTTGTACAGGGCATTTCATGAATTTAAGTCATCCTACTTTAAGCCGATCGGTGAAAAACGGGTTGGCCATCAATCAAGATGGGTTCATCCGGATTTGGACCGGGTCATCGAGAAAATGGAAAACACAGGCTACGATGATCCTGAAGTAATCGATCTGGGAATAGAAGCGGCGAAAATATTAATTCACGGACAACCAGGAGTTTCACTGGCCTCTTTCCCCGGTTTTATGGGCCTGGACACCTATTATTGGCGAAACTACCCCGGCGGTGAAAATCCTTACGCCGTCCCTTGGTACCATTGGCCTAACTTTAAGTTCATCTTACCGTTCCTGGAGCCTACCGGAAGGAAATAAGGAGTTGAAGGAGCCTCCCTCTGCAGGGAGGCTCCTGAAAAAATAAAAAATGCAATAAATATCCTAAAATATCCTATTATGGAGGGCTGATGGTGTTTAAGAAATATTTCATCCCGCGCTTCATCCAATATATAACTGTTTTATTCATCGGAATTACCATGGTCTTCATTATTCCCCGGTTATTGCCTTCAGATCCGGTCGAACACCAGCTGAATCGCATGACCGCCCAGGGCCAGTACTTGGATCCGGCGGCTGTGGAAGAAATGCGAGAAACACTGCAGGAATTGTATGGTTTGAAAGGCGGTCTGTTTCAACAGTATCTGACTTACTGGAAAAGGTTGTGTACAGGGGATCTGGGCCCTTCATTCACCCAGTTTCCCACCCCTGTTATTGAGCTAATAAAAACCTCTTTACCTTGGACAGTCGGATTGTTACTAGTATCCTTAATGCTCTCCTGGTTAATCGGGACGATTCTCGGGGGAATCAAGGTCAGCTTCCCCAATTCACTATTGACAAGGTTTATGGAAGTTTTTGCCATGGGGATGAGGCCGATCCCATACTACATTATGGCCCTAGTCTTATTGATCCTCTTGGCCTTTGTCTTTCCTGTTTTTCCGATGGCCGGGGGGTATAGTATGGGAGCTGAAATAGGTTTCAACTTTAAATTCCTCCTTGATCTGCTCAGACATGCGTTTCTGCCCATCTTATCCATGGTCATGCTGGAGATCGGCGGCTGGTTTTTACAAATGAGGAATGTGGCCTCCAATGTAGTGGAGGAAGATTACGTAGTTTATGCCGAGGCTTCAGGCTTGCCCAGAAGGAAGATTATTCTTCACTATATTATGCGGAATGCGCTTATTCCACAGATCACAGGTTTGGCCCTGAACCTCGGTTTTATCTTTGGGGGCGCTTTAATTACGGAGATCGTATTTTCATATCCGGGGATAGGCAATTTGCTGTATGCAGCCATCTTAGCCGGGGATTACAATTTGATTATGGGGATCAATATCTTTTCCATTGTAGGGGTTTCTACTGCTATGCTGGCGATCGATTTGATCTACCCATTACTTGACCCGAGAGTCAGGTATCAATAGGGAGGGAGAAAAGATGTCCAGGGTGATCAAGGAATTATTCAATCATGACAAACGATTTATCTTCGGATCCTCGATTTTGACGCTATTTATCATGATCGCGCTAATATCTCTATTTTCACCTTATAATATGAAAGCCTGGAATACTGTTCCCAGGGACTTGCCTCCAAGTTGGGAACATCCACTGGGTACCAATTCTATGGGTCAGGATATCCTTTGGAAAACCATGGTTGCCATTAAAAACTCTTTATTACTGGGATTAATTGCAGCTTCCCTTTCCCGGATAATCGCAATTGTCCTGGGTTTGTTGGCCGGATATAAAGGAGGCTACTTTGACCGGATCGTCATGACCATCAACGACAGTTTTATCATCATTCCTTTATTTCCCGTCTTGATACTGATCGCCAGTATCCTCCGGACTTCGCTAAGCATTACTGTGCTGGGGGTGATCATTGGCTTGTTTGGCTGGGCTTGGGATGCCAGGCTTTTTCGTTCGCAAATTCTAAGTCTGAAGGAGAGAGAATTTACGAAAACAGCAATTTTGTCAGGAATGAAAACATCCAAGATTATTGTTACTGAACATCTGCCTTATATCATCCCTTTAATTCTGGCCGCGACCATAAATAATGTCATCTGGGTAATCGGAATGGAAGTAACCCTATCTATGCTGGGACTTTCGAATCTAAATACCCCCACCATCGGGACGATGATCTACTGGGCCTTGCAATACCAGGCTATATTCTTGGAAAAGTGGAATTGGATTTTGACCCCAATTATCATCTGTATTGTGTTGATTCTTGCCTTATATATGCTTTCTACCAGCATCAGCGAGTATCTTGATCCCAGGACCAGACTGCAGCTGATCAAAAAGGAGTGAAACCATGCCGATTTTAGAGGTGAAAGAATTAAGGGCTTATTATGTCACAGAAAAATATGGCCGTCGCTACCGGGTTAAAGCTGTTGACGGTGTCTCTTTTCAGGTAAACAAGGATGAGATATATGGGATTGCCGGTGAATCAGGTTGCGGCAAATCAACCCTTTTAAAAGCGGTCAGCGGACTGATCAAACCACCGTTAGAGGTTTTGGAGGGAGAAGTAATCTACAATTTCGGCGATGCAGTATTGAATATTTTATCTTTAAAAGATGATAAACAACGGCGTCAGGTGCGCGGTGTCCGGATCTCCCATATTCCCCAGGGCTCAATGAGTGTCTTAAATCCGGTACGACGGATCAAAAAGGCTTTTCAAGATCTGATCCAGGCTCATCTTGGAAGCATGGAGCGAAGCCGGTTTGAAGAGATGGTAAAGAAGCATCTGGATGCCTTGGGACTGGACTGGAGTATAATGCAGGCTTTTCCCCATCAGTTGTCCGGTGGAATGAGACAGCGGCTTACGATTGCTTTGGCCACTATTTTAAAGCCGGACATCATTTTTGCTGACGAGCCGACCACTGCTCTGGATGTAGTAGTGCAACGGGGAGTAGTGCAATTAATCAAAAAGATCAAAAAAGAGCAGCAGAATACCTTGATTATGGTTACGCATGATCTGGCAATCCATGCCAATTTATGTGATCGACTGGCCATTATGTACGCAGGTAAAATAGTTGAAGAAGCAGATGTGGATGTAATATTCAATCAACCCCAACACCCTTATACGCTGATGCTATTAAACTCATTACCCCAATTGGGAGATAAATCAACCCGGGTCAGCGCGCCCGGAGCACCCCCTTCCTTAGTGCATCTGCCATCTGGATGCAGGTTTCATCCCCGTTGCCCGGAAGCCACGGTACGCTGCAGAGAAGAAATCCCGGAATTACTGGAGTTGGAAAAAGGCCATCGGGTAGCCTGCTTGCGGAAAGGAGGGCGCTAGATGAAGACAGACTTAACAAATGTTCAGTTTGAAGCGAGAAGAGCAAACCGGGTTGGGGCCGAAGAGGCATCTTCCAAACTACTGATGGTCGAGGACTTAACTAAAGTCTATATCAAAGGTCAGGGGTTTGCCAAATCCAAAATAGCGGCAGTCAATAAAGTCGCCTTCTCTTTAGAACTGGATAAACCGGAAATATTCACTCTGGCGGGGGAAAGTGGCAGCGGCAAATCAACTGTGGCCAAACTGATTCTGGGTTTTGAAACGCCTACTTCCGGTAGCATACGATATAAAGGTGTAGAAATTTCTAAGCTTAAGGAAGAAAAGGAATTCATGAAAGAAGTGCAACCCGTCTTTCAGAATCCCTTTGAAACCTTTAATCCTTTGAAAAAAATCCATACTTATCTCTATGAAACCGAAAAAAACTTGGCAAAGGCAGCCCAAGGTCAGCTAGTGGAAGAATCCTTGGCCTTAGTGGGACTTTCCCTTGCGGAAATCAAAGATAAATATCCCAGCGAGATGTCCGGGGGTCAGCTGCAGAGGACCTCGATTGCCAGGGCCTTAATTACCAGCCCGTCCTTGTTAATTACCGACGAACCTGTATCAATGATCGATGCTTCTTTAAGGATGTCGATCATAAACTTATTTAAAAGACTAAAGGAAGAGCAAGGGGTCAGTATCATTTATATCACCCATGATCTGGCAACCGCCTATTATGTCAGTGACCGGATTGCCATTATGTTGAGAGGAGAAATTGTGGAGATGGGCTCAGTGGAAAAAGTACTGGATGACCCGTTGCATCCTTACACCCAATTGTTAAAAGCCTCAATACCTGTACCCAATCCGGCTGACCGCTGGGAGAGCGAGATCGCCTTGAGTGACCTGGAGACTAAAGAATATACGCGGATCGGGTGTAAATTTTCCGGGAGATGTCCGCAAGTCAAAGCCGTCTGTAGGGAATGCGAACCTGAGAATCATCAAGTCGGAGAGAGTTATGTAAAATGTCATCTATATAGATAAGGGGATTTGAAAGCCGATAGTTTTTCTATACCGCAAAACATAGATTCCGGACTGGTCAGAGGAAGTCAATAACATAATCTGAGAAAAAATTGAAGGAGGAGAATTATGGCTAATGAATATCATGTGGCGAAGAACGGTTCGGATTTTGGGCGGGGAACAAGAGAAGACCCTTTTCTAACAATTAATAAGGCGGCTTCTCTGGCGCAGGCCGGGGATACCATCATTGTCCATGCGGGAGAATACCGGGAATGGGTGAAACCCCGGAACACGGGATTAAGTAATAGCAGGAGAATCACTTACCAGGCTGCGGAAGGAGAAAAGGTAGTCATTAAAGGTTCCGAACGGATCCAAGACTGGGTACGGGTTGAAGGGTCCATCTGGAAAACGGTGCTCCCCAATGATTTCTTCGGGGACTACAACCCCTATACAGAAGAGATCTTCGGTGACTGGCTCGTTACGACCGATACAGGAAGAAGAAAGCACCTGGGTGAGGTATATCTGAACGGGCTCTCCTTTTATGAGGCCGGCAGTTTTGCGGAGTTGAGAAATCCCCGCGTCAGGAGAGAAGTGATCGATCACTGGACAGGCAAGGCAGTTCCCGTGCATAACCCGGAACAGACGAAGTATCTCTGGTATGCTGAGGTCGACGCGGAAAACACCACGATCTATGCAAATTTTCATGACCATAATCCCCTTACCGAGCTGGTCGAGATTAATGTCAGGAGATGCTGCTTTTACCCGGACAGAACAGGTATAAACTATATTACAGTAAGAGGCTTTGAAATGGCGCAGGCGGCAACGCCCTGGGCGCCCCCGACCGCTGAACAACCGGGATTATTGGGGTGCCACTGGAGTAAAGGTTGGATCATTGAAGAAAATATAATCCATGACTCGAAGTGCAGCGGGATTAGTATCGGCGCCCCTAGCTCAATAGGGGATCATTACCGGACAAAACGCAGAGATAAACCGGGATATAACTATCAGATAGAATCGGTATTCAGTGCGACACATGCCGGTTGGAGTAAAGAGACCGTTGGTTCCCATATTATTCGCAATAACATCATTTATGATTGCGGGCAAAACGGGATCGTCGGTCATCTGGGCTGTGTCTTCAGTGAAATCTATAATAATCACCTCTACAATATTGCCTTGAAAAGAGAATTCTATGGACATGAAATTGCCGGTATTAAGCTGCATGCCGCCCTGGATGTACAGATCCATGATAATCGGATTCATGATTGTTCCTTGGGAATATGGCTGGATTGGCAGGCCCAGGGGACCAGAGTCAGCCGGAACCTCTTTTATCGTAATAATCGTGACCTGTTTGTCGAAGTCAGTCATGGACCTTATCTTGTGGACCACAATATCTTTGCTTCAGAGTATACCTTGGACAATTATTCCCAAGGCGGGGCTTATGTTAATAATCTGATCTGCGGGAAAATGGTTCAGCAGAAAGTCTTCGACCGGTCAACACCATATCACCTTCCCCACAGCACAAAAATAGCGGGTTTCTCCGTTATTTTCGGTGGGGATGACCGCTTTTATAATAACCTCTTTGTGGGGAGAGAGGCGGGGGGAGGGGTTGGGACCGCCCAGTTCAATGGGTATACCACCTCGCTGGAGGAGTACTTGGCGAAAGTGCATCAAACCCCAGGAGATGTAGAGGTATTTTACTATGTTAATCAGCCTGTCTACATTAACAACAACCTCTATCTGAATGGGGCTGTTCCTTTTGCAAAAGAAAAGACAAAGATTGTGCTGGAAGACTTTGACCCGGAAATCAGTATTACCGAGGAAGAAGATGACGTATATCTTGCCTGTTGCCTCCCGGAGAATTTTACGGCTATCCGTGGAGAGATCCAAACTACTGACACCCTAAAGAGGGTGAGGATGGCTGATGCTGATTTTGAAAACCCGGATGGAAGTGAAGTAATACTTGATCGCGACTATTTTGGAGAAAAAAAGGCGGAAAAGAGTGTGCTGGGCCCGATCGCTGATCTGCGCCAGGGAGAAAACAGGATCAAAGTATGGAGCAAGGATACTGCAAAAGCAAGATCGCGCATGACGCCTTAGAAACTTCTTTTACAATTCGAGTGGAAACGAGACTGATCTAAGGAAAACTTGACAAAAAAAAGAATATTTTATAATATTGAAGCATAATCTAACCGTTTAGAATCTATTTCACTTAAGCGGTGATTAATATTTTGCATAAAAATCTAACCGGTTAGAATCTGTAACAAGAAGCGCTTGTCCAGAACAGAGCAGAGCTTGGAGGTGATAGACGGCGAAAAAAGACACAGGGGGAAGAGGAAGATTCCCCGGGGAGGAGAGCCGTTGGAGAAACGGCAGGTTGGTAAATTAAAAATAGGGAGGAAAATGAAGTGAGAAGGATTTTACAGATTGCCTTAATTTTACTGCTGGTCGGATCTGCGGCTGTGGCTGCTGACTACTACCCCAAATATAAGGGGAAACCGACTACCATCACCATGTGGGCATGGACCAGTAACGAGAATTACTCCATCGAGGAATTTCAGAAGATCTATCCCAATATCAAAGTTGTCTGGGAAGACTTCGGCGTGCATTACGAAAAAGTACAGACCGCGCTGTCGGCCGGGAGCGGACTGCCTGATGTGTTGATGGTAGAATACTCGTACGGTCCGCAGTTTATGGATCTCGGCGCTTTCCAGCCGATTAATCGCTGGTTGTCCGAGGAGAACTTCAAGAAATTATATGGCGAGGCGGCCCTGGGCTGGTGCGCCATGGACGGAAAGGTCTATGGGACCCCGCAGGATAGTGGCGCCATGGCCATGTTTTATCGGAAAGATCTCTTTGATCAGTATGGACTGACTGTGCCGAAGACCAGGAAAGAATTTATCGAACAGGCCAGAAAATTTAAGAAAGCTGCACCGCATCTGAAGTTCTTTGCGGCGCCCATCGGTAATGCCATGTGGTGGATTGGCCAGATTTGGGAGGCCGGAGGAAAGGTTTGCGATTACGCCGATGGCAACTGGTATATTCATTTTACCAACCCCGTTGCCGTAGAAGTCTTTGAGACTTGGGGCCAATGGTTTGACGAGGGTGTCCTCGATCTGGAAATGTGGTGGAATGCCGACTGGTATAATTCTTTGAATGAAGGAACTACGGCTGTTGTGGAAATCGGTTGTTGGTTTGCCGAATGGCTCAGATACAATGCTCCTGATGCAGAAGGAAAATGGCGGGTAGCGATTCCGCCGCAATGGGATTCGGCGAAACCCCATAACGGGATGATCGGCGGTTCCGGTTTCTATGTGACCTCCCATTGTAAAAACCCGGAAGCAGCCGCGATCTTTGTCAACTGGTTAAACTCCCATCCCACTTCCCTCAAGTGCTTACATAACTACAGTAATTTGCCGATCATGGTTTCCACCAGATACGAAGAAGTAATTGATGAGGTGGCCGGACCGGATGCGTACTTTGGCGGTCAGAACATCTGCGAGACTTTATGGGAAGCCCATCAGCTGGTGAATACCACTTTTGTCGCTTTACCGATTATGTCCAATGTGGACGAGAGTCTAAGCCTTCTCATCCAGGAGTACGTTGACGGAAAAATTAAGCGGTTTGCCGATATTCTACCCAGGTGGGAAAGGGAAGTGATTAAAACCATGAAGGAATTCGGCTACTCCAATGTGATTACCGGTAAATTACCGTAAGCGGTCGGGGGGAGGAGTCTCCTCCCCCGTATGCTGTTTTACGGTCAACTTCTGACAGACGGAGGTGGGAGCAGATGACGGAGGAAATGATCATGGACAAAATGCCGACGAAAAAAAGGATGAGTAAAAAGACGTTAGATTCGATTAAGGCCTATCTCTTTCTCGCCCCTTTTTTATTGCTCTTTGCCACTATGGTGATTTATCCGATTGCCTTAAGCGCCAAGCTGTCTCTCTATGGGCAAAGAGGGGCAAGAATGTGGTACATCGGTCTGCAGAACTTCGTCACGCTTTTTCAGGATCCGAAGTTCTGGGAGTCTTTCCGGATTCCGCTTTTCCTTTTGACGGTGCAGGTTCCTTTGATGCTTTTTTTGGCGTTGCTCATTGCCTTCTTATATGAAAAAATGGAAAAACACGGCGGAGGCATATATCGTTTTATTTACTACCTTCCCTATACGATTCCCGGGATCGTCACCGGCATAGTCTGGTCATATATCTTCTCCGATTCCATGTCCCCTTTTCGGCCGGTCCTTGATCTGCTCGGTTTTTCCGGGACCAAGATCCTGACCAGACCAAACCTGCAGTTGATCCTGTTGCTAATCACCTTATGGGCTTTTACCGGGTATACCGCGTTCGTCATCTATTCTTCCTTAATCGCCATTCCCAAAGCTTACTCCGAGCAAGCCCAGTTGGACGGGGCTACTTTTTGGCAGATCGCTTTCAAAATTAAAATGCCGTTCTTAAGAGACGTCTGCCTTACCTTGTTTATTTTCAATGCCATCGGCGCCATCCAAGTCTTCAATGAACCGTGGATGCTGGGAAAGCTGATTGTTTTGCCCTCAAACTACACCCCGGCAATGTATATCTATAATTCAGCTTTCGCGCAAGGACGGTTTACCTATGCGGCGGCGCTGGGGCTGATCCTGGCTTTGCTCACCTTCAGCTTTTCGCTGTATATTTTACACAGAGCGACCAAACAGATGCTGACCGGAGAATCGCAATTACTGCCATGATGTTTGGCGCAGAGTGCTGACGCGGGCAGGAATGACAGGGTATTATATTAATCCCTAAGCGAGGAGGGGCAAATGTGCGCAAACCGATCTTGACCACTTTTATTATGTTATTATTGGCGGTCTATTTCATCTTTCCCTTTTATTGGCTAGCCATTGGCACAACCAAGAATGTCAGTCAGTTATTCCAGAAATCCTTGCTTCCCGGGGTCCCGAACAATTTTCTGGAAAACGTCAGGGCAATCTTCACTTATCAAAACGGCCTCTTCTTTCAGTGGTTGGCTAATTCATTTTTATATGCGGGGCTGGGGGCTTTGATCGCGATCTTCCTTGCCTGTATGGCCGGTTATGCTTTTCGACGGTATGATTTTTATGGGAAGAAGCTGCTTTTTCTGTTGATTCTGGGGTTTGCCATGGTTCCGGTATTCGCCACCACTTTACCCCTGTTTATGCTCTTTCGGGACTTGAAATTGCTCAATACCAGATTGGCGGTGTTATTGCCAAGCTTTGTCCATGTTTTCAGTGTATATCTGATGATTGCTTATTGGAATCAGGTGCCGGAAGAGATCTTTAACGCAGCGCAGATCGATGGGGCCAATGATTTACTGATCTTTTTTAAAATCGGCCTTCCCAATCTGATCCCCGGTTCGATTACCCTGTTTTTACTCGTTTTTGTCGGGATCTGGAACAACTTCTTTCTTCCGCTGGTGGTGATTAACAGCAGGGCAAGGATGCCGCTGGTCCTGGGGATCACCACCATCACCGATCCGCAAGGTTTTCCTGTTTACAATCTGACGCTGACGTCCAGCTTCTTTACGATTCTGCCTCTGTTGATCCTGTTTGTTTTATTGCAAAAGCACTTCAAGCCACAGCTATATACCGGACGGTAGCGAAGAACAAGCCCACAGAAAAAGGGGGATTGTCTTGTTATGATAGAATAGATATATAACTTAATTTAGTGTGAAGCAGGAGGACCAAGATGGCGACGATAAAAGATGTAGCTAAACAGGCCGGCGTGTCAGTAGCAACTGTTTCCGCAGTGATTAACCGGGATTCCGGGGTAAAGGTCAGCAAGAAACTGACGGAACAGGTGGAAAAGGCGATCAAAGAAATGAATTACCGGCCAAATCGCATCGCCCGTGCGCTTTCCAGAAAACAGACCCAGACCATCGCCTATGTTGTACCTACTGTAAGCAATACGTTCTTCTCGCAAATGGCTCAACTGATTGAAGATAAAGCCTTTGCCAAAAGGTACGGAGTCTACCTTTGCAATACCCACAGCATGGCTGACCGGGTAGAACTCTATAAAGACATTTTGATTGAAAACAGGGTAGCGGGGGTGATCGCCACCCTCACCTGGGATATTATTGAAAACGGGTTTATTGAGGCCCTGCGGGAAGAGAAGATTCCCCTGGTCGGACTGGCGGGCGCTCGGATGGTTGCCGGTATTGATACCATTACCCTTGATGATGTCGGCGGAGCGGAATTGGCCACCCGGCATCTATTGGAGAAAGGCCACCAGAAAATCGGATTTATCGGGATCAAGGCGAGTAAAACCACAGAAAAACGGTTACAGGGCTATAAAAAAGCCCTGACCGGGGCCGGGCTGGAAGTAAAAGAGAGCTATATTGAAAGAGGAAGAAGCTTCAACCGGGAAGAGGGATATGCTTTAGCGCATAAACTCTACCGGAAGTGTCCGGATCTGACCGCGCTCTTTGTCTATAACGATATAATGGCCGCCGGAGTGCTGGACGCCCTGCATGATTTGGGATTAAAGATACCCGGGGATATGGCGGTCGTCGGATATGATAATAGTGTGGCCGGCTATACACGGCCCAAGTTGACAACGATGGATCTCTTCAAAGAAAAAATGGTTGAAGAGGCCATGGAGACTCTCTTCAAGCGTATTGCCGGCGAAGAATTTGCGCCCAGACATGAACAGATCCTGCCCCAACTGGTAATCGGGGAATCTTCGTAAGCGTAAAAACCAACATTCGTCCGGACTATAGAGAACTGGAGGTAGTGGAAGAATGGCTAATAAAGCCCGGTTGTACTTGGATAAATATTTTCAAATTGCCAAAACGGATCATCGGCTCTTTGGATCATTCATCGAACATCTGGGGAGGGCTGTCTATTCTGGAATCTACGAGCCGGGTCATCCGCAGGCGGATGCTCATGGCTTCCGCACGGATGTGATGGAACTGATTAAAGAATTGGCTGTGCCGATCATTCGCTATCCCGGCGGTAATTTTGTCTCCGGTTATAACTGGGAAGATGGAATCGGCCCTGTTGAGCAGAGGCCGGCCCGCCTGGAACTGGCCTGGCGCAGTATTGAAACGAATGAATTTGGGTTGAATGAGTTTATGACCTGGACGCGGCAAGTCGGCGCCGAACCCATGCTCGCCATTAACCTGGGCACCCGGGGGATTGATGCCGCGCGGAACTTAATTGAGTATACCAACCATCCCGGCGGCAGCTACTGGAGTGACTTGCGTAGGCAACATGGGTACGCAGAACCGCATAAGATCAGAACATGGTGTCTGGGGAATGAGATGGACGGCCCTTGGCAGATCGGGCAAAAAACAGCCGAAGAATACGGACGCTTGGCTGCGGAAACCGCCAAGGCCATGCGGCAGGTTGACCCCGGGATTGAACTGGTGGTCTGCGGCAGTTCCCATGAGCAGATGCCGACTTTTGCGGAGTGGGAAGCGACTGTCCTCAGCCATACCTATGAGTATGTGGATTACATCTCATTACATAAATATCTGGGGAACCGCGAGAATAACCTCGCCAATTATCTGGCGGAAACAAACCGGGTGGAGGAGTTTATCAAAGCCGTCATTGCCATCTGCGATTATGTCAAAGCCCGAAAAAGGAGCAAAAAGACGATCTATCTATCTTTTGACGAATGGAATGTCTGGTATCATTCCAATGCGCAGGATCAGAAGGTCAAACCCTGGAGTAAAGCCCCCAGATTGTTGGAGGATGTCTATACCTTTGAAGATGCGCTGGTAGTGGGGTTGTTCCTGATTACCTTATTCAAACACGCCGACCGCATCCGCATAGCCTGTCTGGCCCAGCTGGTAAATGTGATTGCCCCGATTATGACCAGCCCCGGCGGAGGCGCCTGGAAACAAACGATCTATTACCCGTATTATCATGCTTCAAGATACGGAAGAGGAACAGTCTTGCGGCCGGTGCTCATTTCTCCGGTTTATGATACAGATCAGCATCAAGGGGTGAACTTCATCGAAGCAATCGGAGTCTTGTCCGAAGATGAGCGAGAAATCACTCTCTTTGCCGTGAACCGTAGTCAGGATGCCGCCCTGGAGTTGGAGTGTACCCTAAATAACCTGGGTGATTTGGAATTAATCGAACATCTTGTCCTGGAACACGAGGATATCAAAGCCACCAATACGGAAGAAGATCCGGACAAGGTAAAACCCCATAATCAGGGAAGAACGACGGTCAAAGGCCAGAGGGTGCTGGCGGAGTTGCCCGCCTTGTCCTGGAATGTGGTGAGGTTGCGCGTGGTCGGGTAAAGGGGAGAAGGCAAAGGGGATTTGGTCTTACCATTGATGAAAGCCACACCATCCCGGGGGGCGCCGAAACACGGGTATTTTTACATGGGAGAAATACGGACTAAAAGGGGTAGTGCAAACAGACACAAAAAACCCCACCTATTTATTTTAAATAGAGTGGGGTTACACCTTTTAATTTATAATCTCCGGTGTTCTCTTTTTAGCTGAAGAAGTTAATATATCCCTGGATCAGCACGATCAAGATGATCACCGGCAGCACCCATTGGAAATATCCTTTGACCGCCCGGGGGAGTTTCAGGCCCTGACCGGTGTTGACTTCCTTCAGGTAGTTGTCAAATCCCCACCCGTAGCGGGTCACGCAGAAAAGAAGGTAAACGAGAGAGCCCAAAGGAAGCAGATTGTAGCTGAGGATGAAATCCTCCAGGTCCAGAATGATCGTGCCCTCTCCTAAAGGATGAAACCAGCTGAGTACGTTAAACCCTAAGATGCAGGGGAGAGAAAGAATGATCATTAAAAACATATTAATGACCGAAGCTTTCTTCCGGCTCCAGCCCCAAAGGTCCATGCCGAAGGCGATGATGTTTTCAAAGACCGCGATCACTGTCGAGTAGGCGGCAAAGGTCATGAAGATAAAAAAGAGCGCGCCCCAGATTCTTCCGCCGTCCATGGAATTGAAGATATTGGGCAGTGTCACAAAGACAAGGCCCGGGCCTTCACCGGGGTCCACGCCAAAAGCAAAGCAGGCCGGGAAGATAATCAACCCGGCAATCAGGGAAATTGCCGTATCCAACGCTGCGATATGCACCGATTCGCCGAAGAGCGTCCGTTTTCTTCCGATGTAGCTCCCGAAGATTGCCATTGAACCAATGCCCAAGCTTAAAGTGAAAAACGCCTGGCTCATGGCAGCGTAGATCGTTTCCCAGATCCCGTTCTCCTGCATGCGGTGGAAATCAGGCAACAAGTAAAAGCTCAGGCCTTCCCCGGCGTTTGGCAGGGTCATGGATTTTACGGCGAGCGCCACGATGATCGCCAGTAATAAAACCATCATCACCTTGGTGACCTTCTCCACACCCTCCTGCAACCCAAGGGAGCAGACACTGAAACAAAATACTGTAGTAATTATCATCCAAACAGTCATTTCTACCGGGTTCGCCGTCAGATTGGCAAAGACCTGTCCCACCTGCTCTGTATTGAGGCCATTAAACTGTCCAAGCATGAACTTGTAGAAGTACGCCAGCATCCATCCGGCGATGGTGGTATAAAACATCATCAGCAGATAATTTCCGGCGATACCAGCATACCCCATCAGATGCCATTTCTGTCCCTTTCTTTCCATCACATTGAAGGAAGTAGCGATACTTTTCTGACTGGCCCGTCCGACCGCCAGCTCCATGGTCATGATCGGCAACCCCAGCGCAAAAATGCAAAGCAGATAGATCAGGACGAAAACTCCTCCGCCATACTGCCCTGTGATGTAAGGGAATCGCCAAACATCACCCAAGCCAATGGAACACGCTGCGGAGATTAGAATAAATCCCAGACGGGATGCGAACTTTTCCCTTGTTTCCACCATATGACCTCCTCAATAATCTTCACTGCCGGGCCTAAACCGGTCGATCCCGCATCCATAAGCATCCAGAAAAGGATTAAACATGAGATAAATTATATGATATTTTAAGCCATTAATCAATATTCACGCCCTCTCTGGGCTTTATTTCGCAGGCCGGCCGGGTGTTGGATAAGCATGATTATACCTGTAGGAGAGGATTGCATAATGACTTAAGCATCCAGTTATGTACTCCCTTACCTAAATCTATGACAAAAAATTTTTAAGGCTTTAAGCTGGCACAAATCAGAAATATTATTATAACTAACAAAATTATACAAAAATTTGCAGGAAAAGTTTATTATATATAGAATACAATGTTATCTTAATGTTTTTATGTTAAGAGGTAGAGGGGTAGAGATGCCAGTTATAAGAAGCAAAGGCATTCTAGAGAAAATAAAAAATGCCAGGCCAACAAGAACCTTGGTTGAAAACTCGATCGTTTACAACGGTCGGGTTTTATTTTTGTCAACGACAAAATAATAAAGAAAACGACAATTATGTTATATTGTGCAAAAAACATCAGGTTTTTTAGAATATTATTACCTTTTTACGCTGGTTGTGTTAGCGGTCAAGTCCAAATTAGTGTGTTAAATTTCCCTCCGGCAAAGTGGTCGGTGGAATGGTCTCTGGGAAGGCAGTTCTAACTAATACTGATTATCACTGGAGGGTTATACTTATGCATTATAGAGCAGTCCGGATCATACTGGTCATCTTCTTACTGATTAGCATGACAGGATGTGTGGATTTAAGCTCCTATGATCTCGCGGGCCAAGTCGAAGTGGAACGCAAAAGCGATGGATTTGCCTATCGGCAGATATACGGTTTTAGCAAATGGGGGAATGAATCTTCAGATTTCTTTCCTGAGGATGACCCGGGATTTATCGGCATAGTCTTTGATGTATTTAGTTCAGCATTATTAGGAAGTGGGGATTATATTGCATTATCCGATTTATATCTCCTCTTGGAATTCACTGAAGGAATTAGAGTGAACCAGGATATTTATACAGTTAAAGTCTCTTTCAGAGAGAGACCGCCGCAAGACATTAACTATTTAAAGATTGTAAACGCAGAAGGGAAAGAGGTCCCCTTTACTGTCATCGCACAGAAGAATTATGTGGATGGGGATAGAGTTAATCTGGAGGACGATTATCCTGCCCGGCATGAAGGGAGTGCTTTAGTTTCATTTATTGAACCTGCTTCTGGAGAGGAATATTTATTAGAGGTTAAATACTCGCTTGAAGCCGACCCTGCCCGCGAAGATGAAAAATCAACGGCAGAGGTGAGAATAGAAATCTCGTCTCATATAGGTTATTCCCGTTATTATCAAGGACTGTATCCTTTGAGTAAAGAAAGAACAGTTGACGTGTATTTGTTGGATTGGAATCTAGACGGAGCATTTACAGCTGAAGACCGGGTCTGGATTGATCACGGGAAGAAAAAGTTCCTACCCATTAATGAGAAATTTAAGTTGGGCAAAGGCAAGAAGGAAAAGGAGTACATTATCACTTTGAAACCTGGTGATGACGAAGGGGAGAAGTTTGTCTTGAATATTGAAAGAACGGATGAGTGAGGGGCTTGGTGTGAATCGCAACTCCATCAACATCACTGGAATCTTCACTTTCCAACGACTACCCCTGCCAGATAATTCAGTATACTTATAAAGAACGGAAATACGGTATTTTGGTCCAATGGTTCTCGGAAGAACTGGGTTTTGCGGTCAAGACGCAGACCAAGAACGCCAGGGGGAAGGTTACTTCAACCATTGAGTACCGGAATATCGTCGAGGGTAAGCAGCCGGACGAGTTGTTTGAGATCCCCAGCGGGTACACGAAGTTTTCAATCATTCCAAAACTTCCATTTTAGTGTGGCCATGGAGCCCGATTCGCAAGGAACATCTAAAATGTAGAAAGGAACCCGAACGGTTCCTTTCTTGTTTTGCGTAAGCGCCTACACCGGTTAGGCTTTAAAACGTCTGACCGGGAGTGTTACCGCGCCAATCCAACTGCAGCAGCAAATAAGCATAAAAAAACCTCTCTCTCAGAGGTCTGTGCAAACCGGCTTTATTTCCCTTTGGGTTCTTTCACCTTGATCAGATCCAGCAGTCTTTTAATATCCTGCATGGACTGGGGGGGATTGAACTGGCCGGAGCCTTTTAAGCGGCCTGTTTGCTTTTTTGGCGAGCGCATAACCATCCCTCCTTACAAGGATAGTTATGTGCCAAAAAGAAGAAAAATTACTTTTTCCACTCGTAGGAAGCGGCGATCTTCTCCAGGACGATTTCAATATCTTTAAAGTAGGCAGGCTTCGGATTGGATGATTTCAGGATGATGCCGACGCCTGCTTTTTTTACTCCGATCAGCTTGGTTTTGGATGTTCTCTTTGATAATGGGCGCGTCATCAAGCTCACCTCATTTCACTTTCATTATACTTTAGGCCCGGTGTTCTTTCAAGGCCCAGCCGATGATGGAGGCCATCGCGATCAGCAGGTTGCCGATGGACCAAATCTCCGCGTCCGTCAATTTATAACTCCCGGCTCTGGGGTCGACCACGATGATACTTTCTAACCCGGAGACCAGGCTGTAGGCGATTACTCCGATTTCTTGGTTGATGGTCAAGACATCATCACCGTTCCAAGTAACCTCCACAATTGCGGCGAGTTTCTCCTCCAGCCGGTTGATGCTTTGCTTGTCTGCGGGAATGACGTACAGCTTGACTCCTTTGACTTGGGCATAAGCGGTCTGCAGGATTTTCCTGATCTTGTCTCTGAAGTTCTCCACTGTTTCCTCCATCGTCTCACCGATGATCTCTTCTTCAAAGGGAGAAGAGATGTACTCGGCGATCTCCCGGTTCAGACTGGTCAGAGTCGCAAACTGTTCTTCCAGGGTTTTATAGCCTTCCTTCGCCTTGGTGACCGTCTCTGGGGTCAACTCCTGACTGAACTCGAGCCCGAAGATCTTCGCCACAGTCCGGGAGAGGCGTCTCTGGTGGAGCATGCCCAGGAGAAAATAGACGATCCAGTATACCAAGAAGGATTTGATGAGGAGGGCCAGGGTAAAAGCGATCCATCGGTTTTGCAGGTATGATAAGAGTAAAGTCGACAGGTGGGAAGCGACGGGCGGAGAGTCGAGAATATCATAGGAACTGATGATCACGGCTGAAAACAAGAGAATGAGCACTGTCGGTCTGAGGCGTTCCGCCCTGGATTGAAGGTTTTTCATGTTTCCCCAGAAGAATACCGTTCCGGCCAGGCCGAGGGAGATTGCCCAGGTGATACAGGTACGCCAATCCATGTCCTCACTTCCTTGCCTTTTATTACTGGATGCCGGTCGTGAAGCCATTGTCTACGGTTTGTATCCACTGGTGAAGCCATGTACGAGCATATATTCTTATTCGCCAGTTCCTAAATTTTTCCTGCAATAACTATAAAATCCAGTCAGGTAATTCCTCTCAGTAAATCTTCATTGGAATCCCCCTTTTTGAACGCCTGTTATTATACTAAAGCAAATTGTGTACAGGGATAAGCAAAGGGATAAGCAGAAAAAAACCCACTGGGCAGTGGGGTCGTAAATGGCCTAAAAAGGGGCGGGGGCGAGGATTTAGAGGCGTCTTCTTTTCTTTTCATCAAATAAACGCTGATATTTATTGAGCAATAAATCCAGTTCCACACTGGCTTTTAGAACTTCAGCGTCAGTGCGGCCTTTGGCGTTCCAGAGCGCCTGCAGACGTGCTCGGGCGGGGATGATTTTTCGTTTGAGGATTTTCATTCGTATGTTTTTGATTGGGAGCATGCGACCTATTCCTTTTGCAGAAATATTACTGGTAGGCTAATTAATAGTGGAACGTTGGAAATGAATAACCAACCGGTTTCTCGTGAAGTTTCAAAAGATTGCGACGCCTACCGGGGCATGGTATAATATGTATATAAAACTTAAGGGACGAAAACGCTGATTCCGGCAGAACGACTGCCCAAGGTTGGCTGCCCCCGCAGTCGTTCATCTGTGTTTTGCTTTGGCGCGCTTTCGTCCGCCAATCAAATAACACCCGTCAACCAGATTGGTCTGTGGTGTTATTGATTGTTTAGGTTTTGGTTGGGTTACATCCACAGCGGCTGTCCAGTTTCAACAGTAGAATAGCGGTGTCGTAATGGTTCATATTGGCCGCAATAACAATCTTAGGAAATTCTTGGTTATATTATAAATTCATTATGAAATTTTGTCAAGGAGAAAAAATTATAATGAAATATGCAACTCCCGGAGATCGGGTCAGGCAATTAAGAAAACATCTAAACCTCACCCAATCGGCTTTTAGCGAAGAAATTGGGATGACTCCTGGTAATTTGTCAAAGATTGAAAAGAATCAGATCTCACTGAGCAAAGCTTTTCTTAAAGCTTTAAAACTGCGGTTTTTCTGTAATCCCGACTGGATAGAAACTGGCGAAGGGGAGATGTTCATCTCTCCGGAAGAGCATATCGCCGATGGAATCAAATATCTTGGAATACAAAAATACGGCGAGGGTTTATTGAAAGTCTTGAATGACCCGGAAT
>DATCJV010000046.1:0-2547 GCA_036562625.1 Bacillota bacterium | reverse complement strand
CCTTAAAGGTCCGTTTGGCCTCGATGATCGCCAGCGGCAGCCCGTCTTTCCCCCAGAGCACATAGTCGACAAAGCCTTCCCCGGAGCCGGACTCCCGCGGCATCCCCACCACCCGCATCTCTTCCTCGACGCAGTCCCTCCGGTCGGTCTGGGAGAAACGCCAGCCCATGAGTTTCAGATCCACATCAATGTACTTCTTCCGCGTGGCAAACTCCGACAGGTCCTCCGGTGAGAATACCCTTTCCGCTCTATGCGCTTCCTTATGGGCGGTAAGCTCCGCGCTCTTTGCCCTAAGTTCCGCCAGAAGCCGGGCGATCTCTTTATCCTTTTCATCAATGAGTTGCTCGGCCTGCTCTTTAAACCGTTGAAATTCCGCGTTTAGCCGTGCCTCAATTTCATGGGCTGCTTTCAGGTCACCGGCGGCTTCCGGGATCAGCCTTTCGTCAAATACCCGTTCCTGATAATCCTCGCCGTAACAATAATCAATCCATTGCACGAATTCAAACAAAATGGCCAGGGAAAGTACGGCGTCATTCCGGCTGATAACCCTCCCCGTATGGACCGCCAGGTTCCCTATTTTGATAATGTACTGCAATTTCGGCCAGGTCACCGGGTTAACCGCATAGCGGAAACTCTCCTCATGAATCAGCGCCTGCAGGTTATCCCGGTACGGCTTCTGAATGGTGTTGTCTGCCGAATAGACCCATTTCACCGCCAGCTCAAGGGCTTTTCTGCTCCCCACCGCCGACATGGCCGGCGAAACAGGCAACACCTTCTCCGCTTCGACACAAGCCGTGGCAAAGAGACGATAAGTGGGTATGCTCTTCAGAAACTCAAAATTGCCGGCCATGGGCTCACCTGCCTAATCAAAATACTCGCTCATCAGGCTGTTAAAAAGCTGCTCGCTATCGGTTATGGCTCGCTTCACGAGGACTTTTTGTTCTTCGATTTTGGTGACGATGGTGGCGAATTTGGTTTGGAGGTCGAGGGGTGGAAGGATAATACGTAGAGATTGCACTTGTTCCGAATTGAGATGTGGTTGCGCAGCTCGCCTTGTTAAAGGTTTAATGACAATCTCCATATAGTTTGTATTAAAAAGTTCATTTACGAAGACTGGATCTACTTTATTCTGATCGAATGTTAATATTAAATCGTATCCAGCATAGTGACCCGAATACTCGTTTGAAATAACACAAGTATCACCAGAATTAACTCCACTGCGAACTATAATCATTTCATTTTCATATATTTTGCATTTCTTTAATTTTAAACTTTCTTCTTTGGAGATAAATTTCATATCCTCTTCAACAATTCTTCCTTTCTTTATGTTTGTTGCCCTAATGAACTTATACCCTGTTTCTGAAAAATTCGGTGGTGTACTTGTCCCATATCTAATATTTGCGAGAACTTCTTTTAGCAGCACAGTTGTCCAGCCCTTATCATTGGCCAAAGGATCCCCGAACATCTCATAAAAAACTGCCCTAATCAAATTATCAAGTTCTGCAAGTTGTTTTTTATAACTGTCGATTATTTCTTGGGTTTTATCTAGGATGTCAGCAATATATTTTTGGATATTAATGGGGGGTAAAGGGATTTGAACACTCAGTAGACTTGACTTATTAATTGCTTTAAACGTACTACCAGTCCCTTTTGCAATTAATTCTGTCGTTTTTCTCTTTAGCACATAATAAATATACTTGTAATATGAAATATTCTCCTTTTCGGTAATTGCGCATAAACCACGCCCTATACAGCATTTCTCATTCGCAATATTCAATGCTCCAATTGGTGCTCGCACAGAAAGCAGAACATCATTTTTATTTGCGATTTTAATCGGCTTATTACAATAAAGCCTCGCTTTCGGATGTATTTCTCCAAAATCTGCATTTCCCTGATAAAACGGAATACCATCATTTTCATCATTATAACTTTCAGAACTAGGTGATTGTCCCATGTTTATCGTACATACATCCCCTAACCTTACCATTGGCCACTTAGCCATTCCTCAACAGCCCCCTCAACTCTTCCATCTTGGTGCTTATATCCAGGGCTAGTTGGTCCAGGCGGGCCATGATGACTTCCGGTTTATCGTATTCCACTTTTTCATATTCAATCTCTTTGTAGCGATTGATGGAGAGGTCGTAACCGTTCTCTTTGATCTCTTCCTTGTCCACCAAAAAGCTTTGCTCTGTGCGTTTTCGATTCGCTTCTCCTTCGAGGTTATGGAATCTGGCAATAATATCGGGAATATCCCCTTCATCACCCAGATATGTTCGCTTATCATCCAAAGAATAACCGTCGGACTGCATATCATAAAACCAAACTTTATCTGTGCCTCCGGCATCGGTTTTGGTAAAAACCAAGATTGCAGTTGAAACACCGGCGTACGGTTTAAACACCCCGCTGGGCATGGAGATGACCGCGCGGAGGTGTTGATTTTCCACCAATTCCTGCCGCAGAGCTTTATGGGCTTTGGTAGTACCGAATAAAACCCCGTCCGGGACAATGCAGGCGCACCGGCCGCCTCTTCTTAACATCCGGAGGAAA
>DATCJV010000190.1:0-27864 GCA_036562625.1 Bacillota bacterium | reverse complement strand
ATTTCTAAGTGTGCAAGAAGGCAAAGGCCTCGTCTTCTCCATGTTGATCTGGGCTTGGCCGATGTACAGTAAAAAAACTCCTGGGAACAGCAGCGCGCGTGTATGACGCGCGCTTTCAGTTAACATTATGTTGCAGGATTTAGTAGGTTTTATGCAGAAGAATAAAAAGACTTAAAAATTACAGGGGGAGGAATTGAATTGCCCCTGATCGCCATCTTATTCTTAGTGCTCGCTTTATTTATGTTGGCCAGGGTGCCTCGAGGTTATCAAGCCATCTGGCTGGGCTTAATCCTAATCACCTTCGGCTTTTGTATCCTGGGCTTGATCGGCTTCATTGCCAGGTTCGGCAATTATCAACTGGAAGGGTTGATGATGCCGTTGGATCAGCCGAGTTGGGCGTGGCGAATCTTGGCCCATCTGCCACTGGAGGCCTTTATGCGCTTTCGCCTCTGGAGCCTAGTTGGGTTTGTCATGGCCTTACTTGGTTTTGCCTTCTCTTATTCCGTGGAACGGTGGCGGCGCGGGGAAACGATTGCAACTTCGGTAATTCTGGCGCTGCTGATCCTAATCCTCTGGACTTACGATCCCAAGCATCTCTTCCTCCTCTATAGACAAGGCGCCAAATACCTAAGCAACCCCAAGACTTATCAAAGCTGGGAAAGGATGCTGCAGGTCATGGATGAAATCTCTTTGGCGCTGATTGCTTCAATCCTCATTTATGCCTTACATAGAATTCTTTTACCCTGGGTATACAGTACGATTTTACAAAAAAGAGCACAAGCCCTTTGTGTCGGAATGGGTTGTGGGGTGCTCTCCCTCTTTTCTCTTCTGTTGTTCGGGATGGGAAAGGCTAGTGTCTTGAATGCTTACCCGATGGCCACCACACTTTTGCCTGCCGCTAAGTATCCAGTCTTTGATATCACTTATCTTCAAGCCGTGCCTTTGGCGGGGTTGGTCTTTATCATCCTCGTTTTGATCTCCATCTTCAGGTACGGCTTTTTAGGCAGTTGGCGGGTGGGCGCGCCGGACTTGGACAGACAGATTAACGTGGCGAACCAGGCAGTACGTTTGGTGTTGCACACTTTTAAAAACCGTTTTCTCGCCATTCAAATGGCTATGGACCTGATGGCGCAAGAACTCAAGCCTTTACAGGGCAAAGAGGTTGAAAGAGTACATACCCAGGTTAAATGGGCTAGGGAGGTTTGCGTGGATGCTTTGACGCAACTGGATGAGTTGCATACCCAGTCCGATCGGTTGCAAGTGATGACGAAAACTCTGTCTTTAAGTCGCCTTTATGAAGAGGCGAAAGCCCGCTGCACCGCAAAACTGGAGGGAATCAACATCTTCCTGGACAACCTGGTGGGAGAGGTCAATGTGTGGGGAGATCAGCAACACCTCTGCGCGGTGCTGGAAAATTTATTGGAAAACGCTGCTGAAGCGTTGCATAGCAAGGATAACTCCAATTTCAGGCCATGGATCAGGGTGGAGATCGGTAGAGAGTTTGAATGGGCTTTTATTAGAATCACCGATAACGGCACGGGCATTCCCAAGGAAAATTTGAAGAAGGTCTTCCGACCGTTCTTTACCACCAAACCAACGAAGAATAACTGGGGGATGGGACTGGCCTATTGTCACCGGGTGATCAAAGCCCACCACGGCTTCTTGAATCTGTGGTCAACTCCGGGGCAAGGGACCACAGCCGAAGTGGTGTTGAGATGTCGAGAAAACTTCAACAATTCCGTAACAAAAAAGACAAAAATCTTTTCGATGTTGAGAAAAGTTCCAGGTAGGCATATCCGTATTTTTGGGCGATAATTAAATTGTTAAAAATTTATTAAAGGAGGATGTTGTATGTCACGAAGGAAATTGGTTGTGTCTCTAATCGTAGTGGCCATGGTGGTATGTCTCTTCTCCGCTGTGGGGCTCTCCGCCAAACAGAAGGTTGTCTTCTGGAGCTTTGCAGCGAATAATATCGAGGAGTGGACCGCCAGAGAGGCTGACATCGAAAAGAAATTCAACATTGATTTGCAGATCGAAATGATCCCGCAGAATGCGTTCGTCCAGACTCTGCAGGCCGCTATGATGGACGGGAGCGGGTATCCGGATATCATCGAATGGATGATCGAACAGAACAGAATCTTGGATGCCGACCCCAAAAAGTGCCTGGTTATTCCTTTGGACAAATACGTCGCCAAATCCGAAGCATTTAAGAAAGTTCCCGAAGGCCGTGTGGCTTGGGTCAAATACGGCGGGCATGTCTATGGTTTGCCCCATGACGTGCATCCGGTCGTCCTGATTTACAATGACACTCTGTGGAAAGAAGTCGGCGTGGACGTAGCCAAGATCAAAACTTGGGATGAGTTCTTCGAAGCCGCGAAGAAACTGACTGCCAAGAAAAAGGCTGACGGTAGCCCCGTGCATTATGCGCTTCCGTATGATGGCGGCGGGTTAGGCGCCACCATGTGGATGATTTGGAACCAAACCGGCGCCCAGGTTCTTGATAAAAACGGCAAACCGACCTTTACCACTAAAGAATTTACTGAATTCGTAAAATGGTGGATTGACAAGGTTAACTCCGGTATGATGTGTACTTGGGACTGGGGTAACTTCGGAGCTCTCTTGGCCGACGGCACTTTAGCCTCCTACGCTTCTCCGGACTGGTGGATTGAGCAGGTTAACACCGCCGCCGCTGAAGGAAAATACCAATTCCGTATGCGTGACCTGCCGGTGTACAAGAAGGGCGGACCGAGAACGGCTTCTTGGGGTGGAACCTTCATGGCCATCACCAAACTGGCTAAGAACCAAGATAAACTGTATCAAATCATTGAGTATATGCAATATGACGAAGCCAGCCTGACCAAACGGTATGTGGATTCCCGGATGATTCCTCCGTTCTCCAGCGTTTGGAATGACGAGGCTTTCAAACAACCGGACCCGCGCTTTGGCGGACAAAAAACCGGAGTTCTCCTCACCGATTTGGCTGACGAGATTCCGTCCATGAATACCGGCGATATCTTCTGGGATGCCGTATTCACCGACTTCAACGCCGAATTTACCGAAATGGTTGCCGGTAACAAGAGCGTTGAGCAAGGGCTGAAAGATGCTCAAGCTAAGGCTATGAGACGTGTAAAATAAGAGAGACCCTCTTGCATAGCTACGGCAGAAAAGCGCAGTAGGGAAGCGTCGCTGCTTCCCTACTGTTCTACAGTTAAAAAGGAGTGAAACAGGTGAGTTCTATTGCTGCTGTACGCAGGCCTCGTTCTCGTTTCTTCAAGTTTTCAAAGGTAGAACCCTACTTTTTCATCGCCCCCTTTCTGATTTTGTTGTTACTCTTTAATTTTTATACTATTTATGTTGGAATTAAACTGGGCTTCACTGATGCGCAGGGGATTAACTTCGGAGAATGGATTGGAGTAGAAAATTATCGACACCTGCTTGCCGGTGAAAATCCGGATTTTTGGCCGGCGATTGGACGTAGTTTCCTCTTTATGTTCGGGGGTTTAGTTACTCAGATGCCGATCGCCTTCATCTTGGCCTGTATCTTAAATAGCACGGTCTTTGGAAAAATTCGCGGTATCTTGAGGGCCGCTTTTTATGTTCCGGTCCTAATTAATACGGTGGTTGCCTCATTGGTCTTCCGGATGCTCTTTAATAAGGACACCGGTTTAATCAACTGGGTACTGGCCAACTTTGGTATGGCCAAGATTGATTGGTTGTTTACTCCCCAATTATGTATTCCGTTGATGATTCTTGTTAGTTTCTGGCAGTGGACCGGTTTTCATATGGTGTATTTATTAGCCTCGATCCAGGCCATTGATCCGACCATCTATGAAGTGGCCAAATTGGACGGGGCTTCACCGCTGCGTACTATGTTCCAGATTACTTTGCCATTGATTAGGCCGGCGTTGATGTTTGTGCTCATTACCTCCGCCATCGGAGGAATGCGGCAATTCGAGTACTCCTTTATGCTCTTCCCCAATGCCGGGTACGGACCAGGGATGAAAGCCCTTACCGCAGTGCCGTTCATCTATTTCTATGGTTTTTCCAACAATTTCGAGTTGGGTCTGGCTACTGCCGCCGGGTGGATACTATTCCTGATTATTTTGATTTTCGTCCTGATCCAGATCTTCACGATTGGCCTTGGTCAATCCGAGGAGTATTAAGAGGGGAGGTATAAACATGTCAGTATCATCAACGCACACTTCTTTGGAGAAGCAGATGGATGCGGCTTTATTGAACAAAAAGTCCCGCTTCCACAAGAAGACTTTGCAATATATTGGCATGGTCATTTTTGGTCTCATTGCCTTTATGTATCTTACTCCTTTGCTCTGGTTGTTTGATGTCTCTTTCCGGCCGCGGATTGAGATTTTTCAGGTGCCTCCGAAAATCCTCCAAGCTGCTCCTTGGGTGACTTTTCGTAGTTATTCTTTTGCCTCATTTAAATTGGCTTTGCAAAAATACCAGGTCGGGCAGGGTTTCTTAAATTCGGTCTTTGTGACCGGCTGTGGGGTGCTCGCGACCTTACTCGTTTGTTCCCTGGCTGCCTATGCCTTTGCCTTCTTAAGGTTTAGAGGACGGGAGATCATCTTCATGTTTATCTTGTCCACGATGATGTTACCCATGGATACGCTGTTGGCGCCGATGTACCGGGTATTACGGACCTTGGGTTTGTTCAATAAGCATCTCGGTTTAATTCTGCTCTATGCGGCGTCTGCCTTTGGTGTTTTCTTAATCCGTCAGTATTATGTGAGGTTGCCGATTTCGCTGATTGAAGCGGCAGTGATGGACGGCGCCAGTAAATTACGGATTTGGTGGCAGATTATTCTTCCCTTAAGTAAACCGGCCCTTTCCGCTCTGGCAATTTATCAGTTCCGGCTGATCTGGAATGATTTTCTAATCCCTATGATTGTCTTGCGGAATAAAGCATTGCATACTTTACCCATTAAACTGCAGGTCATGGATAGTATTACCATCGCCAAGGATTATGACGCGATGATGGCTACCGGATTTTTAGCGGTTTTTGTGCCAATCGTCTTTTTCCTTATCTATCAACGGCAATTCATGGAAGGGCTGTCCGGTAGTGTTAAAGGTTGATCTTCCGCTATCAAGAGTGCGGTATTTTTGGCAAAACCTACCGGAAAAGCTGTGTACGGGAGCACAGTTATAAAACTGACTGTATTTTGGCTTGGAAAATAGGATGCTTTGATCAGAGCTTTAGGGTCACCAATAGAAAATAAAGGTGACCCTTTTAAGATTTATTCCCGTTTTGTCTACTTCTTTACCATCTTGGTTGTTACGCGGGAACTCATATAAAAATCGGATACTGCGTGTTACGACGAGAAGAAAAATCAGTCAAAGGAGAGGAGGACGACTGATGAAGAAGAGACAATTATGTTACTTGCTTTGTCTCCTTGTCATTCCGGTTCTGCTGTCCGGCGCGGAATTTGAGGCCTTCGGCGCGCCAAAAACAGCGGAAATCGGCGAAAAAGTCTTTGTTAACCAAGTGGGCTATTTACCAGACTATATTAAGCGGGTGGTCTCTGCAGAGGAAGCCGGGGAGTTCATTATTTTGGCGGAGAAAAGTAAAAAGGAGATGTATAGAGGGACCTTGCGACCTGTTTATGACCGGACTTCGGAACGGATGATTTGGCAAGGAGAATTCACTTCTTTCTCTACTCCGGGAAGATACCGTATTCTGGTACCGGGGGTGGGAGAATCCTATTCTTTTACCATTGGTCCTGATGTGTATAATAACCCTTTGAAGTTGGGGACGAGATTTCTATACCTGCAACGGTGCGGTATTGAATTGAATGACTTGGAAACAACCGGGCACTACCATCCCTACTGTCACCTGAAAGATGGATTTTTAGCCCGGGCTGATCAGTTCCATAAAGCCAATGAAAAAATTTTCTCCATCGGTGGCTGGCATGATGCAGGAGATTACGGTAAATACGTAAGTACAACTACTGTAACTGCAGCGCAAATGTTGACTGCGTATGAATTGTGGCCTGAAAAATTTTATGACGGGCAGTTTAATATACCGGAGAGCGGTAATGGCATCCCGGATTTGCTGGACGAAGCGCGGATCGGTCTGGAATGGCTCTTTACCATGCAACGTCCGGACGGCGCGGTCTATCATAAGCTTTCAGGGAACCGCTGGCCGTCGATTACCACCACTCCGGATTTTGATCGACAGCCACGATACATCTATGGTATATCAACTGCGGATACAGGGAAGTTTGTCGCCACAATGGCCATTGCCGCCCGGATCTATGAGGAAGTTGATCCTGTTTTCGCCAGAAAAGCCTTGGTGGCTGCGGAAAAATCCTGGCAGTTTTTATGTGAACATCCGGATTTCATCTGGGATCATTCCGGCTTCGATGATGAGGGATCAGGCGCCTATGGTTCCACCACGGATCGTCCGGATCGGTTGTGGGCAGCTTTTGAATTGGCTACCCTTTTTGGTAGAGATGATTATCTCGCGGAAGTAATGGATGTGGAAAAAGTCAAGACCGGGAAAGAGAGACTGGAACAGCCGGTCCCGCTTTCTTGGTCCGACTCGGCGCTGCTGGGTTACTTCCACTATGCACGGGCGGGGAAGGGTGATCCGGATCTGCAAAGGATAGTTACAGATTTGATTATCGAAGCGGCGAACGAGGAGTTGCTCCGTTCGAAGGAGAGCGGATATGGATATTCTTTAAAATTCTCCGATTTCGCCTGGGCATCCAATAAAGAAGGATTGGCGAGAGGGATCACGATGATCCTTGCGCATCAGCTTCGCCCAAACCCTGAATATTTGGAAGCCGCTTTGGCCCAGTTGGACTTTGTTTTAGGCTTAAATCCTTTATCAAAATGCTTTGTGGCGCAATTAGGCACAAATACGGTGCGTAATCCCCATCACCGGTTGGTCGCTTCCCGGCGTAAACCCCTGCCTGGACTGGTTGTGGGGGGGCCCAATAATAACTCCGAATCTTTGGTGGAACCGCCTAATCAGGGACCCTTTAGCTATGCGGATGCGCAGAACTCTTATTCTTCCAATGAGACCGCCATTGATTATAATGCTGCTTTCATTCTTGCGGTGTCCGCCTTTGCCGAGACACAGCAGTAACAAATTCAACAAGTGGGTGACCAAACGCCCGGTATAACTTGGGTAATGCAAAGGGAGGCGAAACCACGTGCGTGTAAAAGGCTGGATTCCAATCCTCCTGCTATTGCTGATCGGTGTTGTCTTTGTGCTCAGTCCGGAGGGCTTATCACGGATTCGATCCATTTTAACTTTCAATACTAAGCCGGTAGTGAAGATTTCCATGTGGACCCACCACCGGCATATGGCGGATTGTCTACAAAAACTGGTCGACAGGTTCAATGCTTCAGTGGGAAAAGAAAAGGGAATTGAAGTTGCCTTACGGATTATCGGTGACGATTCCTGGAATGTCTTTCATGAAGCTCAGAACCGGGGAGAGGGCCCGGACTTATATAGCAGTGGTTTCATAACGGGTTATGCTAATCCTTTTAAGGCAGGGGCGGTAACTTGGTATGATGATCTTCCCGGCTTTGAGGAATGGAAGAAGCAGTGGCCTGATTGGTACTGGATTGAGGGTCTGACTACCTATCAAGGACGTGTCTATGCCTTACCTATCCAAGTCTTCAACTCAAGACTGATTTATAACCGGGATCTCTTCCGCGCGGTTGGCCGTGATCCGGACCAACCGCCCCGTTCTTATCAGGAATTACGGCAAATCGCCAAAGAAATTACGGCATACGGGGATGGTAAAATTTTTGGTTTTGCGTATTGCGGTGCTGATCTGTGGCCGTTGGAATGGATGCCAAGTCAATGGGCAGAAGCCAACGGCGACCCTGCCTTCTGGGACTGGAAGCAAGGTAGGTGGGCAATGCAAGGCTATTACCGGGTCTTTGACCTTCTGCTAAAGCTGGAGGCCGATGGTTCGCTCTTCCCTGGGACCGCAGTCTTGACCAATGACGCGCTCAGGGCGCAGTTCGCCCAGGGTAGAATCGGGATGTTTATGGGAGAAGCCTGGGATGTTGGAGTTTTGAACTATCAATTTCCTGCCAAGTTTGATTGGGGAGTGGCGCCAATTCCCACTTATGATGGAGAATTTCACGGAAAGTCCCGGGCGATGGTGTTGGCTGGTTTTTGGAACTTGAATAAACAAAGTCGCCATCAACTGGAAGCCTGGGAAGTTATTAAGTGGTTTAGCCAATATGAGGTTCGGGGCCTCATGTATGAAGAGGGTATTCATATTGACATTGATCCGCTGGTTATCAAGGATTATGTAAAAAAGCTTCCGCAAACTACGGGTTTTCTTGAGTTCGCCACTACCTTTGACCAGGATTATTTGGCAACCTATCCCCATTTGCCTGATTGGGAACGGCCGGTAGAGAGCCCGTGTACTGTTTTCCAACGAATTATCCGCGAAGGCGGAGACTTGAGGGCAGAATTAAAGAAGGTGGATGATTTATGGAATGAGAAATTAGATGAGTACTACCGGAATAATCCCGGTGTTGACCGAGGGTGGAATATCTATCCCGACTTTAACCGGAAAACAGGCGAGCTGGGAGAACCTCTCGTCAAGCCGAACTATTGAGCGACAAGGTGATTCCTCACTTTACAGCAGGAGTTTGTGGATTTGCCGAAGAAGTAATATTAGAGCCCGGAGACAATTAGAAGTGGGGGACGATATTGATGGCGAATTCTCCGATCCGGTTACTCATTGCCGATGATATGGATCCCATCCGTGAATACTTGAATATGGTATTGGGTCATGAACCGGATATGCAGATCATCGGTAGTGTGGCTACTGGCAAAGAAGCTTTGGAATTGGCTGTGAAAACAAAACCCGATGTAATGCTCTTGGATGTGGAGATGGAGACGCCCAAAGCCGGGGTGGAAGTGATCAGGGCTCTTTCTGAAAAGAAACTCAATATCCGTTGTGTGATCTTAACACATTTCGGTGATGATGAAACCGTGTTTTCAGCTTTTGAGGCGGGAGCTGTTGACTATGTGTTGAAGAACGCTTCGGCTGCGGAGATCTTGGAATCGGTCCGTTCGGCCGCTTGCGATATGTCGCCGATTCGACCACAAGTGGCGCACATGATCAGGGAAGAGTTTCGCGTGATGCGGGCTGAGCGAGCCAGTCTGATTTCTACCTTAAATATTGTATATAAACTTACCCCCACTGAGCTGGCACTTTTACGTTTATTGGCTGAAGGGAAAACCCAAAAAGAGATTGCAGAGATTAGATATGTGGCGCCATCAACCATTAGAACGCACGTGGCGAATATTCTAAAAAAATTTGACGAGCCGACAGTGCGGGATGTGGTAAAACGCCTGAAACGGTTAGGAATTTTTGAAATCTTTTCTCTACAAGAAGATGATAAAAAGTAAGCCGGATCAGAGGTTATACTGGGAATATCGGAGGTATAACGCCCTAAAGCAGGGCTTTTTTTCTCTTTTTAACCGATGCGTGCCGGTCATTTTCTACCGGGTTTTTGTGGAGAATATGAAAGTAGGGTTTACTCATTCAGATCCGGGCTAAATGAGGGGAGTACGAGATGGCGAAGAAAGTCGTAATAGGCATGAGCGGGGGAGTCGACAGTTCGGTCGCAGCTTATCTTTTAGTCGAAGCCGGCTACGAAGTGATCGGGGTGACTATGCGGATCTGGGATCCGGAGCTTAATCAGGCTCAAACTGAGACCAATGATTACTCCGAGCGTACTTGTTGTTCTTTGTCTGCGGTGGAGGACGCCAGAAGAGTGGCGTCCTCCTTGAATATACCCTTTTATGTGCTGAATTTCAAGGAGATCTTCGCTCGGGAAGTAGTGGAGTATTTCATTGCGTCATATATCAGGGGGGAGACTCCGAATCCTTGTATTCTTTGTAATAATAAAGTCAAATTTCAAGCGTTATTGGAGAAAGCGCGGGCGATGGGGGCAGAGTTTATCGCCACCGGCCATTATGCGATTAAAAGTTATGACTCTGTTTACGGCAGATATACCCTAAAGCGCGGGAAGGATCCGCATAAAGACCAGAGTTACGTGTTGTTTGGTTTATCCCAGGAACAGTTGGCCCGGGCCCTTTTTCCGCTTGGTACCTTAACTAAGGAAGAGGTACGGCAGATAGCCAGGGCAGAAGGACTTCCTACCGCCGAAAAGGCAGAGAGTCAAGAGATCTGTTTTATCCCTGATCATGATTACGGACGCTTCCTCAGAGAAGAACGACCGGAATCTCTCCAACCCGGTGAGATTGTAGATACTCAAGGCCGGGTCCTCGGCCGGCATCAGGGGGTCTCCTTCTATACCATAGGGCAGAGGAGGGGATTGGGGATTGCCGCCTCGCAGCCGCTTTATGTGGTTGATCTGCTTCCATCCGAGAGAAAAGTGGTGGTTGGCACGGCTGATCAGGTATTTCGGGAAGGAGCCCAAGTGGCGCAGGTTAATTGGGTGAGCATTCCGCCCCCGGCCGAAAAAATTAAGGCATTGGTAAAGATCAGGTATTCGGCTGCGCCTGTCCCGGCTATAATTGAACCCGGCGACAAGGTCGCATATGTAAAATTTGCCGAGCCGCAACGGGCAGTAACTCCAGGTCAGGCCATTGTCTTTTATGATGAGGATCTTCTGTTGGGCGGAGGATTTATTACCAGGACTTAATTGATTACGTTCTGGGCGAGGAGAATAGCCATCTGTTTTGGCGGGTATACTAAAATAATCATTATCCCGGATTAGGCGCTTACATAACCCCCTTGACTACCGGCGCCGGGATTTTGGATTCCCGGGGCCGCGATGGGTTGGCAAGTTTAAATTATAAATAGGAGATAAATAGATGAAAAAGCCCGCCTCCTATGAGATTATAATCCTCATAGCTCTTCTCTTTCCATTGATCTTTTTTTTTCTCTTTCGCATTATTCTCCCTTTTTTTCTTGGCCTGTTTCTGGCTTTGCTTCTCGAACCCCTGGTGGTTTGGTTTGAGCGGAAGGGCGCTCCCCGTACAGCAGCAGTACTGACAATCTTTGTTTTATTAGGGATCTTCCTCACAGCTCTGGTGGTCTGGTTTTTACCGGGTCTAATTACAGACCTGGATAATGCTTTGGCAAAATTGCCGGACTATGCGCGAGGAGTTCAGCACTGGTTTGCTCGGTTGAACCAAGCTTATAAACGATTTCGTCTACCGCAAAATATCCGCCAGGTCATCGATGAGACGCTGTTGTGGGGGGAAGAGTTTTTGCGGGGGTTCCTGCTTCGCTTGGGTACCCTTTTAATCAGCTTTTTCCCCCAGTCTATTTTATTGCTATTAACCCCGGTCCTAGCCTTCTATTTTAGCAGGGATCTACCGGAGCTGCGAAGAGTCATACAGTACTGGGCAAAACAATTATTCCAGGAAGATCAAGATGTAGTGGCGGACATGGTCGAAGTAGTCATCATGTATCTACGGGCGCAAGCTGTAGCCGGGTTAGTGGTGGGATTGCTGTTAACCACCGGTTTACTCATTCTCCGGGTGGATCTGGCCATTTTAATCGGAGTTTTAGCGGGAGTTTTTAACATCATCCCCTATTTCGGCCCCCTGGTGGGAGCAACCCCGGCCGTCCTCCTGGCGGTGCAAGATTCACCATGGAAGGCTCTATATGTAGTCCTCCTTTTTTTTCTGGTCAACCAATTGGAAACTGCGGTAATTATCCCTAGGATTATCGGAGATAAAGTTGGTTTACATCCCTTACTAGTGATCTTCTTTTTACTGGTCGGGGGGGAACTCTTCGGCTTTGCCGGAGTCATTTTTGCGGTGCCGGTTGGTGCAGTTTTCCAAGTTATGCTCCGGTACTATTGGCGGAAATTCACTACAGAACATTTTGGCGGATAAAATCACTGCCAGCCGGGGAAGAGACAAAGATTGACAGTAAAGATTAGTTTAAGTATGATAAAGATGATATAATAGAGGCGGGTTTGACCTAGCTGAATGGTGGGATGCATCGAAAATTATCGCTTGTTAAAATAATGACCATTCATACGCTGTAGGGGGGTTAATAAATTGTGGCTAAGACTGAAGTCTTACCTCTGGAGAAAAATGAAACAATCCAAGGACTAATCCAGAAAATGCGGGAGACCCCTGCGCACAGGGTTATCATCTTCTCCGACACGCGCGCCCCTTTGCTGCGAAGCGAAATTAATTTACGGCTCTTGAAGTTTTACAGTGAGGAAGAGGGTAAAGAACTCTCCCTGGTGGTTAAAGATAAAGCCGTGAAAAAATTAGCGAAAAGTCTCGGTATTCAATTGGATGATGCTCTGCAAAAAAAATCTCCGGAACCCAGGCAAAATCAATTGCCCATCAATTTTGAACAGGTTCCGTTGGATATGGGGCCAAGTGAGGCGGCCTCCAGTGATACAGCACGTATCCGTTATGTTGATGAAGAAAGCAGTTTGGCGCCGTCTCACCCGTCCAAGTCGGGCCGGCTGGCTTTGGCCTTGCTGTTTACGGTCTTTAGTTTTTTAGCCGGATCGTATATGCTTTTTAAACCACGGGTGACCCTGATCGTCTATCCGGCGTATAAAGATTGGTCTTTCTCAGTTCAGGCTGAAGCGGGTTTGGATTTTTCGGAAAGAGATATTACAAAAAATCTCATTCCCACGCGGTTGATTGAAAAACAAGGAGAAGTCGCCTATACTATGTCAACTACAGGGAAGAAGAAGATTGGCGACAAACCTGCCCGTGGAGTGGTAAGATTCATTAATAATAGCACTAACCCGATTGTGGTGCCGAAGGGTACTGTGGTAACCACACAGACCGGTTTTTCTTTTACCACTACCCGTAATGTGATTGTGCCTAAGAAATCTACCGAGTATCTCTTGGGGATTCCTACTGGAGAAGTATATGGACAAGCAGACGTGGAAGTCGAGGCTACAGAGAAGGGTTCCGTGGGTAATGTGGGGCAGAAATCCATTACCCGGATCGTCGGACACCTGGCTAAGAGTTTACGCGTCATCAACCCCAAAGCTTTTACAACCGGAACGGACAGGACTGTTTCCGTCGTACAAGCCTCCGACGTTGCCAAAGCGGAAGAGGAAGCCAGAAGGCAGATGCAACTAAAGACAGCGGAAGAGATCAAAAAACTGGTCGACCAGGATTATCTGTTCTTACCGGAACTGGTGGAGACAACAGTGGAGAGTATTACTCCCGAACCGCCGGTAGGCCAGGAGAGCAGCACGGTCACGGTGAAGTTATTATATAAAGTTCAGGCTGCCGTCATCAGTAAGAATAATCTATATAAGTGCCTGCACTATAATCTGAACCAAGGGTTACCTGATGAGTTCTTAACGGTCACCAACGATATTGCTCTGCAGAATCTAGTGGTGACGAGGAAAGATTTACGCTGCGCAAAAGTAGAGATGCAAGCCACGGCCAAGATCCGGGGGAGAATTGACAAGAGAAAGATTATGCCGGCTATAGCAGGGAAGACTTTGGAAGAGGCTAAAGAGGCATTGACAGGTTTTACGGAGATCGGCCGGGTGGAGTTTCGCAGCCACGGGCGGGCTAAAACTATCCCCAAGTTCAGTTTTCAAGTTAGAATGGTTTTTCCCACGGAGAAATAATGGCGATGAATTTTTATCGTAAATTGGGTAAGACGAAATATACAGTATCAGCCCTGTGTTACGGTGTATTGACGATTGGTCCCACTCAACGCAATCTACCTTTGGCGGAAGGGGTTTCGTTGCTTAGATACGGGCTGGAGCTGGGGGTTAATTTTTTTGACACCGCAGAGATTTACGGAACATATTCTTATATTCGGCAGGCCTTAAAAGGGGTTACCCAAGAAGTAGTAGTGTCGACGAAATCATATGCGGCCACTGCGGAAGAGATGAAAAGGAGTGTGGAGAAGGCTAGAAAGGAGATGGATTTACCTACCATCCCCCTTTTTCTTCTTCATGAGCAAGAGTCGGAAGCTACTCTTCGGGGACACCGTGGCGCTTTGGATTATTTACTTGAGGCTAAAGAAAAAGGTTTGGTGGGCGCGGTAGGACTATCCACGCATCATATAGCCGGAGTGCGGGCAGGGGCGGCGCACCCGGAGATTGAGGTGATTCATCCTTTATATAATTACAAAGGGTGGGGCATCAGAGACGGCACAGCTGCAGAAATGCGGGAAGCCATTGATTTAGCCAGGCAAATGGGAAAAGGAGTTTATTTGATGAAGACCTTGGCCGGTGGTCATCTTTCCACTGAACCCGCTACCGCGCTGAGGAAGGCCGCGGAACTTCTCGGGGTTAGCTCTGTGGCGATTGGTATGCAAAGTAAAGCGGAGATTGACTATAATTTGGCGGTACTCAAAGGGGAAACCCCTTCTCCTGATTTAGAAAAGAGTGTGCGCGCACGTTCCAGGCGTCTACACATTGAATTTTGGTGTGAAGGGTGTGGACGTTGTATAGATCGTTGTCCCTTTGGCGCGCTTTCCTTGAGCAATGGTAAAGCCGTTGTCCATCATGACCTCTGTCTGACTTGCGGTTATTGCAGTGGGGTTTGCGAAGTAATGGCGCTGAAGATTATCTAGGGCACAGAGGCCTACCATTATTGCAGAGGGGATCCAGGATGGAAGAACGTTGGATGGCTTTGGATGTTGGCTCGAAAAGAATCGGGGTGGCAATCAGCGACCCTTTAGGTTTAATTGCCCAAGGAATTGAGGTATATCAGAGAAAAGGCGGGTTGGAAAAGGACCTGGCTTATTTGACGGAGTTATTTCGAAGGCATCAAGCTCAAAGGTTATTACTGGGCTTACCGCGGCATATGGATGGGAGAGAGGGACCGGAAGCCAAAGGGATCCGGAAATTCGGACGTCTGCTGGGCGCCAGGTGCGGGGTGGAACCGGTGTTCTGGGATGAACGGTTGACCACAACAGAAGCCGAGCGCATGCTGGTCAGCGCCGACCTGTCTAGAGCGAAAAGAAGAAAGGTCATAGATGAAGTGGCCGCTGTAATATTATTGGAGAGTTTTTTGCGTAATAGGAATACCTGAACTGACAGGACAATCAGTAAATTGTGTGCGTAGCGATGACATAAAATAATTTTTTCAGGCATAAGTATTATAGATCGTGGTTATATGTATATTGATCACTTGCCTGGCATACACCTTTAATTTAGAAGTATTTGTAGAGAATAAACTTTAAAGGCGTCTACTGATGCAGGCGCGAGAAGGAGGAGTAAGCTTTGAGTCATGAGACTGAACAAGATTGGATTGTCTTAGTGGATGAGGACGGGCAGGAATACCGGTATACATTTGAGAGAGTTTTGGAGATGGAAGAGAAAAAGTATGTGGTTTTAGTTCCGGAGATTCAAGAGAATCCCGAGAAAGAAGAGGCGCATGTCTTCCGGTTGGAAACGGACGAAACCGGCGAAGAGATTTTGGTGGATGTGGAAGATGCGGAACTGGAGGAAGTCCAACAATTATTGGAAGCGGAGTATGAAGACGACGCTGATCTGGACGAGGAAGAGAATGGTGAGGCAAATCAGGAAGAATGAATAAGCTCATCAAGCTTTTACGACAAAGTCTTTGAACGCCTGCATCGCCATGTATTCGGATTAAGGCATTAATCGGAGTTTACAGGTTACAAATTGCATGCGCGGTAAAGATCGGCTATAATTATGTGGAGGAGGTGTCGTCGTGTGGGAACACGTCGTGACCTGAACCCACATAGGTTAATCCCCAGACTTACAAGATTTTGTCACTTAGGAGTAGAGAATTTTACGAAGGTATGGGGACCGGTGGTTAAAGGCCGGTCCCGTTTGGTGTTATTCTTGGAGCCCCTTCTCATCTTGGCCTTTATCTTTTTTACCGGGCAGTTGGCGTGGGTTTTCTTCGGTGTACAAGCTCACAACCTTCCGGAGGAAAAAGTCTTGCTCAATATTCCTTTAGGTTCATCCCTAACGCAAGTGGCCCGCCTCTTGGAAGAGAAAGGTTTGATCAACAACAGCAGGAGTTTCATTTGGTATGTCTATTTGTTCGGGAAGCAAAACCGGATCAAAGCAGGACACTATCTTTTAAATCCCCGGCTCTCCTTTGCCGAGCTCTTGTATGAATTGGAGAAAGGACGGCCGATCATTCACCGGGTTACCATTCCGGAAGGGCTGAGAGCCGATGAAATCACTGAATTGTTAGCGAGGAAAGGCTTGATTGATCCGAAAGTGTTCACGGATCTACTCAAAGACCAGGAATTTTTAGCTTCGATTCTCCCGCCTGAATTGGTAGGAGGTTCCGGGGAGGGTTTTCTCTTTCCCGATACTTACGAGTTTATTGAAGGAATGACGGAGAAAGAGGTTTTGGCTACATTATTGCGGCGTTTTCGTCAAGTGTGGTCCGAGTTAACCGCAGATCGGGATGGGCAAATTTTTGAGGAGGGACTGGGACTGAGTTCCTATAAGAGTGTAATTTTAGCGTCTATTGTGGAAGCCGAGGCCAAGGTGGAGAGCGACCGGCCGATCATTGCCGGGGTATTTATTAATAGAATAAGAAAAAGATATCCCCTGCAGTCTTGCGCCACTGTCCAATATGCTTTGGGTGAGAGAAAGCCGCGGTTATTATATAAAGACTTGGAGATTGATTCACCGTATAATACCTATAAGAATTACGGACTGCCGCCAGGACCCATCTGTAATCCGGGACGGGCCTCCTTGGCTGCGGCCATTAAGCCTATGGAGACCAATTACCTGTATTTTGTGGCTAAACCCGATGGCAGTCATATTTTTTCCCGTTCTTACCGGGAACACCTTAAAGCTCAACGTAGTCTGGAGTAGAAAGAAACAACTTACTGCCGGGCGAAGGCAAAACCAGTCTCGGGGTTAGGAGTGAAACCTCTCTTTTTGGATAGACCAGAGCCGTCCACGAGCGGCGTGGTTGCCAAAAGGAGGTGTTTTTTTTTACCAGAAAACCTTGGAGATCCGGACTGGCACATACGGGACAAAAGAAACATAAAAGTATAAAGCGGTTAAATGCGTTTGTGCCCCCGGATTTTGGAGGTGTGTCCTGGAATGCTTTCTTTTATAGGAGCCATGCTCAGTGGAGTTTGTGACGGGTTGGCCTGGTTGGTCTCGTATATATCCAATAATAACGTCTTTCCTTTGCCTTTAGGAGAAAAAGAAGAGCAGGAATTGATTATTAGAATGGAAAGAGGAGACCAAGAGGCCAGAAACTGTCTGGTCGAACGTAATCTGCGTTTAGTGGCGCATATAGTTAAGAAGTTCGATAATACAGGAGAAGATATTGACGATCTGATTTCCATCGGGACGATTGGCTTGATTAAAGGGATTAATACCTATAAGAGAAATCATAACACCAGATTGGCGACTTATGCCGCCCGCTGTATTGAAAATGAAATCCTGATGCATCTGCGCTCCATAAAAAAGAGTAAAGGAGATTTATTTCTCCAGGAACCGATCGGCGCGGACAAAGAAGGAAATGAAATCTCCTTGCTTGATGTCTTGGATACTGGGATTGATGTTGTTCCGGAAGCTGTCGAGTTCAAGCTGGAGGAGGAACAGTTACGAAGAAAATTAAATATTCTCAGTCCACGGGAACGGAAGGTTATAGAACTCCGTTATGGATTAAAGAATGGGTTCACCAAGACGCAAAGAGAAATCTCGAAAATGTTGGGGATTTCCCGCTCCTATGTTTCCAGAATTGAAAAGAAAGCTTTGAAGAAGTTGGGCAAGGACTTTCATAATGGAGAAAAATAAGGAGGGAAACTATCCTGTTTAAAGCAGGGAAAGCATAATTCCTCTCCAATACCATATCTTGTTAGGGGAGGAGAGAGGGATGCGGCTTTCCGAATTAAACGGCAAAGAAGTGATTAATCTTACGGATGGCAGCAAATTGGGGGTGTTGTTTTATCCGGAAGCAGATTTGGATTTAAGTCTGGGTCAGCTTAGTTCGTTCAAGATGATTTCTGGAAGATGGCCGTTTAGGCGAGAGAAAATTATCCCGTGGAAAGCCGTGCGGAAGATCAGCACCGACGTCATCCTGGTCGAGTTGACAGTAGAGAGAGGAGAAGAGGGTATGGGCTGAGGTGACCCTTGCTATTTCCAGAAGAGTGTGTAATAATACGGTTAGAAGCCAACTTTAAACATTTAATGGTTTCAGGTATGGAGAGAAAATCACCATGGAGGGTGAGTTCGGATGATCGGAAGACTTGGATCCATTCTTCCAAACTATTATCGCCCGGCATTTGAGGAAGGGGCGCAGAACGGTCGGGTCCAGCAGGTGGTGGCCGGGAATGAGGTAAATTCGCCTGTATCCAGGGAAGGAAATTTCCCCAACAGCCACGACCATCAGTTGAAGCCAGCGGGCAAAACCGATCCCGGCAGGCGGCAACTACCTGAATGGACAGAAGTATTAACTGATCGGGCTTTAAAAAAGCTGGGGCTGCTGGATTGTGAATCCTGTGAAACCCGCAAATATCAAGATGAATCCAATGATCCGGGAGTCTCATATAAAGGCGCTGCCCGGTTTTCTCCGGAGGAAGCCGCCGTGAAAGTTCGTGCCCATGAACAGGAACATGTGGTCCGGAATCAAGACAAAGCGGAAAGAGAAGGTAAAGAAGTGCTTTTTCAGACCGTACGATTGCATACTGCCATTTGTCCGGAGTGTGGACGGGTCTACGTTTCCGGGGGAGAAACCCGTACAGTGACCAAAGAGAAAGCAAAGGAAGAATTGCGGCCGGGCTCTAACTTTGATGCCAAACTGTAAAAGCGCGCGCAAATACCCACGCGCTTTTTCCTTCTTCCCGCCAGCAGGACAATAGGCGGGAGAGGGGGATAAATCTTTGTAAAAGACTTGACAGACAGGGACAATTATAGGACAATATATACAATTAAATAGACTTGTTATTCATTGTCCGGCATATACCAGTAGGTTTCTTGTATATGTCGAAGAACTTTGAATAGCTTCAGGGGTAGAGTAGAGGCGCGGCTGATGAAGAGTAGTTTGAGGGAGACCGGGGCAGGTTGAGGAACTCAAACCAAAGGTATCGCCGCCGAAGTTGGTTTTTTCGCTTTTGAGCGGGCCCAAAAAAACCGGCTGGGATCATGGTGAAGAACCATGATACTGTCACCGCTTTGGTGAAGAGCTATCTTACCACCGATGACCCTGTTTGGGTTTGACGTATTGTAAGGTTGGCTTTAAGCCAACCTTTTATCATAATAAAGATGTGAACGAATCCAGTGACGGTCGAATTGATCGCCGCCGGCCTTTTGTTTAGTAAAGATCGACCTGTTGGTGAGCAGGAGGTATTGAAATGGAAAAAATACGGGTAGTGGTATCCGGAGCCTATGGCAGAATGGGCCGGGAGGTAATGAAGGCAGTCTCCGCCCAAGAAGATCTGTCTTTGGTAGGCGCCGTAGATAAGGCGGGAGTCGGGACCAATGTTTCTGTGTTGACGGGAGTCGGAGGAACAGAGGTAGTTATCTCCAGTAATTTACCGGAGACACTGCAAAAGACCAAACCGGATGTGGTGGTTGATTTTACCACTCCGTTAGTAGTAAAGGAGAATATCAAGGCCATTCTGGAAGCAGGAGTGAATGGAGTAATCGGGACCACCGGCCTCACAGAGGAGAATTTGACAGAAATAGCTGCCTTGACGGAACAAGCGGGTAAAGGACTTTTAGTTGCCCCCAATTTTGCCATTGGCGCCGTATTGATGATGCGTTTTGCCAAAGAGGCGGCGAAATATCTTCCGGAAGCGGAAATTATTGAATTGCATCATGATCGAAAGATTGATGCTCCATCCGGAACAGCAATGAAAACAGCGGAGATGATTAAGGACGGCCGTACGCAAGCCCTGACTTCTAAACCCGCGCCTCTGGAAAAGGTCAAGGGGGTCAGAGGAGGCAATTACTCCGGTATCCATATCCACAGTGTCAGGTTGCCCGGGTTGGTTGCCCACCAAGAGGTGATCTTCGGCGGGATCGGTCAGACCTTAACCATTAGACATGATTCGCTGGATAGAACCTCATTTATGCCCGGGGTTTTGTTGGGAATCAGGAAGATTATCAAAATGAAAGGTTTAATCTACGGTTTGGAAAACTTGATGGATTAGTAGAGGGGACCGGCCAGACGAACCTCCCGACCGGGTTTAGAATATAATGCTATTACTTATGCCTGGTAATCTTGGGAGGAGGAGTAACTTCCATGTCATCATGTCTGGCAGAGACGGGAGTGGCTGTGATCGGTGGAGACAGCCGGCAGGTCATGGTAGCCGAGGCCTTAAGCGAAGAGGCGGCTTGGGTTAAAGTTTGGGGTTTGTCAGGCGTGAAACCGTCTTCTCGCCTGTTTTATGCTGATTCGTTGGAAGAGGCCGTGATGAATGCCGGTGTGGTTGTTCTTCCCATTAGTGGTGTGGATAATGCGGGGAAAGTGCGGACCAACTGTGCAGAGCTGCAGATTGTCATTGATCAAGACTTCTTCAATCAATTGGAACCGCATACCTTGATTGTCACCGGTTCTCTTTCCGCGCCTTTGAGGTCTACAGCCAAACGCTTCAATCAGCAGGTTTTGGAATTTGCAGAACTAGACGAGATTGCCATCCCCAATGCTATTCCTACGGCCGAAGGCGCCATCCAATTGGCGATGGAGCATACGGAGTTCACTATAGATAACAGCGTCTGCCTGATCTTGGGCTATGGACGGGTAGCCAGAGCTTTGGTGCAAAGGCTGCTGTGTTTGGGCGCTCGAATTGTGGTTGCGGCGAGAAACCAAAAGCAGCGGCAAGAAGCTGCTGAGATCGGCTGCCGGGCAGTGCCTCTCAGCCAGTTGGCGGTAGAAATCAAAGGGGCGGATCTAGTCTTTAATACGATCCCCGCTTCGATAGTAACAGCAGAGATGATCAACGAGGGAGCAGAGGCCAATCCGGATTTACTCTTGATCGATCTGGCCTCCACCCCGGGCGGGATTGATTTTGCGGCAGCGAAAAAAAAGGGGCTCAAAGCCTTTTTGGCGTCGGGTCTTCCGGGGAAAGTCGCTCCACAGACTGCGGGAAAAATTCTTGCTTCCAACCTCCCAAGCTTAATCAAGAAAGCCCTCAGCAAAACAAGAGTGTAGACACTGTCTGAGGCGCCTACACTCCTCAGAGGTCTTAAGGCTTGGAGGTGCGTAAAGATGTCCTTAACAGAGGTGAGGATCGGCTTTGGTCTGACCGGATCCCATTGTACAGTCAGCAAGGTCATACCTGAGATTGAGCGGTTGGTTCGAGCAGGGGCGGAAGTATTTCCCATTCTCTCTTTCACAGTGGCGGATACTGATACCAGATTTGGAAAAGCAAAGGACCTGGAGGGAGAATTACGGAGAATTACCGGAAAAAAGCCATGGCGAACCCTGGTTGAGGTGGAACCAATCGGGCCGCAAAAACTTTTGGATCTGATGGTAGTGGCGCCTTGTACAGGAACAACCCTGGCCAAATTGGCGCTGGGGCTCTCCGATTCACCGGTTTCCTTGGCCTGTAAAGCACATCTACGGAATAACGGACCGGTAGTGATTGGCGTCTCCACCAATGATGGATTGGGGGTCAGCCTTATGCACCTGGCCTCCCTGTTTAATAGAAAGTTATTCTACTTTGTGCCGTTTGGTCAGGATAATCCCGTGGGTAAACCCCGCTCTTTGGTAGCGAAGATGGATCTACTTTTGCCAACGGTGACAGCGGCTCTGCAAGCATCACAGATCCAACCTGTTCTAATCAAGTATGATTAAGCCATTTAAGCCAAATTGCTATTTTTATAGGAATAATATTTGCTTGGCAGAAATTATTCCATTTATGTATAATTTGATTATCACATTAACCTTGCCGATATAGACTTTTGTGTATTATCCAAGCTTATTATTTATTCTGATCTAAGGAGGAATCATAGTTTTGAGAAAGTATCGCATTGGTGTGGTGGGCGCCGGAGGAGCGGTCGGACAGGAAATGGTTCGGGTTTTGGAGAGAAGCAGTATTCCGGTTGAAGATTTGAAGCTCATGGCTACGGAACGCTCTGCCGGACGAAAAATCAACTTCCGCGGGAAAGAGTATGCCATTGAAGTGACAGATCCGGTAAAGTTTGCTTGGTTGGATATTGCACTCTTCAGCGCGGGAGCAGGTCCCAGTAGGGAGTTGGCGCCTTTGGCCGCGGAAAAAGGGGTAGTCGTCATTGACAACAGTAAAGCCTGGAGAATGGAGCCGGAAGTTCCCCTGATCGTTCCGGAGGTTAACGGCCAAGTGTTAACTGGGAAAGAGAGAATTATCGCTAACCCCAATTGTTCCACCATCCAAATGGTGGCCGTCTTAAAGCCTTTACACGATGCTGCAACCATCAAAAGGGTAGTAGTAACTACTTTTCAAGCGGTATCCGGGTCGGGGTATAAAGCCATTCAGGAGCTGGACGAACAGATCAAGGCCTATGCGCAGGGTAATGAAATGGAGAACCATGTTTACCCGCACCGAATCGCCTTTAACGTACTTCCCCATATAGACCGGTTTGATGAGACGGGCTATACGGCCGAAGAATGGAAGATGGTCAAGGAAACCGAGAAGATTCTTGACCCTAAGATAAAAGTGACCGCAACTACTGTCCGCGTACCGGTCTTTAGAGGACATAGCGAGGCGGTTAATATTGAGACCGAAAAGAAATTAACTCCGGCGGCAGCTCGGGAAATCCTGGCCAAAGCCCCGGGTGTGGTGGTCATGGATGACCCGGCAGGCAATATCTACCCCATGCCGATCCTGGCCTCCGGGAAGGACGAGACTTTTGTCGGCCGGATCAGAGAGGACTTTACTATAGAAAACGGTCTCAATCTTTGGATAGTGGCTGATAATCTCCTAAAAGGAGCAGCCGCCAATGCGGTTCAGATTGCGGAGTATCTAGTGAACAAGGGGTTATTATAGATAGCGCTTAGTGTTTTACCGTGTCTATTCTTCCGGCAGAGGTGGGGAAAGGGGTTGTCCAGTGAAGATTCTGGTGCAAAAGTTTGGTGGAACTTCCGTGGCTACCCAGGATAGGAGGAAACAGGTTGTCGGAAAGATTCGAGAAGGATTGAAAAAAGGCTGTAAGCTGGTAGTAGTAGTCTCCGCTATGGGCCGCCAGGGAGATCCGTACGCTACTGATACCTTAATCAGCTTGGCGACAAAGGAAAATAGCAGAATAAAACCGAGAGAACTCGATCTCTTGCTGTCTTGCGGGGAAATTATCTCTGCCGTGATTATGGTGCAAGCTTTAAGAGCCGCCGGGATCAATGCCATCGCCTTATCGGGCGGGCAGGCCGGAATTATCACGGATAGCCATCATACTCAGGCCAGTATTATTCAGGTGAACGGCGAAAAGATTCTGAAGCTTATGGAAGAATATGAAGTTGTGGTAGTCGCCGGTTTTCAAGGGGTGACCACAGAAGGAGAGATCACCACTTTAGGCAGGGGCGGCAGTGATACAACGGCAGTGGCTTTAGGCGCCGCCCTGAACGCAGTGGAGGTTGAGGTTTATACGGACGTGCATGGAGTGATGACCGCCGATCCTAGGGTGGTTCCTGAAGCCCGGCTCCTAAAGACCATGACCTACAGTGAGGTTAGTGAAATGGCGCACTTGGGCGCAAAGGTGGTTCATCCTCGGGCTGTAGAGATCGCCATGTCGGCCCGGATTCCTCTGCGGATTAAATCGACCTTCAGCGAGGAAGAGGGAACTTTGATTACAGACGGACCGTCCATTGCCGGAGTGGAGATCAAAGGAGATAAAGTCGTGACCGGTTTGGCGTATATCCCCGATGTCGCCCAAGTTATTTTGACGGCAGACCGCAACCTCAACCAAGACGGTACAGCCCTCAAGGTCTTTCAGTTGTTAGCGGAGGCTGGAATCAGTGTAGATATGATTCAAGTCTCTCCGGACAGAATCTCATTTATAGTGGAAGAAGCGAGGTTTGAGGAAGCCCGGGCGGTTTTGGCCGATACCAAGTTGACCATGGACGCGGCTAAGGGCTACGCGAAAGTAGCCGTGGTCGGCGCGGGAATGCGGGGGGTACCGGGGGTGATGGCCCGTGTGATCTCCGGTCTCTATCAGGCCGGAATTCCAATCATCCAGACTACTGATTCGCATACCAATATCGCTTGTTTAGTGAAGAAAGAAGATATGTCCGGGGCTTTGCGAGCCTTACATGAGGAGTTCGAATTAGGAGGATAGAAAGATGAGAGGTGTGAAGCGCGAGGGGGGAATCAATGTGGTAAATTTTGGACGTCTATTAACAGCAATGGTTACACCTTTTACTGCAGAAGGGGAGGTTGACTACCAAGGCGCCAGTAAATTGGCTTTACGTTTAGTGGAAAATGGTTCGGATGGTTTGGTGATTGCCGGTACCACAGGGGAATCACCTACCCTCAGCACAGAAGAGAAGATCAGGCTCTTCTCAACGGTTGTGGAGACGGTGGGTGGCAAGGCTACTGTGATCGCGGGCACAGGGACAAATGATACGAAAAAGAGTATAGAATTGACGAAAGAGGCGGAAAAGACCGGAGTAGATGGAATAATGGCGATAGCTCCTTACTATAACAAGCCGCCTCAGGAAGGGCTGTTTCAACACTTTAAAGCCATAGCGGAAGCAACTTCATTACCGGTGATGATCTATAATATTCCTGGAAGAACGGGAATAAACATCACTCCTCAGACAATGGCCAGATTGGCACAGATTGACAATATAGTCGCCTTGAAGGAGGCGGCCGGCGATCTGAACCAAGCTGCGGAAATGATCAAGCTTTTACCGAAGGATTTCTTAGTATACAGTGGAGATGATAGTTTAACCCTGCCGATCATGTCCGTAGGAGGCGCCGGCGTGATTAGTGTAGCTGCGCATGTGGTCGGAAGACGGCTCAAAACCATGGTTGATGATTATGTCCAGGGGAGAATAAACGAGGCGGCCAAGACCCATCAGGAATTGCTGCCCTTATTTAAGGTCTTATTCATTACCACCAACCCCATCATGGTTAAAGCCGCTCTTAAGCTTTTAGGATTTGAGGTTGGCTCCTTACGTTTGCCGTTGGTGGAGGCTACTTCCGAACAGATCGAGAAGTTAAAGTCAGTTTTACAAGATTTAGGATTGATCTGAGTGGCGGATTATTCTATCTAATAAATAAAGAGGCTGTCCCGGCCTTCCGGGCGCCTTTTTTTGTTGGTGTTTGCAGCCCGCAGGTGGCAAATCGAATGGATTTGGGAGTTTAATTACAGGAAAAACTTTGTTAAAATGAGAATATTAGATAGGAAGTACCTCTATGCTCTGTTCATTATTTAACTGGTGGGGAGTATTTGTGATGCGGAAAAATATACTGTCTCTTCTGATCCTGGCACTATGCTTATTCTCCGGAAGCCTCCGGTTGAGTACGGAAGCGGCCGGAGAAGGCAGGACCATCACGATCAATCTGGCTTCTTTTCCCTTGTCCGTGGATCCGATTAATGCGATCAGCGATGCCGAGAAGTATATGCTCTTTAATACGCATGAGCCCATGGTTGCCTGGGAAAATGGAATACTGGTTCCGGCCGCCGCGCAGAAATGGGTAGTTTCGAACGGCGGAAAGACTTATACTTTTTATCTGCGGAAAAATTTGTGGTCCAACGGTGATCCGGTGACCGCCAATGATTTTGTGCGTTCCTGGAAGCGGGCGATTAGCTACGAAGACAGGGTTGCCGCTGAAGCAGTGACCGACATTATCTATAACGCTAAAGCCTATCGCTTGGGGCAGATTAAATCTTCGGATGAGATCGGCATCAGGGCGCTTGACCGGGAGACCGTCCGGGTTGATCTAGTTGAACCTAGCAGTTACTTTTTGTCCCTCCTGACCCTGCCGAAATTCTATCCCGTACATTCCCGATATATTACGGGAGCTCCTGAGGAGAAGCAGGCTTATGCTCCAGGTTATTGCAGTAACGGATACTTTCGGATCAAGGAATGGGATCAGAAGACATACGCTCTTTTAATTCCTAATACCCATTATACCAGGAAGAAGCCTTCGGCGGCGGAGATTAAATTCACCTTTTTCCCTCCGGAGACGGGTTTAGCGCTATATGCAGCTGGGATGATCGATCTGCTGGAGTCTCCTCCCTATAATGCTTTTCCGGATTATGAGAAAGAATTTATCAAGGTTCCCACCATGAGTACGGGATACATCTATCTGAATCTGCGCCGCCCTCCTCTCAACAAGTATGAGGTGCGTAAAGCGCTCTCCCTCGCTATTAATAGGGATTTATTAATCGAGAAGGTTCCAGACTTATCCGCGATTCCGGCCACTGGACTGATCCCTCCCGGAATCCCTGACGGAAGAAGCGGAGTTGATTTTCGCGCCGCCGGTGGAGAGTTGATCGATCCCCCCCATGGGAAGAGGGCCCTTGATTTATTGTACAGCACCGGATATCCCAGTGAGGATGGCCTGCCTGAGCTGGACTTATTAGTGGTGATGGGTGGCATCTCGGAGAAGGTTGGGGAGATTGTGGCGGAGATGTGGCGGATGAATTTAGGGTTTACAGTGAATGTAAAGAAAGTAAAGTGGGATGAATATAAGGCTCTCTGCTCCACCGGGCGTTTTTATACGGCCCGGGCCGGTTGGGAAGGGGATTATCCGGATCCGATGACTTTCTTACAACTCTTCCATTCTCAAGCGCTGGAGAATTTTTCTTCATATACGGATGAAGAATATGATCTGGGACTTACCTTAGCCAAAGACACAACGGATATCAGGAAGAAGTACCAGATTTACCATGCGTTGGAGGAGAAGATCATTAGAGATATGGCGGTAATCCCCCTATACTTTACCACTCGGGACTTTTTGGTTTCCCCTGCTTTGCAGAATCTGCGTTTCACTCCGGAAGGGTATCCTGTCTTGCAATTTGTCTCCAAGAAAAAGTAGAATGCCTGTTTTAGCGAAGGCTTTTTGCTTGGCGGCGCCTTCCATTTTTTATCCGGTTTAGAACCGCGATCCAGCGTTGCAATTATTTAAGTCCCGGTGAAAAAAGGAGTTTTTCCGGTGAAGACAGAAATCAAGACCTGGAGGTATGAAGAAGCATGACAAAAATCCAGGTAAAGGTAGTTTTATTCTGTACAGTGTTTTTTTTCGCCACTATATTCCTTCTCTCCGGACAAGTCTGGGCTACTTCCGGTGAAGAAGTGGAGATAGAAGCAGATGTTCTTGAGTATGATCCGGCGACCGGAATCATGAATGCCTTCGGTAATGTGAAGCTTAGACAGGATGAGATCACAATAACCACGAGCCAGCTTTTCTATTGCCGGGAGGATGGGATGGTCCGCACGAACGAAACGGTCCATTTCCAATCCTCCACTTTGGACTTGACTGGTGAGGGACTGTGGTATTCTCTGTCTACAAGAGAAGGAGAGATCAAAGAAGTTAAAGGACAGGGTAAGGAGGTCTATTTTTCCGGGAGGGCGGGGATCATCTCCCCTGATGATTTTACGGTGCGGGATGGATCTTATACCACTTGCGAACTGGCTAATCCGTGCTTCAATATTTCCGCGAGAAAAGTAAGGATTGACGAAGAGTATGTGAAGATCGGCTTTGGTTGGCTGGAACTGAAAGGCTTAAAGGTTTTACCTTTGCCTCCTTTACGTTTGCCTACCGATATGGACTGGCCCGATTTGGAGGCGGGTTATACCAACGAACGGGGGCTTTTTGTCGGCGTAACCACGGAACAGCCGGTTTCAGAGCGGGTACGTTATAGCTATGGGGGAAGCATAGGAACTAAAAAGTGGCTGAGTCTGGATGCGGGGCTGACCTGGCAAGCGGGAAAGGTCAGTATTAATACGACCGGTAGTTATAGAATAAACGGCGCTCATATCTTCAATACCATCTGGAGATATAC
>DATCJV010000031.1:0-7012 GCA_036562625.1 Bacillota bacterium | reverse complement strand
TCAACATTGAACTCACAAAGCCATATGAAAATGCCAAGCAGGACTTTGAAGAAATTGATTTTCTCAAATAGTGTGTGGTGAGATGGTGGGTTGTGATGGAAATTTCAGTAACTTTTATATATTAATTTTCTATATAGGGTTTCCTGAATAATTCTCAAACCCGCATGAATAAAGGAAAAAACTCAAAAAATAGCAGGAAAAATGCAAGGAAAAGCAGAACTTTGATGCAAAATCCTTGCATTTGGAGTGACTGCTGTGTACCGTAAAACCGAACGCCAACTTCCATTGGAAAATTTCTATCTCCCGTTTAGCGGTGAACTCAATCCGGAGAATCGATGGGTCAAGCTGTCAAAAATCATCCCCTGGGACGTCATTGAAGAGAAATACGCCTCATTATTCGCGAAAAGCGGCAAAGGCGCTCCGGCCAAGCCGGTGAGAATGGCCCTTGGCGCCCTGATAATCAAAGAGACCTTGGGCCTTTCCGATGAAGAATTAGTGAACCAGATGACAGAAAACCCATATTTCCAGTACTTTATCGGGCTTCCGGAATTTCAAAAGGAAGCTCCGTTTGACCCTTCAATGATGGTTCATTTCCGCAAGCGCTTAAACGGTCAAGTCATGCAGGAGATTAATGAACTCATCTGTTTAGAGAAAAAATCGGATGACCGTGATCCTGATGATAAGAATGCTCCGGGAGGAGGTTCCGGCAAGAAAAACAAGGGCCGGCTTATTATCGACGCAACATGCGCACCGGCGGATATTCGCTACCCGACCGATCTATCACTGCTCAATGAAGCCCGCGAAAAGCTGGAGATGACCATTGATACACTGTATGAGCCTTTCAAGGGGCAAATGGTCAAGCCGCGTACCTACAGACGCAACGTCAGAAAAGATTATCTTTATCAAGCAAAAGCCAAAAAACATCATAAGAAAGCGCTTCGGAAAGCCGTTGGTAAACAATTACGTTACGTGGCACGGGACATCAGGATTGTGAAAGACCTTCTAAACATGGACGGGCACGGTAAGCTTAATCAAAAACAGGAACGAGAATTCCAGACCATTCAAAAACTCTATGAGCAACAACAGGCCATGTATGATAAAAAGACCAACCAAATTGAAGATCGGATCGTCAGCATCAGTCAACCGCACATCCGTCCCATTGTCCGGGGAAAAGCCCGCGCACAAACACAGTTTGGTGCAAAAATAATCGTAAGCCTCGTAGACGGCTTCGCTTTTGTGGAAAAACTAGACTGGAACAATTTCAACGAAGGAACTCTTTTGACCGACAGCATTGAAAGGTATCGAAAGCGCCACGGCTATTATCCCAAAGTAGCCTGTGCGGACAGAATTTTTAGAAACCGTAGGTTGTATAATGGCTAAGCTCCAAGAGACCAGTGAATGCGTTATTCATTTGCAATTCATGGTCATGAACTTGCAAAGGAAGCTACGGCTTCTTTTTATCCGTTTTTTCCCTGCGAGATTTAAGTTGTCAATGTACGGTTTTGTGGCTAATTTTGCGGTCAATTAGGACTTTTTCAGGAAACCCTAATTAAGTGTTATAAACGGATCTATTTCCTATAAAATGTATGGTCAAAACTGGTGTCAACGGGGGATGATCGCATTATTTGCCAAAAGGAGAAGGGCCCGGGAGCCAAGAATATTTTTTCAACGGTGGATCATGGGTCAGCCACCGAATTAAACCGGATCATCCGTAAAAAACCATGATCAGTAAATTTCGGAACAGAGCACTGGGAGGCAAAGATGAGGACATCAAGATGGGTTTCGGGCATTGCCTTAACGCTTGTTTGTTTATTGTCCTGTTGGTCAGGTGCTATTACCCAGGCGGCCATAGCGCCGGCGACGCTCTCCCCGCCCTCCGAAGGAAGACCAGCTTTATCCGGCGGTCCGATCGTAGTCTACATAAACTGGGATGGCTTTGCCAAGTATTATATTGATCTGGCGGAAGCCCAGGGTAAAATTCCGACTTTGTCCCGGATCAGGTATACAGATGGAGTGTTTTTCGAAAATGCCTATACCGGAATACCCTCGATTACCAATCCTATGCAAGCGGCGATTGCCTCCGGCACTACTCCGCGTTACACTGATAACCACTACCGGTATTATGATAAAAAATTGAACCGGGTGATCCAGGAGCAGCCCGCCCGGAAAAACGAAGCCGAAACTCTGGCGGAAGCCGCTGCCCGGCAGGGAGTCAATGTTTTATCGATTAATCAGTTTGCCTTCCTCACCATGGGGCTGATGGAGGGCGAGCAAGCGAGAATTTATATCAATGCACCGGTCGGAGCTAATGGCTATTCTGACCATGCTGCCCGGTTTGATGAAGCTATTTGGCTGATTAAAAACAACTATGGTGGTCTGTTCAGTGAGCAAAGTCCGCTATTAATTGCGCTTTATATGGATGATCTTGATGCTCTCGGTCATAATATGGGGTATAACTTCGGCCAAGCCCCGGTCAGGACCGAAGCAGAGCGCCGACAGGCGGTGATCGGGCGCCTAGCCGAGATGGACGCGAAACTGGGTGAGTTTATTCAGGTTTGTCGAGAGGCCGGGCTTTATGACCGGATGAGTTTTTTGCTAACGGCGGACCATGGGATGGTCCCGATGGGGTTACAGCAATCACAATTCGACGATAGTATCCGGAGTAAATTGCCAGATTTGCTGTGGCGTATAGAGGCCTTAGGGCCCGGATTTAAGTGCGAAGTATTAAGTCCCGGCGGCAAAGAAAGGCCGAAGCCGGAGAGTAAGATTGCTGTTGTTACTGTCGGCCTACAGGTGCAGCTCTCTTATATTGGAGAATATAATGCAGACGTGATTGCCGCCAAAAATTTTAAGATTACGGCGGCGCTTCAAGGGACAAGCTATATTGGTCGCATTATGTACCCGTGGGAGATGATGGCGAGAGGGGTTAAACCCGGTTTTGCCGATTTGCTGATCTCGCCGCAACCCCCTTTTCATTTTCGTATCTCCAGTGGTGGGGTGACGAGGGCGCGAGGCCAGCATGATAGCTTGGCCGAGGAGGCGCAGCGGATCGGGACCTTCATGTGGGGAAATGCTATTAAAAAGGGTATTACCGCTCAAGGAAGGGTCTACAATGAGGATTTCACGCCCACCATAACGCGGTTGCTGGGCATCAATGCGCCGCTTGATGCGACCGGCCGGGTTTTATATGAGGTACTTGAGGCGATAGCCCCTCCGCAGGAGAGATTGATCAAGATTGAAGACCAAGCAGCGGTAACGAGCGGAAAAGTCCACCGCTACCAGGATGGAGAAGCTTCTGGAGGAACGGCTGTCAATCTGCGTGGGAAATACACCGCCTTGGAATTGAATGGTGTACCGGCAGCCAGCGGTATACTTGTGCGGTATGCGGCCGCCAGTGATAGCAAATTACTTCTCTATATTAATGATCACTTCCTCCGCTCTGTCTTCTTCCCGGCCAGTGAGGGGTTGGCTTTTAAGTATGACACCAAAAAGATGAACTTTACGCTTAACCAAGGTGATACGGTTAGGTTTGTTACGGAGAGCACAGACCCCGAGGGAATAAATATTGACTGCATAATTTTTACCCAAGAAGAAGAGACCAATAATTAAATAGTTCTAGAAGAGCTCTTAGATTTACAAAATTACGAAGTAGTTTAAAACCCTTGGCTGTTGGCCAAGGGTCTTTCCGTGGCGGTGCGCTAGGTCTGAGCGTATCAAGCCTGGTACTGAGAGTGAAGGATTTTGGATTTGAAGATTGAAAGTAGTGAACCTAAAGTATTATTTATTAGAGTCCCACAAAATTATCGATTAAGCCACATCAATGGGCATCCATTTAATAAAATCATTTCGTGATGGAGGGGTTGTAGACATCCACGATGTATCGGGCTCGGGCAATTGGAGCCGGGTTAATCTTTTTGGATTTTGCCAGATTTCAATATTACTGTTGTCATTGAATGCAAATGCAGCGCAAGATATGCCGAGCGGACCAAGAGTTTCCCATTCTTTACAGTTTTTCGGAATTGGTGTAGCAATTTCTATATCAAAAGAGGCTAGTTTCATTCATTTCCACCCTTTTGCTTTTTAATGTGATTTAAAAAGTGATCAAACTGTGGAATCCAATGACTAAGGTTGTAAATTATTTTCCCGCAGAAAGACACCTCCCAGGATGTGTTTTCCTAACTATATAGTATGCTACGATCGGGGAAAAGTAAAGCAACCACCGGAATGTATTACATATGATCATTGGTCGGAAAGACCCCGTAACATAGGGTTGACACTAGATACCACGTATTCCCTAGTCCATACCACGGATCAGGAGTTCACCCACCCGGACTTCCCCGGTTTATCCTTTAACATAGCAGAGGTTACCGCCAAACCGGAGTACTAAGTTGGGCTTGGCCATACTCAATAATGTAGGGGGCCGAAAAACCCCTTAAGGCTTGAAAAGGGATTTTAGGTCCGATCAAGAAGAATTCAAAAGATACTTTTTAAATGGACGGAGGAAATGCCTCGCATGGAGATGGGCGCGAAACTAACCAAGCCTCTACAGGAAGTAAAATACCTGGCGACGGAGAATACCTGGCGCTATCGGCCGATTATGCGCTTTTTTTATTACAAATATGAACAATTACAGTATTGGCTCTACAAGGAAGAGGTTTATACGGAATTGAAAAAACACCCGGAGTTTGCCGCTTACACGATCGACGAGTGCCAACAAGACTTGGATACATTGGTGCAGTGGAAAAACCTCATCCCGGTGCAGGATACGGCGAAAGCCAGAACCGTGGAGGAGTTTAAGACCAAACAATTCCGGTACCAACTCTCCGAGTATGCGGTGGAGATCGAACGGTTGACGATAACCTTGGAAAACCTGTCGGTGGAAGGGGCTTCTTTGGAACCCGGCTATGTCGAGCGGATCAGAGAAGCCGTCGGCCGCCTACCGTCGATGGCGGATGCGGATCCGAAAACAGCCGGCTCCTGGTGGCATGGGCTAAACGCCGATTTTAAGAGTTTGAACCAAAACTACCAGGATTACATCAGGAGTTTCCATAGTCTGCGTGCGGAAGAGCTAATGAAAAGTACGGCTTTTATTGCCTATAAGGACGCGGTCATCGAATATCTCCGCGATTTCATCAAAGGCCTGCAGACTCACTCATATTGGATCGAAGAACAACTCCACCGTTTTGATGAGCGGATGATTGAAAAGGTTTTATTAAACGTCTTTGCCTACGAAAAAGCCATTCCCCGCCTGGAAACCGTCGGCGAACAGGAGATTATGGCGAACATCCGCGGGCGGTGGCAAAGCCTGCGGCAATGGTTTCTCGGCTCGGAAGAAAGAAGCAGCGAAGTGGTGAAGCTCTTTGAGATCACTAACGAACTGATCCGCAAGATCACCCGTTATGCCGCGCGCATTGTGGAGGATTTAAACAGCGCAGCTAACCGGAAAGAAGAATATAAGAAGCTAGCCGAGCTTTTTCTGGCCTGTTCTGAAATGGATGACTGCCATAAACTGTCGGCTTTAGCCTTTGGCGTCTTCAATTCCCGCCACTTCAAGGGTGACCTGGAGCGGACCACCGAGAGCATCAACAGCAGTGTTTATGCGGAGCCCCCGCTGCTGGTGGAGATCAGGCCGCGCACGCGGCGGTATAAAGAGAAGACCGCGAAAAGGCCGATCGTGGATAAAAGCGCCCAGAAAGAGCGGCTCTACCGGGAACATATCGACCGGATCAACCGGGAACAAGCCGTGATTCAAAGCTATATCAAAGATGAACAGATCGATTTTGCCGCATTGGCCGCTGGGCCGGAGCTTCCGACCCATGTGCGACTCACCCTACTACACTGGGTAAGCCGGGCGTGCGCCACCGCGAGCCGCCGGGGCAAGACCGAAAACGGACAGGCTTTCCGCTTGTTGGAACCGCCTAACGGGGCCCGGTGCATTCTGCGCTGCACCGACGGCGCGCTGGAGATGCCGGCCTATATTATCCGCTTTGAGGAGGCAGAAAGAACACTAAGTGCGAAGCCAGGTACACCCGGCGGCACGGAAAACGGTGAAGGAAGAAGGGCCCTGCCATGAGAGAGTTTGAAGCTTTGCTGGAAAATTTCTGGATTATTAAGGAACAGAATCAAGACCTCTATCAACAGGTGAAAGATGCCCTCCCCGCTTTAAAACCGGTGATCGAGAACAAACTCGGCTATCGCCTGGTGGTTACCCCCTATTTCATCAAGATGGAGAAGATTCCAGGCCAGGCCGAGGCGTGGATGGGCATCCGCCTCTTTGACCAGCCCCTGGAATACGCCCTGCTCTGCCTCTTGCTGGCCTTTTTGGAGGACTACGGCGCGCAGGAACAATTTATCCTCTCACAGCTGACCGAGTTTCTACAGTCCACCTTCCCCGACACGGAGAAGGTGGACTGGACCTTGTACCGGCACCGTCTTTCCTTGGTGAAGGTCTTAAACTTTGCGGTTGAGATGGGATTCATTAAGGTGGATTACGGGGACAACAATGCTTTTAGTTCCGAGCCGGAGACCGAAGTCTTGTATGAGGCGACCGGTCTTTCCCGCTATTTTGTCCGCAACTTCTCGCAAAATATCCTCTCCTATCAAAACTGGCAGGATTTGGAGCGGGATGAAGGGTTTAACCTGGATCCGGACCGGGGGGCCCTCCGGCGGCACCGGGTTTACCGGCGACTCTTCCTCTCGCCCGTCCTCCTTTCGGAAGGCCCGGACGATCCGGACTTTCTCTATCTGAAAAATTTCCGGACGATCTTCCAGAAGGATGTGGAAGCGCTCCTCGGCGGTGCTTTGCATATCCATAAAACCGCTGCCGTCCTGCTCCTGGATGCGGAGAAAAACTTCAAAGACACCCTGCCGGACCAGAAGGTCATCTCCGGGATTGCGATCCAAGTCTGCACGGAACTACGCCGGTTGGTAACCGCCGGGGTACTTACCCCTGGGCTTGATGATACGATCCTGATTGCCCGGGACCGGCTGGAGAAGGTGATCGATACCTGCC
>DATCJV010000009.1:0-13606 GCA_036562625.1 Bacillota bacterium | reverse complement strand
AGATAACCCTGGCATCTTGCCGTGGGTCACGTCAATAGCGATTCCCAGATCAGGAATAATCCCATAAGCGCTGGTCAACGCACCTCTGAGGCCTACCTCTTCTTGTACGGTGGCCACCAAATATACATCAGCCTGGTGCTTCAATTTCTGCAGTTCTTCCGCGATCTGCAGGAGAACCGCCACCCCCGCCCGGTCGTCTAAGGCTTTCCCACTGACTGTCGAGTTTTTCAAGGAAATCAATTTCCGATCAATACTGACAAAATCGCCGACAGAGATGATTTCTTCGGCTTTTTCCCCGGGGAGGCCGGTGTCGATCACCAGATCCTCAATCTTTATGGCCTGCTCATGTTCGTCCGGGGTTTGCAAGTGAGGAGGAGTAGCCCCGATGATCCCAGGCACTTCTTCTCGGGCGTGGATCAACACCTCCTGTCCAGGCAATACCCGTTGGTCGATCCCCCCTACCGTGCTGAACCGCAAAAAACCTTCTTTGACCTCGGTAACGATGAGTCCGATCTCATCTTGATGCGCGGCGAACATAATCTTGGGCGCCTTCTCCCCGCCTTCTCCTTTTTTACGCAGGATCAGGTTGCCCAACCGGTCGCGGCGGAAATCCGTGACCCATCCTTTTCCCGGCCCGCTGGTAAAAAACTTCTCAATAACAACTGTCGCCTCTTCTTCCCGGCCGGAGACGCCGCCGGCTTCGGATAATTCTTGCAAAAACCGGGTTAAGTCCATAACATCCGCCCCTTTCTATAAGATAAATCCATTGCGGATTTCCTTTCTTCGGCTATACGCGCTGCAGCACCAGGCTATAGCGGGAAAAATTGAGCCGGACAATAAATTCCACATGTGATGATGGAGGAATCTATGTTATATTTATTCTAAAAGGAGGAGTTCAATGGCGCAGCGAAAAATTAAGATGGTCGCCTTGGACCTCGACGGTACCTTGCTCAGTTCCGATAAAACCCTGGGCGCGCTCAGTAAAGAGCTTTTGACCCGCCTATACAAAAAGGGCGTTCACATCACCCTCTCCACGGGAAGAGCTTTTCACCATACTCAACACGTCGCCGCCCTGCTGGGTTTTCCTGTGCATCTCGTTTGTGTGGATGGAGCATATATCCTTCCCCTTGGTCACAAAGAGCCGATCCTCAAACCATTCCCGACCGGGCTAATCAGAGAGGCCCTTGATTTGTTGAAGAATGACTTACCCTATGTCTATCTGTTCACCAAAGATCAGATCTGGTGCCGGAACTGTCAAGAAGTAAACGAACAAATCTATGGGTGGGGAAGTCAATTATTCAGTTCGGAACTGAATTTCACCGCCGACCTTCAAATTCTGCAGATCGTTTATATCAATACCACAGCAGAAGCCGACGCCCTTCATCAGCGCTTCAGGAAGGAAATGCCCTCTCTTCCTGCGGAACTCAGTTCTTCTTTGAAGCCGGGGTATCATCAGATCACCATCAGACCTCCCGGGGTGAATAAAGGAACTGGTTTGGAGACCTTGGCCGGGCTCTTAGGACATAAACTGGAAGAAACAGTAGTCTTCGGCGACTGGCTGAATGACTTGCCCATGCTGGAAAAAGCCGGCCTGGCCATCACCCCCGCCAACTCCGTGGCTGAGGTGAAAGCGGCGGCGGATATAATCTCCACTTACACCAGTGACGAAGATTTTGTCGGCCGGGAACTGGAGCGTCTTTTGGCGGAAAAAAGAATAATCGCTTAAGCAAGCAGCCTCGTCATTCGTCGTTCGTAACCCGTCGCTGGTATTGTGCATCACTCGTGATACACTTGATTTTTTCCGGCATCTGCCGGTGACCCATGGAGGCGGGGGAAGAGATTATACGCCTTAGTTAAGACTCTCCCACCACCGGATTACTCAATTCACCCACCCGTTCAATGGAGACGGTAACCCGGTCACCCGGTTTCAACAGGACTTGCGGGTCACGGGTAAACCCCACGCCTTCCGGGGTGCCGGTGGCGATAATATCCCCGGGTTCCAAGGTGAAAAACTGAGAAAGAAAACTAATCAACGTGGGAATTTTAAAGATCATCATCCCGGTGGAAGCATCCTGCATCACTTCGCCGTTGAGTAGCAATCTAATCCTTAAATTATGCGGATCGGGCACCTCTTCTTTGGTCACCAGAAAAGGACCGAGGGGCGCAAAAGTATCCAAGGCCTTTCCCTTGACCCACTGGTCCCGGAACTGCAGGTCACGAGCGCTGATATCATTGAACGCCGTGTACCCCGCCACATACTCCATGGCCGCTTCCTCCGGGATTCTTTTTCCCCGCTTCCCGATGACTACCGCCAGTTCTGCCTCGTAGTCAACTTGTTTGGAGATGGCCGGTAACACAATGGGCGCTTCCGGCCCAATTATCGAAGTGGCAAACTTATTAAAGAAGACCGGTTCCTGGGGAAGTCCCGCTCCCGCTTCATCCGCATGTTTATGGTAATTCCAGCCGATGCAGATAATCTTCCCCGGCCGGAGCAGGGGAGCCATGACGCGCACTTTACTCAATTTATACACGATCCCTGACCCCAGTAAGCTTGCTTTTCCTTTTTTCAGCTTGCCCAGGGCATCTTCTCTCGCCAAAAAATCCCTAAGATCTACCAAGCTTTTTTGGTCTTGTCCGGCGGTCTCCGAGAGGTCATAGACTTCTTCCCCCTCAATCACCCCGGGAAAGATCCGTTCCCTGTATTGAAAAGTTCCCAATATCATGCCTTACCCTCCTTTGCACCGGTAATCGGTCAACAGACACGACTCCCGTGGTCTGAATACCCATAAATTCCCCAGGGTTTTATAATTTCCTGTCATCCTGGAAAATTATTAAGTAAATATTCAACTTGAGCTCATTCACCAGCCCAAAGTAGGAAAATTTTTATCTTAAGCTCTTTTCAAAGCAGAGATCAAGACAGTGAGCAGGCACGATATAATCACTTGGCGCAATATGGTATAATCAAGTATACAGCAGGCCCAGTCGCTTTCGGCGCGCCGACGCCTGAATAAACGAAGGTAAAGAAGTGTCTTGAGTCGGACCAAAGGGTGAATCCTCTTCTCACCCGCTCTGTGCCAAATTTCCCTCCTCCAAAGGGAGGAGACGCCCCTCTTTCCTAAGTATGTTTTGATGACCGGTTTTTTGACTGATGAATAATGATTTTTATTCCGTTATAATGAAAGTAGGCCTGTAATGGTTGATTATAGTGAGGGTGATAAGATGATCAGTGTTTATATCATAGACGACCACCCCTTTGTTCGGGAAGGACTCAAGACTTACCTGGGCACAGATCCGGAGATCCGGGTAGTCGGGGAAGCCGGCAATGGCGAGATCGCCCTCCCGGCCTTGAAAGAACTGGTTCCGGACGTGGCCATCATCGACCTTCACTTGCCGAAGATGAGCGGAGTGGAGATCATCAAAGCCATTAAAGAATGCCAATTGCATACGCAAGTGATCATCCTCTCCAGTTTCTGTGAAGATGAAGAGATCATAGCCGCCATCGACGCCGGCGCCTTAAGTTATTTATTAAAAGATTCTGCTCCGGAGAAACTGCTGGAAGCGGTCAAAGCCGCCCAGCGTGGCGAACCCGTCCTGCATCCCCGGATCGTGAAAAAACTGATGCAGAGAGTCAGCAGGAAGGAACCTCAGATCGAACCCTTGACCCTCAAAGAAATGGAAGTCCTGAAGGAACTGGTCAAGGGCAAGTCCAACAAAGAAATCGCCACCGACCTCTTCATCTCCGAGACCACGGTCAAGACCCATGTCAGCAGTATTCTCCAGAAAATGGGAGTCAAAGATAGAACGCAGGCGGTAATCAAAGCCCTCCAGCATAAACTGGTCTGATCCGAATTAACCCTCCCGGTTCGGCGGATCCAGGTGAGCCTGGAGATGAATGGAGGAAATGCAGGATGAAGAATCCGATCCTTTACACAAAATACGGCGGGCTGCTGGGAATCGGCATCTCTATCATGTTCATGCTGACCCTGGAAGGGTTTTCTTTGACTCCGGCTACCTTCTTCACCTATACCATCTTCGGTCTGGTCGCCGGTTTATTCATCGCCTTCTTTTATACATCAACCAGCGTGGTGCTCCGCAGTTTCGCGGTCTACAATCAATACCTCCTGCTGAGAATCATCCACTCCTATCTCGTATGCACACTGGCCTTTTCGCTTGTTGCCTCGCTGATGACCTTCACCCCCTGGTCATTCTTTCCTTCTCTCAAGTTCGCCCTCCACACCAGTATGGGGGTGGGCATCATCGGCGCCATGATCTGTTTCGCCTTTGAATATCTTGCCATCAAGGATGAGCGGCTTCTTTTGGAGCAGGAAAACCGGGAACTGGCCGTGGTCGAAGAGCGTAACCGGATCGCCAGGGAATTACATGACTCCGTATCACAGAGTCTCTTTGGGATCAGCCTTAACCTGAATACGCTGGAACTGTTCATTCAGGATCAACCGGAGAGGGCCAAGGCCCTCATCAGGCAGATCAAAGAGATGGTGAGTGAGGCGCAGACGGAAATGAGGCTGATGATCTATGAATTACAACCCGTTATCCTGCAGGAAAAAGGGTTCTTTGAAGCCCTGGAAACCCTCTGCGAACTCTTTCACACTCGTTACAATATAAAGATTACTCCCCTGCTCAGTGGAGACGAGACCAAAGTGGAGCCCCGGGCACAACTGGCTCTATACCGGGTGATCCAGGAGGCGTTACATAATATTGTCAAACACGCCCAGGCGACCGAGGCCCAGGTTATACTGACCATTCACGACAGCGGAGAGGTGTTTGCCAAAATTGTAGATAACGGCCAAGGATTTGACGAAAAACAGGCGAAGAGCAACGAACATTTTGGCCTGGCGGGGATGAGAGAACGGATCTTGGCCCTGAACGGTGATTTTCACCTTAATTCGGTGATTGGCGAAGGCACTATCATAACTGTGCGGATCCCAAAGAGCAGTAAGCGCGGTCACCCGGAGACAGAAAGGATGGTTAGGAATTTTAACTTCCAGTAAGGTTCCAGTAAGGGAAGGAGTTTATCCCGGGCCGGGTCCGGACGAGGGATACCGGAGCGCGAAAAGGATAATTTTAAGACCAACGGCGCCCACAGATAGCTTATTACTACTAAAAGCAGGCAAAAGAGGCCTGCTTTCTCTTTCTCCATTATTTATGATCTGCGATCACCTTCCCCAGCAGGCAGCCATCGCCAAAAAGCAGTTCCTTCCTGCCCCTGAAGAGCATTCTCTCGGCAAGGCCTAAAACACATATTCTCCTCACTTCAGCCAGGAACACCTCCTAGAGAGGAACGATGGTCAAAAAGGTCAGTGGCTGACCGAACCTTCTTAAGGTGGAAAGCGGCTCCTCCTTTTGGCGGAGAGTTTCTCCTGCTTTTTTTCTGTCAAATCAGACCGGAAGGCAGATGAAGTGTGCGTTCCCGACCGCCTATAATGAAACCAGGAAAAACACTTGACAGGAGGCGTAAAAAATGTTTAACCCCCAACTACCACTGCGGACCGGAGCGAGACAAATAAGAACCTTCCTTTCTTTCTGGCTCTGCCTAGTACTTTTGATCGCCCCGCCAGTCCGGGGAGTAGCTACCGAAGATGAACGGATTACACAAGGAAAAGAGTTGTTTTTCCAAGGACGGCAGGCTTATTATAGCGCGAAGGTTCCTCTGGCCCAGGTTGTGGAGGTGTTGACCACCGCCAAAGAGGTTTTGACCCAGGCCAAAAACTACGAAGGCTACTACTGGTTGGGCCAGACCGAGTATGTCTTGGGTGAAGTGGCGGAGACGATGGGAAATCAACCCGAGGCGGCCAGGGCCTTTACTAAAAGTGGCAAATGGGCGAAACAAGCCCTGGAAGTGAAGGAGAACTCCAGTGATGCCCTGCGGCTCTTGGCCGATACCTATATGCGGCTCATGAATTATCGCGGCACGCTTTATATGGTCAGCTACGGTCCACAGGCGCTGAAACTGCTTAAAAAAGCCTTGGCTTTGGAGAAGAACAACTACACCGCCATAAACTCCCTGGCTATGTATTATATTAATGCCCCGGCCATTGGCGGAGGAGATCTCGACCGGGGGATAGAGGCTTTGGAAAACGCCCTGCACAGCCCGGATGAGTTTGATAATTTTATCTCCTATGTCTGGCTGGGCACGGCCTGGCAGAAGAAGGGCGCCCCCGAAAAAGCCAAAGCATACTTTAGGCAAGCCTTAACGATTTATCCTGAAAATCCCTGGGCCAAAGGATTACTGGAAGGATGTGAATGACGATGACGGTCATTGAGGCAAGATCGTTGACTAAAACCTATCTTACTCAGGCTGAGCAAGTAGTGGCCCTCAAGGATGTGAATCTGGCGGTGAAGGCTGGGGACTTCATCATCATCAACGGGCCGTCCGGCAGCGGCAAGACTACTTTTCTCAACCTCATCTCCGGTCTTGACCTTCCGTCTGCCGGGGAAGTTTTCCTAGACGGCCAGGCCTTGCATACGCTCTCCGACAACCACCGCGCCGAGCTGCGCCTGCGCCGGATCGGTCTGATCTTCCAATCCTTTGAACTCATCCCTGTACTGACCGTCTTTGAAAACGTAGAGTACCCGCTGGTCTTACAACGCCTCCCCCGTAGTGAACGGAGAACCAGAGTGAACCGGATCCTGGCCAAAGTAGGCTTGGAGAAGATGGCCCATCGTTTTCCTGCTCAGCTCTCTGGCGGGCAAAAACAACGGGTGGCGATTGCCCGGGCTCTGGTGACCAGACCCCAGGTTGTGCTGGCGGATGAACCCACAGGCAGTCTGGATTCGAGTACCGGAGAACAAATACTCCGCTTAATGCTGGAACTGAATAATACATACAAGGTCTCCTTCCTAATTGTCACCCATGATCAGGCTATGAACAAATATGCCCACCGTTTGTTGGAGATTAGGGATGGAGTACTGACTGAAAAGGAGTGTGGCACGGATGTTCAAGATCGCCTGTCGCAATATTCTGCGCAATAAACGCCGGTCGCTCATGTGCCTGCTCATCTCCATGGTCGGGGTGGCTGTCTTGTACTTGGAGATCGGATATAATACCGCCACCAATGACGGTCTAAAACTGATGTCCGTTGAACAATACGGAGATCTCCAGATCGCTAGGAAAGGCCATTGGGATGCAGAGAAAACAGAGCAATTGCTTTTATCCAAAAACGAAATGGAAAGTATCGAAAAGATCCTCCGTGACGAAGAGGCAATCTCCGGTTTTACCACCCAATTGAATTGTTCCGGGATTCTGGGCACGGAAGACGGGAGTGTCATCGTTAGCGGGTGGGGAATCGAACCCGGTAATAACCTGGGGCTCAGCTACTCAATCACCTCCGGACTGAACCTGTTTCCCGGTGATCAGAACCTGGTACTGCTCGGTGAGGGAGTAGAGAAAAAACTCCACGTCCAAACGGAAGATTGGGTCTCCATGATGGTTACAACCTTGGATGGGGCTTACAACTCCGGCAGCTTACAGGTTTCCGGCACCTTTACTACAGGCATCTCTGAGCTGGACGGCTTTTATGTCATCCTTCCCCTCACCTATGTTCAGACCTTGCTAAATACCGACGGAGTGGAGAAATTCGTAGTTCGACTCAAGGATACGGCATTGGCGCCGGAGGTCAAAACAAGACTGCTGGCGCGTTTTACCGCCGCCGGACTGGAGCTGGAGATCAAAAGCTGGTCGGATCTGGCCGTCATGTATCACCAGGTGAAAGGGATGTTCGAAACAATCTTCTACTTCCTCTCGCTCATCGTCTTCGTCTTGGTCTTCTTCAGTATCCTGGAGATAATGTCCATGGCCTTCTTTGAAAGAATGAATGAAATTGGGACCATCCGCTCCATCGGCGCCAAGCGGCGCCAGGTATTCTTCCTCCTGATCCAAGAAGGCTTGGTCCAAGGGATTACCGGCGGAATCCTTGGACTCTGCCTTGGTTGGGGAATGGGCGCCCTGATTAACAGCTTACAAATCTCGTATGTCCCACCATCCTTTAGCGATCCGGTCCCCCTCGTCATCAACCAGTCGGTAGGTAACGTTTTACTCCCCTTCTGCATCGTCCTGTGCTCGACGATTCTATCCGCTTTCTTCCCAGCCATCAAAGGAGTAAAACTCAATATTGTAGAGATTATGCGGCACATATGAAGTGAGGAGGAGAATAACGATGAAAAAATCAGCCTTTCCATATAAATATAAATTATTTGCCTATGGACCCGTTACTGCTCTGGCCGGGAATCAGCCATCAGCAAAGCGCAGACGGGTATGGGGCTATCCCCTGCTGCTCTGCCTTCTGCTGTTGCTCCACCCCATCCCTTCCTGGGCGGTTTTTTCTCCCCGGACCGTCCTGGAAGACCTTTATCACCGGCAAGGTCTGGGTGAAGGTTCTTTTCTCTTGGAGATAGAAGCCGTCACCTTCAACGGCACACAGCAAGATCGAGCCAGAATCAAAGTTTATCTGGATGAATCCGGCAGTCAACTGGTAACCTTCGAAGAACCGGAACGCATGAAAGACGATTGTTATCTGGTTGTTGGGTACAATACCTGGATCCTCCAAGCAGGCATGCGGCGGCCGCTTCGCATCTCCGCCCAGCAGAAACTCTTTGGTCAGGCCGGAATCGCTGAAACCGTTGGTATTGATTACCTGAACGATTACAGGATCGAAGCAAGTGCGGAAACAGAGACTGAATATCAACTGCAGCTGGTTGCTTTGGATAAACGCACAGCCTATCAAAGAGCAACGATGTGGGTGGGGATGGAAGATAGAAATATAAAGCGGGTTCAGTTGTTGGCCATCAACGGTCAACCATTAAAAGAACTGATCTACAGTAATTACCGTTTCATAAACGGCCATGAAGTGGGGGAAATCACCGTCAAAAACCTCCTGATGGAGAAGGAGCAGCAAACCACCTTAAAATTTCTGAATATCGTAGAGAAACAGCTCCCCCCTGCCGCTTTTCAGCCAATGATGATGAACAAGGCAAAACAGATCATTAAGACCGGAAACCAAGAATAGGAGGTATCCCGGTGATGGGTAACGGTCAAGTCCCTAAGGCCACAGTTCCCGGTGAAGATTGCCCATACGCGGGAAGAACCACGATTAGACGTGTCTCTCTCCCCCTGTCTGTGCTGCGCCTAACACGGTTGGCCTTCCTTCTGCTTCTATCGGGTTTGACTCTGTGCTTTCTACCTTCGCCACCTGCGTACGCCCGGGAATGGCCGGAGATGGACTTTGAACTTTCTTCCACTTTTACATACCTCCATTTTACTGATGAGCACCCCTTGTGCACAGACCATCTCACCAACGAAGCTGTCTTCGAAATGAAAGCCTCCGGGCTGCTTCCGAAGGAAGATTGGCATTATGTCTTAGGGATCATCACTACCGCTAATGCCTCCACCAGCTTCTTCTCAAGCTGTGCTGTACAAGAGCTAGTGTTCAATACAGTGATTAATACCGGCGAAGAAGACTACCTTTGCGAAGTGGGCAAGGAAGATTGGGAGTGGGGTAAATCCTTCAGCCGGACTCCCACCTATCCCCTGCCGGAGGGCTATTTCTGGGGCGCGCAGTGGACTAAAACCAAGGAGCGGCAGCATGTAATAGTCGGGGCAGCGACCTCTACTGATCAGTCACTGAAGAAGCAGGCCGCACCAGTGGGGATCAGTTCTAAGCCAGGCGCCTTAACCGCCTGGCTTAGAACTGGAAGATTCCTGACCGCCAGTGATTATGAGTTTGTCTTTTCCTATCAAAGTCACCCCCAGGACGCTCTGACACCTGCCTGCTACAACCTGGGTTTTGACACCTCCAGGGATTTCTTGAACGGCTTGGCTATGCACGGTAGTTTAAACCTAAGATATACACAGGAGACAAAGGAAGAGAGCCCAACTACGCAAGTGGATTGTCTGATCGGCGGAGAATATACATTCGGCGCAAAAGTCATCGTCTGCGAAGTATTGCATCAATCCGGCAGTGCGGATACCAGTCTAATCTGGGCGGTCAATAATTACTCCGCTTTCCTGGCCACCTGGCAATGGGGGGTGGAGAGTCTCTGGAACCTCAGTGATGGCGGCCGCTATTATAAACTGCTCCTGGAATACACCGCTCTGGACCGGTTCATCCCCTCGCTTGAAGTCTTCTTCTTTACCGGCTCGGAAAAGCGCAAAATCAGCGCTTCTCCAGTGGATTTACTGGTCACACTTGAGCTGCGGGCAGTATTATAAGAAAGGAGCAGGCCAAAATGAAAAGAAAACCCAAATTAATGCCATGCCCAATCGCCAAACTACTCTCCCTGTTTTTGCTTTCCTTCTCTTTGCTGCCGCTGTGCTCCTCTCTATCCCTGGGCAAAGTTGAACCGATCTTCCCTTACCTGTCCGACCAGGCGGTTTTAGGGTTGGCGGTTGAAGGTGCAGAACAGACTGTTACCCCGTATTTATGGGCCGGTTTTGACCTGGATTATGAAAAGCGAGCTTACAAAGTAGGGGGAAGAATTGACCTACACCTTAACCTGACCCGGAATCACGCCCAAACCTGGCTGGATCTGAATTACGGGTACTGGCCCAGCCATGAAGTGGCCGGTTATCCTTTTCACCATGGTTGGGCAGGAAGTCTTCATTGGAAGGACAGGACAACAAGTTTCCAGGCCACCATCTTCACTGGAGAGATCAGCGCCGGCCGCTCTGGAGGGTCAACTGTCCACGCCCTCTATCCAGAAGCCGTAAAAGTTACTCATCTCCATCTCAACTATAATAGACTACTCTATCAGGACTGGAAGAAAACTGTTTATTTTCATATGGCAATCACCTCCGGGCAACCAAACGGTAGTGACCAGACTTTCACCACCACTACCTGGACCCTGCCTATACAGAGTGGCAGTTTTCGCTGGAAAACACGGGCCGGGTATAGTGACTTTTGCAACCGGATTGTCCCCTGTTTTGATCTGGCCGATCTGGTCAGAGGTTATGACAACAAAGTGAAGACAGGCGACAGGTTTTTCGCGATCACTATGGAAAAACTATTTCAACCCTTCCCTTACAGTGATCTACCCTTGGCCAGTCTCTTGCAGATCACGGCCTTTGCGGATGCCGCCGGTTTGCTGCAGATCGGCGAAGCCCCGCGCGATTTGAAATTTCACCATAGTGTGGGAGCGGGTCTCCTTCTTGAACTCGGCCTGTTCGACTTGCGCTTGGAAGGAGTAGTCACTGAGGAAGGCCATCAACAAATCCTGCTTTATCTGGATACCTTCTTCCCCGGGCCAGCTGAGTTTTGAGGTTCAACCACGGACAAGACCCTTAGTGACTGGCTGTGGACGAATGAAGGTCACTCCCAAAGAGGTTGCGGCGTGGATTGTCTGTCCCGGCTGTTGCCGGTATGCGGGTATATCTGATTATCAAACTGAGGAGGAAAAAAGTGCGAGTATTGTTGTTGAACGGTTCACGTACGGTGCAACATGATCCCACCACAGAGTTGATCAGCAAGATCTGCCGACAAGAGCTGGAAAAGAACGGCCACCTCTTCAAGGAGATCAGACTAGCTGAGAAAAAAATCGCCCCTTGCCTAGGCTGTTTCGGTTGTTGGGTAAAAACCCCCGGTGTTTGCGTTATTCCCGATGAAGGCCGGGAGATTGCCGCCTCTGTGATCAGAAGCAATCTGCTGATTAATCTCACTTCAATTACCTTTGGCGGTTACTCCTCCGAACTGAAGAAAGCGATGGATCGCCTGATCCCTTTGCTTTCGCCGTTCTTTATGAAGATCAAGGGAGAAGTCCATCATCAAACCAGATACAAATCTTATCCTAAGTTACTTAATATCGGAGTACTGCCGGAGAACGACCCGAAAATGGCGGAGCTCTTCAGAACCCTCGGGGAGAGAAACGCCATTAATCTACATAGCCCGCTTTATCGCTGCGGTATTTACCTAAATACACAGGAACCGGAGGCAATAAGTAATAACCTCGTTCAGCTTCTAAAGGAGGTAGGCGCTTAAATGAATGTTTTATTATTAATCGGCAGCCCCAAAGTGAAGCAGAGTAACTCGGAAGCCCTTGCTGATTGCCTCTTGGAGCTGTTGGATCGGGAAGGTGTTACTACACGTAAGATCAAGATCTACCAAGCTCTAAAGGAAGAGAAGGGGATGGAAGAACTTCTTTCCTCCATAAATACTTGTGATGCGCTGATTCTCCTCTTCCCGCTCTACGTGGATTCACTTCCATCGGGTGTAATCAAAGTGATGGAAGCCATCGCCGAGCAGCGGTCTGATCCGCATAGCTCTCCCCCACGCGCAGACGGGCAAACCTTCATGGCCATCTGCAATTCCGGTTTTCCGGAAGCAAATCATAATGACACAGCCTTGGCTATTTGTAGATGTTTTGCGGAGAAGACCGGTCTTCAGTGGCTGGGCGGACTTCCGCTGGGCGGAGGCGAAGCAATTGGCGGAAAACCCCTGACCAGTTTCGGCGGGATGTTTAGAAAGCAGATCAATGCCTTGAAGATGGCAGCAGAAGCCATCGTCGAAAGCAAGAAGCTCCCTGCCGAGGCAGTTGCTTTATTTAGAAAAACGTCCATCCCCAGGTGGCTATATGTCTGCTGCGGTCATTTCGGCTGGAGACGCCAGGCTGGAAAAAATGGTGTGCTCAAAAGAATCAGGGAGCAGCCATACAAATAAGCGCAGAATGAACCAACCGCCAGTAGGTGGTTGGTTCATTCTGCGCTGGGGTAAAGGATCAATCATGACATAATGCTGTCATATTTAAAATGCTACAATGAAGAAGAAATGGAGGGATTTCAGATGCGGCTGCTTACTATTGACCAGGCCAACCTGGAAGATGAACATATCTGTTGCGCTTTGGGCGGTGATCCACAAAACAGGCAGCGGGCCCAAACAAAAAAGGACTGGCTAAAGGAGCGATTTCGGGAAGGCTTGGTCTTTAGACGTTTTGATGAACGGGGAAAACTCTTCATTGAGTATATGCCCGTTGAAAAGGTGTGGAAGCCAATCATCGGCCAAGATTATTTCGTCATCAACTGTTTGTGGGTGGCCGGTAAATTCAAAGGTACAGGCCTGGGACGGCAATTGCTGGATGAATGCCTTTCAGATGCAACCGCCCGGCAAAAGAAGGGCATTGCCGTGGTGACCAGCACCAAGAAGAAACCCTACTTAACAGAGAAGAGTTTCTTCATCAAACACGGATTTATTACCGTTGATACGGCTCCCCCCTACTTTGAATTACTGGCGCTAAAGCTTGATCCGGAGGCGCCCACCCCTGTCTTTTCCGAGAAGGCGAAGACAGGACAGTGTGCAAACAAGTCCTGCTTTACCCTAATCTACTCCAATCAATGCCCGTTTGCCCAAGAGTATATTGAGGGGATGTCCCGTGTCTTAAAGAAGAAAAACCTACCCCATCAAGTGATCAGGCTGACAACTTATCGGGAGGCTCAAGAGTTGGGCAGCCCCTTTGGGACCTGCGGCATTTACTTCAATGGTGAGCTAAGAACCCATGAGTTGATGTCGGACCACAAGTTTGAAAAGTTTGTGGATGGGCTAATCAGCTAATTCTACCAGCTTTTACTTTCCCTAAAGAATGAGTTTCACAGATATTTACTGCC
>DATCJV010000008.1:0-15120 GCA_036562625.1 Bacillota bacterium | reverse complement strand
AGCAGTAAGAGAGCGGATCCGGAAAGATGGAGACCCTTAATAGGGTCTCTTTTTTTATGGGGAAAGTTTTATTTCCCAAAGTAAGCTGGGATATTGGCAAAAAAGTTTAAAATAATGCAAAATACGGTAAAAAAATTAAAATTCGACAAAGGTATTTTAGGAGATTTCTATAACTTATAATTTGTACAAAAATTGTTGATAAGTAATATTTATTGCTGGTTCTGGGATCACCGGAGTCGTTCTGAGAAGAAAACTTGTTTTGGTAAAGGAGGGGATGTTCATGTTTGCGCACCTGTTTTCAGTAGGGAAAATAGGAAAGATGCAGACAAAAAACAGGATTGTTATGACGGCGATGGGAAATCATTTGGCCAATACCGACGGTAGCGTCTCAGAACGGGATATCGCCTTTTATGGCGCCCGGGCCCGCGGCGGCGTGGGTTTGATTATTACCGAATGCGCCATTGTCGACATGGAAAGGGGGAGAGGGAATAATCAACAGATTTCCGCGGCGGAGGATCGATTCATTCCTGGTTTAAACCGCCTGGCCCAAGAAGCCCATAAATACGGTAGCAAGATGGTGGTCCAGATTTATCATCCGGGCAGGCAAGGGATTAGTGTGATCAATGGCCATCTGCCCATGCCTGCTCCCAGTCCAGTGGAATGCCGGGCGGTGCGCCAACCCGTGGTCGCCATGACCACCGAAGAAGTGGAAGAGATGGTGGAGAAGTTTGTGCAAGCGGCAGTCCGGGTTAAGGCCGCCGGAATGGACGGGGTGGAGGTGCATGGCGCCCACGGTTATTTAATCAATCAATTCTTAAGTCCGTATACAAATTTGCGTGAAGACCGCTATGGCGGCAGTTTTGAGAACCGGCTCCGGTTCTTGACGGAGATCGTCTCCGGAATTCGGCAGCGCTGCGGAGAAGATTTTCCGTTGCTCGTCCGGTTATCCGTGGATGAGTTCTTGGAAACAACGGGTCAGCCTGATCAGGGATTACACTTGGCAGACGGCGTAAAGATTGCTCAACACTTGGAGGAATTGGGTGTTGACGCCATTGATGTCAGCGCAGGTATTTATGAAAGTATGAATGTGGCCTGGGAGCCTTCCTCTTTTGAGCAAGGGTGGAAACTTTATCTGGCGGAAGCTGTGAAGAAGGCGGTATCCGTTCCCGTGATTGGTGTTGCGGTTTTCCGCGATCCGGCCTATGCCGAGCAGGCGCTGGCCGAAGGAAAGCTGGACTTCGTCGGTTCCGCCCGGCAGCACTATGCGGATCCCGAATGGTCCAATAAAGCCCAGGAAGGGCGGATCGAGGAGTTGAGAAGATGCATCTCCTGCCTTTACTGTATGGAAAGGCTGATGGAAGCGGATATGAGCCCAATACCTTGCGGGTGCGCCATTAATATTCAGACCGGCAGGGAATTGGAGTACAGTGAGTTTAAACCGGACGGCGCCGGACGGGTTGTTGCCATCATCGGAGGAGGCCCCGCCGGTCTGGAGGCAGCCCGGGTGCTGGCGCTACGCGGGTTTAAGCCCGTCATCTTTGAAAAAACCCACCGGCTGGGCGGGCAGTTGGTGCCGGGCTCCAAGGCGCCCAAGAAAGATAAGATCAACTGGTTGCTGGAGTACTTAAAAAACCAGGTGGAAAAGTTCGCCGTGGAAATCCGGTTTAACACTACGCCCACTCTGGAGCAGTTACGAGAGTTAAATCCCTATGCCGTTTTTATCGCCCACGGTTCGAAGCAGATCAGGCCTGCCTCCGTCCAGGGGATCGAGGGAGAGGAAGTTCTAAGCTGTGTGGACGTTTTAGAGGGCCAACCGAAACTTACCGGTAAGAAGGTGGCGGTCATCGGATCCGGACTGACCGGCCTCGAGACCGCTCATCTGTTGGCGAAGAACAATAATCAGGTCAGTCTCTTTGAAATGGCGGACACCATCGGACCGGGAGTCTACTTTCAAACCCTCATTGATCTAATGAGTCAGCTTGGGAAATTAGGCGTGCAGATGTATCCTAAACATAAGTTGATTAAGGTGGAGAAGGGTACTGCCGTGTTTGAGGAGACGGAAAGCGGAACGGAAAAGGCGTACTCCTTTGATACGATCGTACTTGCAGTCGGCGCAGAACCGAACCGGGAGTTGGTGGAAGAGATTCAAGCTGAGTTTGAGCGGGTTTATCTGCTGGGAGACGCCTCCAGGATAGGCAAGATCAGAAACGCCTTGGAAACCGGCTTCTTGACCGCATATAATCTGTAAAATAAAAAAAGAGGTGATTAGTAGTGGGTAGTTTGGGAAGATATGCGCAGACGTGTCCGATTATTTACGGTGTGGGGGCCATCAACGTCTTGGGGGAGGAAGTGAAGAAACTTGGCTGTTCCAAAGTGATGGTCGTCTCTGATCAGAACGTAAGCCGGCTGGAGATCTACGCCAAGAGCAAAAAGAGTCTACAGGACGCCGGCGTACAGGTGGTTGAATTTACCAAGGTGATTCCGGATCCGCCGGATTATATCATTAATGAGGGGGGCGAAATCGCCAAAGCCGAACAGATTGACGGGATTGTGGCGGTCGGCGGGGGCAGTCCCATGGATGCCGCCAAAGGAATCAATGTCTTAGTCAATAATCCGGGACCGGTCAATCAATACTTCGGTAATCCTTTTTATCAGCCCGGTGTTCCGGTGGTCATGGTTGTAACTACTGCCGGGACAGGCAGTGAAAGCACTTCCGTAGGAGTGATCACGGATACAATCAATAATGTGAAAAATTCCGTAATTGTTAATGCGACTTTAGGAATTCTGGATCCGGAAGCGACTATCAGCGTTCCTGCGGAAATGACTGCCGCCACGGGCATGGATGCCTTTGCTCACGCTGCCGAGGCCATCACAGCGAAGATGCCGAACCCCAAATCGGAATTGTTGTCAGTAGCGGCGATCAAGAAGATTGTGGCCAATCTTCCGGAAGCGATGGCGGACGGAAATAATATAAAGGCCCGCGGGGAGCTTTTACTGGCCAGTAATTTTGCAGGAATAGCGTTTAATGACGCTTTAGTGCACTTGGGCCACTGCATCGCCCATTCGGCGGGCGCCAAATTCCACGTTACGCACGGAATAGCCTGTGCCTTGGCCTTGCCGGAAGTGATGAAGTATGCCGCGAGGATAGATGCGGAAAAAGTGAAGATCATTGGGGAAGCCATGGAGATCAGCTTCAGTGGACTGGAAAGCGCCGGTGAGATCGGAGAAATGGTGGCTGAGGCCATCAGGCGCTTCAATAGAAAGGTGCAGATTAAATCCTTTAAGGAGTTGGGGATCTCCAGAGCTGATCTGCTCGCTATCGCGCCCATGGTTCTCCAAGACGCCTGTTACCAATTTGTCCCCAGGGAACTGGAGAAAGAAGAAGTGAGCACGATCTTGGGCGATATCTATGACAACTATCAATAAGCATTCACCTCATACTAAACATTAATGATGATTAAAGGATCGGCTGACGCCGGGCGCCTCAGGCGCCCGGCGGATCATCTGTGGCCGGGGTTCCTCCGGACCGGTATGGCATGGGAAGAAAACAACTGCTTCCGGGTAGTTGCGTTCACTAGAAATTATTGTATAATTTAAGTATAAAAATCTTATGGAAACGATTGCCTGCATTAAGAAAGAAGCGGGGTCCGGCGCGGATTACCTGTTGGAGCAGGTTGAGAGCGAAGATTAATGAGAATAGCCAGAGTCCGGGTTCTATTTATTCATAAAGGAAGTATACGATGATTATCAGCGCCAGCCGACGAACGGATTTACCAGCATTTTACAGTGAATGGTTCTGCCGTCGCCTGCAGGAAGGCTTTGTCCTGGTCCGTAACCCGATGAATCCTCGTCAAGTCAGCAGGGTCAGTCTTAGTCCGGCAGTGGTGGATTGCTTTGTCTTTTGGACGAAAAACCCCCGGCCCATGCTGAATAAGCTCCCCCTTCTCTCCGGATATGATTACTATTTTCAGTTTACACTTAACCCTTATGATGACGAAATCGAAGTTAATCTTCCGCCAAAAGCTGAATTGATCGAGACCTTTGCTGAACTCTCCGAGAAAATCGGCAAGCAGAGGGTGGTCTGGAGGTATGATCCGATTTTTTTGACTGCCCGGATTACCGTCGACGACCATCTGCGCTACTTTTATGAGTTGGCTAGTAGGTTACGGGCCTATACGGAGAAGTGTATCATTAGTTTCTTGGATCTGTATAAAAAAACCGTACGGAACCTGAGTGGAATCCCTAAAGTCGCCTGCTTGACGGAAGAGCAGATCTTCGTTTTGGCTAAAGGGTTTGCGGAAATTGCGGGCAAGTTTGGTTTGACCATTGAAACCTGCGCGGAAGAGGTTGACTTGGATGCGCTTGGCATTGAGCATGGAAAGTGTATTGATGATCGGTTAATCCGGAGGATTACCGGAACGGAGCTTACCGTAGAGAAGGATAAGTTCCAAAGGAAGGAATGCGGTTGCGTGGCCAGTATCGATATTGGCGCCTATAATACCTGCGCCCATCTATGTCTGTACTGTTATGCCAATTCCAGCCGCAGACAAGTTTTAATAAACAGACGACGGCATCAGCCCGCTTCCCCGCTGTTGTCTGGTAATCTGACCGCCGAAGATCTGATCATCGAGAAAACTATGGTTTCATGCAAGGCCGTTCAAGGAAAACTCTTTTAAATAAAAAAGTAGGGGAGAGGTATCATTGAAAGTATTCGTTGAAAAAGACTATGCGTCACTAAGTAAGAAGGGGGCCAAGATCATTGAAGAAGTGGTCAGGAATAAACCTGACTGTGTTTTGGGCTTGGCCACCGGAAGCACTCCATTGGGGATTTATGAAGAACTGATTCGCCTGCACCGTCTGGGTGGTGGAATGGGTTTGGATTTTTCCAGGGTCACCACCTTTAATCTGGACGAATATTGCGGGCTGAAGAAGACCGATCCCCAAAGCTACCATTTTTACATGTGGGAGAATTTCTTCCGCCACGTCAATCTAAAACCAGAAAACACCTTTATCCCCGATGCCAACAGCGAAGACGCTTCCCAGGAATGTGCAAGGTACGAGGAGGCTATTGCGGCTCGTGGCGGATTGGATCTTCAGCTTTTAGGACTGGGGACGAACGGTCATATCGGCTTCAACGAGCCGGATGAGCACTTCATCTTGGACACCCATGTGGTAGAGCTTTCCGCCGATACCATCAAGGCGAATTCCAGGTTTTTTGCTTCTGAAGCGCAGGTGCCGAGGTACGCCATGACTATGGGGATAGGATCCATCATGGGGGCCAAGAAGATCCTCCTGGTAGTGAGCGGAGAGGGGAAAGAAGAAGTAGTCCGGAAGATTCTGCAGGAGCGGGTGGTCACTCCCAGGATTCCTGCGTCCATTCTGCATTTACACCCGGATGTGACCATGCTCTTGGATTATAAGATTGCCTCGGCTTTGGGCGGGCTGGATTTGTGTGAATAGGTTAGTCACGAACTGCCGGATTATCACTCCCGGACGGATTCTTGATGATCATTGCCTGGAAATCACCGGGAAGGTCATTTCCAGGATTCTCTCTCCAGAGGAAGCTGAGGCTAAGGATTATGATGAAGTCTTGGATTGCATGGGTGCCTATGTGGCGCCTGGTTTCATTGATCTACATAACCATGGCAACAGCGGTTTCGATGTGATGGACGCCACCCCCGAGGCTTTGGCGGAGATGGCCGCCTTTCACTTGAAAAACGGGGTGACGGGGTTTTTGGGCACCACTATGTCCAGACCGACCGCGGAGGTCAAGAAGGCCATCGAGAATATGGCGGCATACGCCGAAAGCCAAAACCGGCGGACAGGGGGGGAGCCCCGTTCGGAACTGCTCGGGATCTACTTGGAAGGGCCATACCTTTCCGCGAAGCGAAAAGGCGCGCAAGCGGAGGAATATCTTAAAGCGCCGGATCTCCAGGAAATACGGGACTTTCTATCAGTTGCCCGGGGATACCTGAAGGTGGTAGCCTTGGCTCCTGAACAGACGGGCGCTCCGGAAGCAATTGCGTATTTAAAAAGTCAGGGGATAGTGGTGGCGGCCGGGCATACGGACGCTACCTATGAGCAGACAGTGGCAGCGGTGGAAGCAGGGGTGACTGATGCGACGCACCTCTTTAACGGGATGAGGGGCTTTAGTCACCGTGAACCTGGTCCGCCCGGCGCCCTTCTGCTGGAGCAGAGGGTAATTTGTGAATTGATCTGTGACGGTATTCATCTCCATCCGGCAGTAGTGGAGATGGCCGTCAGATTGAAGGGTGCTGCCGGTATTATCCTCATCTCCGACGCCATGCGGGCCACCGGCCTTGGTGACGGATGTTTTGATCTAGGGGGCCAGCAGGTGATTGTCTCCGGCGGAATCGCCAGGTTACAGAATGGGTCCTTGGCCGGATCCACCCTGACCTTGGATCGGGCCGTCTATAATGTGATGAGGATGGCGAAGATTTCTCTGCCTGAGGCGGTGCAGATGGCGACCTTGAATCCGGCGCGGCTGATTGGCGTAGCGGAGCGAAAAGGTAGCATCGAGCCAGGTAAAGACGCTGATTTGGTCGTCTGCGATGCCGAGATTCGGATCAAGCATGTCCTCAAAGCCGGCCAAATAGTATTTTCTGCATCCGCATAGGAATGAGTCCACAGGAATAAGTCCAAAGGAAAAAACCGCATCATGCGGTTTTTTTTCACAACTTCGGATTAGGCAGGTAAGCAAAGCCGGTCAAGCTAGATCTGGATAATTTCTTTGACCACGGCCGTATTTCTCTGTGTTGTTTGGCTAAGTTGTTCCAAAGCGGCTTGGGCTTTTTCAACACCTCCGGTCTCTTCCTGCAGGGCGGCTGCCACTTCCAGGAGGAGATGGGAGGTGTTTTTGGTATTCTCCATAATCTCCTGAAAGATCCCGGCGGTCTTTTGCAGCAGGGCGTCTCCTTTAGCGCTCTCTTCCAGGCACCCGGTATTCAGCTTGGCCAATTGCCTCACCAAATCCGCGGCGCGGTTGGCCAGGTCCCGAACTTCCCTGGCCACCATGGCGAAGCCCCTGCCTTCTTCACCGGCCCGGGCAGCTTCAATAGAGGCGTTTAACGCCAAGAGATTTGTTTGGAAGGCAAGGTCATCTATGTCCTTGATCATTTCGGCAATCCGGTTGCAGCCCTCTGTGATCTGCTTTATTACCGTACTGGTCTCCTCTAATATTTCTTTTCCTTTTACACTCAAGGATTCTGCGGACGTTTCACCGGAAACGTCTTCTGTCTCTCCGACGCTTTTTGCCGCTTTGACCATTAGCGACTTCACCCGGAACAAAGTCTCTTCGGCGCGTTTCAGCTCATTCCGGTGCATGTTTTTACCGATTTTGATTTGAAGTATGACCAATAATGTAATAACAAGCAGAGCGCCATTGATGATCATGGGATTTTCATGGAGATAGATGGCGTCTTGGAAGAAGAAATAGAAGTAATTAATCTGCGCCAGACCGATTAAGCCGCAGAGGATGACTGGTCGATAGTCATGGTAAATTGAGATGATCATCATACTGACGTACAAGACGAAGATGTTTGCAGAATAGGTCATGGCGTTCAGCAGTACAAAGGAGAAGGCCCCCAGGCCGACGGTGACGAAGTATTTTATGTACTCAGTGAGCAGTCTTTTCTTCCAGAGAATGGTGGGAATCAGGAAGACAATGGCGCCGCATCCGCCAATGGTCGCTGTCTTGAACATTTCCGCTTTGCTTCCCAGACTGACGCCGACCGCGATGATTAGTGACGCCCAGAGTATCTTAATGACCAGGGAATTGGTAGTATGCAAGTCTGCTTTTTCGGTCATAAAAACGCCCCCTTCTAAAAGCGTTGTTAATTAATTAGGGCAGATAATTGTCCATTAATATATATCGTCCTGTTACGCCCGGTTCTTGAATGAAACTCAGGCGATCACCGGCCAAGGTACTGATCTGCGGAGGTCTTTTTTGCCTTAGACATTTGGGATTACTTCTGCTAAAGTTAGATTGAGAGTATATTGACCGGGGTGATTCCATGAAGGCCAGCCAACAAAAGAATCTGGTAAGCCAGGAATTTCCGTTTAACCTATTAATCACGGACATTGCCGAGTTTCCCCCGCACTGGCACAAGGAGATAGAAATCATCTATGTGCTGGAGGGAGTAATGGATATTGGATTAAACAACCGGATCTATCCGATGGAAACAGGGGACATTCTCCTGGTGGGCATGGGTGACGTGCATTATTTCTTAACCAGCCCGGTACGGAGTAACCGGATTATCGTCCAATTCGACCTTTCCATGGTGGAATATGTATCTCCTGCTTTTCAGGACCGGAGATTCAAAGCGCCTTTTATCAGAAAAAATCCAGCCGCCGGGGAACCGGACGGTTTTTGGCCGGTGCCCGAGCGGATGATCCATCACTTATTGGAAGAACAGATCTTGGCGCTGTACACTGAATATCAGAAGAAGAGTGAGGGGCATAAGCTGGCGGTGATGGCCAGGTTATATGATTTGATGACGATCTTTTTACGGTATATTCCCATGGAGGAGATCTCGCCTTTGGAAAAGACCAAACATTTAAAGAAACTTGACCGCTTGGAACAGGTCTTCAATTACGTGGAGATGAATTACACCAGACCCCTCACTCTGCGCGAAGTCTCCGCAGTCGCCAACTTCAGTGTTTATCATTTTACCAGGTTCTTTAAGGAGATCACCGGTCTGACTTTCCTGCAATATCTGAATAGTTATCGAATCACCAAGGCCGTTAAGTACTTGGCCCAGACCGCCGACTCCATTACGGAGGTGGCCTTTAAGTCCGGATTCGACAGTATAAAAACATTCAACCGCGTTTTTAAACAGTTGAAAGGTTGTTCGCCCACGCAATACCGGAAACAGCTAAAAAGCAATTTTTGAGAAGTGATTAGCAATCCCTGACAAGACCAGTCAGGGATTTTATTATAAACTGGAAGCGGTAATGTAATAAAGAAAAAAAGCGAAGAGGTGAGAGGGAATGAGGAAAGGATATGACAATTTTACGGTGGCGATCTTTTTTACCATTCGCGATACGGAGCTGGCTGCCGATCATCCGGAGCTGCTTGATGAGAAGCTTAATTTTATTGAGAAACACCTCAACTGTACTAAGGTATATCTGGAGACTTACCGGGGGAATCACTTGATTGCCAAAGAGAAGATTCTGAAACTGAAGGATTTTTTCACCGAGCGCGGGTATCAAACCTCCGGAGCGATCACTACTTCGGTCTATGGGAACTGGGAGTTTAAATCTTTTTGTTATACAAATCAGGAACACTTGGCTGAATTGGCAGAGGTTGTCCGGTTCACCGCTGAGATCTTTGATGAAATTATCCTTGATGATTTTTACTTTACCAACTGTAAATGCGAGTCTTGTATCAAGGCGAAAGGGGAGCGTACCTGGTCGCAGTTTCGCACGGATCTGATGAAAGAAGTCTCTTCCGACATTGTAATGAAAACAGCCAAAGCAGTAAACCCAAAGGTCAACATGATCATTAAGTATCCCAATTGGTACGAGGATTACCAAAGCACCGGCTATAACTTGGAGGCCGAACCGCTGCTCTTTGATACAATCTATACGGGAACGGAAACCCGTAACCCTACCTATACTCAGCAAAACTTGCAAAGGTATATCAGTTATTTTCTCCTGCGTTATCTGGAGAATGTGAAACCGGGGAAGAACGGGGGCGGCTGGTTTGATACTTTTGACTGCCTCTATAATATGGGTTCCTATGTGGAACAAGCCTATTTAACTTTATTCGCCAAAAGCAGGGAAGTCACTCTCTTCTGTGCTGGATTGCTGTTAACTAGAGGCAGTATCTTTGTTCCCCTAGCTGGTCATGTCTTCGCCCAGGTCGATCAGTTCCTGGGACAGCTCGGCGCCCCGCTTGGCGTGCCATGTTATAAACCGTATCATTCCAAGGGCGAGAGCTATCTCCATGGGTACCTCGGTATGCTGGGGATCCCATTGGAACCGGCGGCGGAATTGCCCTCCGAGGGTCAAATCCTCTTCCTTACGGAGAACGCCGCAGGGGACGACAGGATTGTAGAGAAGATCGAGGCCCGGCTGCGTCAGGGCTGGAAGGTGGTCATTACTTCGGGCTTGCTCAGAGAGTTGCAAGGCCGGGGGATTGAGGGGATCGCCGAGGTCAGGTACACTGATAAAAAAGTGGCGGTGCAGGAGTTCGGGTATCCCATGTATGAGTGTTCTTTCGGCCATTACTGCCGGGGGGCGCAACCGGTGCTCATTCCCCAACTTGAATTCAGCACCAACGACACCTGGCAGATGATTGTAGGATTTAAGGAGAATAACAGTTTTCCCCTTTTACTGAAAGCAAAATACGCTGAGGGGGCTCTGTATATCTTGACGGTTCCGGAGAATCCCGGCGACTTTTATCACCTGCCGGAAGGAGTCTTAAACGAACTGCGCCGGGTGCTCACCGCCGATTTGGAGCTGCGGATCGAGGGACCCGCCAATATCGGGCTCTTTCTCTATGATAACCGCACCTTTATTGTAGAGTCCTTCCTACCTTACTTCTCAGATGTGCGGGTGATTATAGACCAACCGGGCCTGGTCTTGACCGATCTGGTCTCCGGAGAACAGATCACCGGTGATACCTTGGGTTCCCAGACGATCTTCACCTTAAAACTGGAGCCCACCACTTACCGAGTTTTTCGTTATACGTGAGGGGATGGCCGGAGTTTGCCTTTAATTTCCAGAATGATTCAGGCTAAGTCCGGTCAGAACCGGGGTTTTGAGCAGAATCTATCTAAATATTGAAGAATGCGCGCCTGCTTGCGCAGGCGCGACAGGAGTGTCTGAAGATGAAAAAAAGCTCGGCCTTTGCCAATGCGTCTCTGGGAATAAAGTCTTTCGTCGGGAAGAGCTTTTTCTCCAAATTATTTGGCGACCGCACATTTTACCGGATTGTACTGCGTCTGGCCTTACCAGTGACTCTACAGCACTTTATTATGTCCGGCTTGAATATGCTGGATACCATAATGGTCGGACAATTGGGAGAAACGGAGATCGCCGCCGTAGGCCTGAGTAATCAGTTATACTTTATTCTGAGCCTTTTCTTATTGGGGGTGGGCGGTTCTTGTTCCATGTTCATCTCCCAGTTCTGGGGGAAGCAGGACCGACCGAATATCCGGAGAATACTCGGCCTCAGTCTGTTGGTGAACTCCGCTGCGGCTTTCCTCTTCTTTCTGGTCGGCTTCTGCTTTCCTGAAGCTATCCTTTCTTTATTCTCCAAAGACACGGAGTTGATCCGGATCGGCGGCGACTATCTCCGGATCACAGCGTTCAGCTATATTATAGTGGCGATTACCGTGACGTACTCCGCTGCCCTCCGCAGTATGGAAGAGGTCAAGCTGCCGATGCGGGCTAGTGTCATCGGGCTGACCACCAACGCCGTCTTGAACTACCTCTTGATCTTTGGTCGTCTCGGTCTGCCACGGTTGGGTATAGTAGGCGCCGCCCTGGGCACGGTAATCGCTCGCCTGGTGGAGCTGGGGATTTTATTGACTGTGACTTATACCTGTAAATATTTGGATATAACAAAGTTTATGGAGATGTTCCGATTCTCCAAAGATTTAGTGAAGCGGTACTTTTCCACTTCCACCATGGTGGTGGTCAAGGATGTGATCTGGGCGATTGGCATGACTATCTATATGGCGATCTATGGCCGGATCGGCACGGAGGTAGTGGCGGTGTTGAATATTGTCGCCACCATCCGGCAGCTGGCCACGGTCTTCTTTAACGGCTTGGCCAACGCCTGCCTGATTATGGTCGGGAAAGAGATCGGCGCCGGCGATGAAGACCGGGCTTATCTTTATAGTGAACGCTTTCTGATCCTCACCGCCATTTTTGGCGTGTTTATGGGGTTGACCATCTTCTGCGGCAAGAACTTGATCTTGCTTCCGTATAACATTTCTGCGCAGACGACCGCATATGCCATGGAAGTATTATCCGTGCTTACCTTTGTTTATTCCATTGCCGTCTTTAATATGGTAGGAGTCGTCGGTGTCTTGCGCAGCGGTGGAGATGCCATGTTCTGTCTAGTCATGGACTTGATCGCCGTCTATCTGATCGGACTACCCCTGGCCTATCTCTCCGGCTTGGTCTGGCAGTTATCCATCGGCTGGGTTTTCGCTCTCGTCAACTTGCAGGAAGTCTATAAAATGATTATGATCGTCAAGCGTTTTGTCACCAGGAAGTGGATACATAATTTGGTGAGTGATCTGACCTGAAGCGTGCGTACACAGCGGGCGTGAGTGGAGGAGTCTCCACTCTTTTTTTTATCTGTTTCAGGATGCATCACCCAAATTTATCAAATTCTGTAGTAGAATAATTCTTGTGAGATCCTCAGCTTCATTACTAAAAAAATCCTCCCCATTTTCCTGCAAAAAAAGGAGGAAGGTATTGACGAAGGTAAGAAATTATTCTTTATTGATAAGAATTATCCAGAAGCCTGTATATTAAAGACAGCTGCTATAGACGGAGGCCTTCATTCTTCTCCCAAGAGACCACGGGAGACTCCAGGCAAAAATGTTTTTCCGATCGGATCCGGGATTCGACTTTTCGAGGATGGATAACCACGGCGCCAGGTTTTATTCAGGGAGAGGCGTCATATTGAGGAGGGTCTTTTATGAAAAAGCTGATTGGCGGTATCTTACTCGTCTGCTTGCTTGGACTAATCGGTTTTCGAATAAAGTCAAAGATTGACGCCAAAGGGCAAGTGCGGCCGGGAGGGTTCGGTAATCGGTTGACCGCAACCACGGTAGTAAAGGTCTCCCGGGTTAAGCTTGAGGAGTTAAAAGAGAGTTACCTGGTGGTGGGAGAGGTCACCTCCCACGGGCAAATCATGATTCAGCCCCGCATCAGTGGTAGATTGTTGGAAGTACTTGTCGAGGAAGGGGACGCTGTGACCACCGGTCAGCTTTTGGCGGTGATTGACGATCAAACCATCCGACTCCAACTCCAGCAGGCGGAGAGTAATATCGCTGTGATCAAGGCCAATCTGAACCAGGCCAAGCTCAACCTAGCCCGGGCTCAGGCGGAAAAAGAACGATATAAAGAGCTCTTGATGCATAGATATATTTCCCAGTACGAATACGATAATGTGGAAAACGCTTTTGCCGCGGCTCTTACTGCAGTGGAAATCCAGAAGGAACAGTTGGCTTCCGCAGAAAAGAACCGGGATTTACTCCAGATTCAGTTAGAGCAGACGAGGATTCACAGCCCAATTGACGGTTATGTCCTGGCTAAAGAGGTGACGCCCGGCATGAACCTGACAACCGGAACACATCTGTTGACCGTGGCGCCCTTTTCACCGGTAGAGATCAGATTCAGTTTGGATCAGAAAAAGGCGGTGGGGATTAAGAAAGGCACTCCTGTAGAATTCAGAACGGACGCCATCCCGAATCGGGTCTTCAAGGGCCGCATCGACCAAGCGGCAGCCACTTACGATGCAAAGACCAGGACCATGACTTTCTCGGTTTTGCTGGAGAATAACCCGGTTGTTTTGGAGCCGGGAATCTTCGGTACAGTGGAAATTCTACTCGGCCGCAAGGTAGCGCTGGCCTTTCCGCAAGAGGCCTTGGTTACTGTGGATGGACAAAATGGAGTCTATGTGGTTGGCGAGGATATGACCACCGAATTCAAGCCGGTGCAGACCGGCCTCATCGCCGGCGGAATGATCGAGGCCGTCTCCGGGCTTGCGGAAGGCGATCCCGTGGTAGTAATCGGCCAGAATAACCTCAGAGTGGGACAGAAAGTGGAAGTGCTGCCGACCGAGGCCGAGGCGAAAGTGACTCCCGCAGGGGGGCCGAATCTAGAAACAGCCCTGAGTAAGCAGGGGGTAAAACCGGAAGAAAGTAAAAGCGCTTCCGGAGAGAGGAGCCGACCATGAACATTACTTCTTTTTGTATCAAGCGGCCGGTTACCACCTTTATGTTCTTTGCCATTTTAACACTCTTGGGGCTGTTCAGCAGTTCCAGGATGCCTATTGATCTCTACCCCAATATCGCCATTCCGGTGGTCAACATCAGCACCAGCTACCCCGGAGCCGGTCCGGAGGAAGTCGAGCAGTTGGTGACCATCCCGGTGGAACAGGCTATTTCCACCATCAATCACGTAACCTCCGTGACCTCAGTCTCCTCCGAGGGACGTTCCCGGGTAACAGTCTATTTTGACTGGGGCGTCAATCTGGATGAAGTGATGAACGATATCCGGGGGAATCTGGACCGGGTGGAACGGAGGCTGCCGGAGAGTGCCGATAAGCCTTCCATCTTTAGGTTTGATCCTGCCGCCCAACCGATTATGAGTATAGGGCTCTCCGGTGATGTGGACGAATCATACCTGCGGCGCCTGGCGGAAGACGAGATCAGCTACCACCTGCAAAAAGCGGAGGGTGTGGCCTCCGTGGAAGTGCGCGGGGGAAGCAGGATGGAAGTGGCGGTGGAGTTAAATCGGGAACGCCTTTCTGCGCTGGGCATCACCATCAATGAAGTAGCTGCGGCCATCAGAAGTGAAAACATTATGCTGCCTGCGGGAAATCTGGACACCGGCGCCGGCGAGTTTCTGCTCCGCACTGACGGAGAGTTGAAAAGCGCCGAAGACCTCAAAGATATTGTGGTTCAGTACAGGAACGGCATCCCCATTTTCCTTCAGGATCTGGGGGTAATCGAGGAGAAGAAGGCCAACGCCGAATACTTGGTGAGGATCGACGGGATCCCCGGGATCATGCTTTCTCTGCAGAAACAGTCCGGCGCCAATACAGTGGCGGTGGCCGGACGGATCCGGAAAGTCCTGGCTGAGTTGGCCGCGAGCTATCCCGATCTGCATTTTCGGGTCTTAAATGACAGTTCTACCTTTATCAGTGACTCGGTGCGGGGGGTGGCAAATTCCGCTGTCTATGGAGCGCTCCTGGCCGGCCTGGTCTTGTTATTTTTCTTGCACAACTTCAGTTTCACCTTGATCGCTGGTGTGGTGATGCCTGTCTCCATTTTGGCCACTTTGATCCTGGCCTACTTCGGCCGGATGACCCTGAACACCATTTCCTTGGGAGGTTTGGCTTTAGGTGTGGGG
>DATCJV010000157.1:0-15132 GCA_036562625.1 Bacillota bacterium | reverse complement strand
AAGCTATACGGAGTTTGCTTATGCCAACGGGCGCATCGAAAAGCAGGCGGACGGGGAGATAGTCTGTATCACGGTGACAAACACCAGCAGCCGCGCGGGCGCGGAAGTGGTGCAGCTCTATATCGCCCCACCGCAAGACGGGATTTATCGTCCAGTCCGGGAATTGAAACGCTTTGCAAAAGTCCACCTCCAGCCGGGAGAGAGCAGAGAGGTCCGCTTCGACCTGGACGAACGCTGCTTTGCTGTGTGGGACAATGGCTGGAAGGTACCAGAAGGCACGTACAGGGTTCTGGTGGGCGGTAATCCCGATCAACTGACAGAAGTCGGAACCATTGAAAAATCCGGCGAGAATTTGCCGGTCCCGGATTGGCAGCCGGGTTCCTGGTATGAAAAGCCGGGCGGACCCCCGTCCTTGCAGCAATGGGAGAGAATGCTCGGCCGCAAGTATGTGCCGTATACCCCGGAGAAAGGGAAGTTCACCAAGAACGACACGCTCATGGAGTTGAAAGACCATTCACTGGTTATGCGGGTCATGTACTGGAACGTGAAAAAAAGAATCTCCAAGCAGGCAAAGCCCGGCACGCCGGAGTACCGTATGCATCTGGAGTCCAGTGTGGGAGCGCCACTACGCAATATGCAGATTTCCGGCGGCGCACAAGAGAGTTTTATCAAAGGACTGCTGGCAGTGGCGAACGGGAGATTCCTTTATGGATTAAGGCTTTTGCTGAAACGGAAATAGAGTCAACCTGCATGTGTTCAGCGCGGGCGCGTCCGAAATCGAGCAAATGCTCCGCTTCTGCGATTGGCTGCGGACTGAGGACAGCGACTGGGAGAAATATGCGGAGGTCAAGCGCAGCCCGGCGCGACGGACCTGGCGGCACGTGCAGCACTACGCGGACGCCTAGACCCTGATCGTCCGGGAGATCATGGAGCGGGCGAACCGGGCAGAGAAGAATTAGATCTTTCCCTCCTCTCTTAACCAGTTCAAGGTGTCGACGATGGTCTCGGTAAAGGGACGGGTGGTGAACCCCAGTTCCCGCCGGGCCTTTTCACTGGAGAACCTGGAGTTGCTGGTCAGTGTATATAGGGAGTATCTGGTAAACAAAGGCCGTTTCCTCCTTAACTTATAATAGATGTGGAAGAAAGGGAGGAACGCCTGGGCCGCCCAGACCGGCAGGATGTATTTGACCGGCCGGGCGCCGGTATACTCCTGCACAGAGCGGATCATCTTCGTGGCCGACACATAACGGTTGGCCAGAATATATCCTTCACCATCAGCGCCTTTTTCACAGGCCAGGACCACGCCTTCGGCCACATCCCGCACATCGATGAAGTCGTACCCGCCTTCTATTCCCGCAGGCAGTCTATTTTTCGCGCAATCAAGGAGAAGTTGTGTCACATAACCGGTGGCATAGTCAAAAGGGCCGCATAAACCGGAGGGAAAGACCAGGGTGGCGCGGAGTTTTCCGCTACGGGCCGCGTCCATGACAATTTGCGAGGCCATTGCTTTGGTCTTGCCATAAAAGCCGGTAATCAGACGGGGATTAAACTGGCTGCATTCAGTGATGGGCTGGCCTGCAGGCAGTTCAGGGAGGGCGTGTACGGAGCTGATATAGACCAATTTTTTCACTCGAGCCCTGATGCATTGTTCTACCACATTCCGGGTGCCTTGGACGTTTACGGCAAAAATCCGCCGATCATAATGCCAAGAGGTTGACACAATACCGACTGCGTGAATGACTATGATGGGCGTGTCCTCGGGGACGGTAAAAAACCGCTCCAGATCTTCAGAATGCAGCACATTGCCCTCGCAGATCCGCACGTTGGCCGGAAGTCGCCGCACCCCTTGATCACCGGGCAAGACAAGTGCACGCACACGCTTTCCTTCCGTGACAAGCCGGTGGATAATATTATGCCCCAGATAGCCGGTGGCGCCTGTAACTAGATAAATCACCTTCATCTCCAACCCTCCTTCTTTCTGAGAGATTAATTGTGATCCAGTCTATAACATTGGCAGAGACTTGGCTGTTCAATATCAAGTTTTTAATAGTCATTGTGTTGAATATCTTTCTCAATTATAGTATATTAACATTATGATAAATAAACAACCAACAGTTTGCTAACTTCTGACACATTAGCGACAGACCGGGGTCAATTGTTTAGAAACCAACAGATTCAAGGGATCTGAAAGGGGAGGAGCAGATGGCCACCGATCGACGGGTAAAATACACCAAGATGGTTTTAAGGGAAAGTTTGATTAAGTTGCTGCATGATAAACCAATATCCCGGATTACGGTAAAGGAATTATGTGCAGAGGCCGACATTAACCGGGCCACCTTCTACACGCATTATACCGACCAGTTTGACTTGTTAAAACAGATCGCGTCCCAGTTTATAGCGGACGTCAATTCTTATCTGAACAGTTTTGCACTGGAGCAGGGCGAGCCAGGCTTGCTACAGTTGATCTTGAAGATACTTGAGTATGCTGCGGAAAACAGGGAGTTATGCCGGGTGTTACTTGGCAGGAACGGGGACATGGATTTTCAGACGAATATTATGCAAATCGTTAAGGAGCGGGTGGTTTTTGAGTGGAGAAAAAAGAAGAAGGTGGACGAGGCCACCGCTGAATATATTTACACCTATGTAGCCACAGGCAGTATAGGGGTTATCCGTAAATGGCTGTTTGAGGCGGATCCGGAACCACCGCAGAAGATGGCGGTGCTGGTCGCCAGATTGGCGAATAAGGGGATTGAGGCCTTTCTTTAACCGGCGGCGCCTCAAATGAATTTGCGGCGAATGCGCTGATTGATCCGGAGCAGTATCGACTTGTTAAAGAAAACTGTGATTTTTCATTACCGACCTTTCGACAATTTTGTTCGGAACAAAAAATTCCCACCTTTATCTTGATCGGCAGATGGCAGCGGGACGTATCATTAAGTACCACCAGTATTCGGAGGAGAAGATCAGGTATAATGTGGACACAATCCAAAAAATGCAGTGAGGAGCAGGGCGGGTCTGGACTGAAGAATGGGTTTCATGAAAAAGAGCAAAAAATTATGAACAAGCGGCTACTCATCCCTCTCCTTTGCCGGTTGCCTCTTAATCAACCATTTTAGTACTATACTCATGACCAAGCCATAGAGGGAAGAAGCCAGGAGATTGGTGACTGCCGATTCCAAGGGGATATTTTCAAGATTGGGCACTTTAAAGAGGAGGGTTATAGCGTAGGAGATGAACCAAACCCCGATACCGAAATGAAGACCTTTGAAGAGTAAGTATTTGCTTGACAGAACAGGCACTAAGTAGGTGAACATCACTCCCAACGTCCCGGCAAAACCGGCATAGGCTATGTATGCGATGACGTTTTCCCAGAAGCCTCTGGGAAAGTGTCCGAAGACTAGTACTCCGGCGAAGTCCCCGAACTTCAGTTCTCCGTAGTTAAAACCGAGAATTAATGATAGGTTTGTCGCTGCTGCGGCAATGCCTCCGCAAAATCCGGAGACGAAGCCATTGGCGTATTTATCGCCCAAGTCTTACACCTCTTTATAGTATTCTTCACAATTCATAAACAGAAGACTACTGAATCTAATGATTAATCTAATGATTAATCTAATGATTAATTAGATTAGTAGTCTTCTTCTTATAGCCAGCTGGCTTCATTTAACTTTTAATATGCCCGGCCATAGCACGGACCATACTATACCAATATACCAAGCGCTTCATCATTACAACTGAGTTTATTCCACCCCGCCTGGCCCAGTCTGGGCTTTACTCCATTAACTGCTGGCGCTCTTGTAGTGCTTCAACCCGAAACGCCAAAACCATAGCGCAAATGTGGTAAAAACCACTACGACCACTGCAGAAACAGCCATCATTCCTCCGGAGACAGATTCGGTAATGATCTGCGCCGGAATAGTCGCCATGATGCCATAAGGCAGGATAAAGTAGAAGAGAACCTTGAATACTCCGGTAAACAGAACACCCGGCACGCGCATGCACAACTCCAGCGCCGCGCTTTCGAATTCCTGTATATTGGTGGCCGAGAGCACAAAGAAGGGTATGGTCCTGATGATCGGCATAGGCTTTTGATATCCTCCATGTAGTGGGAAGTCAGGATGATGGTTGTGCCTTTGACTTTATTTATTTCTTTAAGGAAGAGGCGGATTTGTCTTTGCGCTACCGCATCAAGACCGATCGTGGGTTCATCCAAGAATAGAACTTTTGGGTTATGCAGTAGAGCGACGATTAATTCCATCTTCATTCGTTCACCCAGGAAGAGGGTGCGTACCTGGGCATTGATCAGTTTCTTCCACTTTAAACAGGTTGACTAAATACTCCAAGTTCCGGTGAAACTCTGCTGCCGGTAAACTGTAAAGCTCTTTGAAGAGTAAGAAGGTGTCACCAGCGGACAGTTCAAAGAATAATTGACTCTTTTGTCCCATGACCACAGAGTATTGCCGCTTAAAGGCGTTCTCCAGTTTGTTTGGGTAATAGCCAAGCACGGACACTTCTCCTGAGGTAGGGGCGATAATTCCGGTGAGTATTTTAATCAGGGTGGTCTTCCCGGCGCCATTCGGGCCGATCAGCCCGACAAATTCTCCCTCGTTAATCTCCAAATCGAAATGGCGGAGAGCAGTCTTATCCAAGTATTTCCGGTTAAATAGCGATTTGATACTGCCGCGCAGTCCTGGTTTTTTGGTAAAAAGTCGATAGGTTTTCGTAAGATTTTTAGTTTGGATGATCATTTTCTTTCCTCCATTTTGTTCAAAGTATGACAGGCACATCCTGCTGTCGCCGATGCTTGTCATGGTTGAACCTCCGTTCAGTCTTGTTGACCAACAAGCCTCCTTCTTGATTGGCCTTAACTCTGTATAGTACGGCTTTTTCTGCCAGTCTGTATATAGGATCAATAAAGCCCGCAAGAGGATACCTCTTACGGGCATAAAACAATCATTGGACGCCATGGTTTCGTTAAAATAGGCAACAAAAAACGCGATAACCGGATCGCGCTGCCGTATAAATTATGCAGTCTGCAAGGTTAATCCTCTCGGTAAAAGGCATTGCAAATAAACAGATGCAAAAACAGGCATCTGCTTAGCAGGTAAAGCCTTTTACAAACATATTCAGTTAGGAGATTACCTTTACAGACAGAACAAGCATTAAGCACCTTAATTCATGCGCGATTCATCCGCGCAGTACTTTATAATATTGTGGCACATTATTACCGGTAAGTCAATAGTTTCTTCAGCGCTCTCCCTCAGCTCAAGGCCTGTCCCGGGGGAAAAAGAGCGAGTAGAGAGAAACCGGTCAAAAGATCAGGGATGGTGGCCAGTTTACGGACTCAAATGAATGCTTTGTTCATGTCCGCCAGTGCCGGCCTGGTTTCTTTAACAAATCTTTAATTAAAAGGAAAAGCAGTCAATTTGTTGAATAATCTCAAAGTTATTCTACAAGAAAGAAGGCTTGTACTGATTATGTTTATGTATGTGTTCTCCATTGTGCTAATCGTAGCCTCCAATATTATGTATAACATCTGCCAGAAATCAACGCCGCAAAAGGCCAATCCCTTCGCTGCCCTGTTTGTTACATATTTGGTGGCGATCTTCCTGACTATTGTGGCTTTTTACGCCAATAAGGCAGAGAAGACCTTTTTCCAAGCGTGTAAAGATTTGAATTGGACCAGTTTCGGACTGGGCTTCGCCATTTTGGGGCTGGAATTCGGTTATATCATGGCCTACCGGGCCGGGTGGAACATCAGTGTAGGATCTTTGGTGGCCAACATCATTCTAGCGGTGACGCTGATTCCCATTGGGATAATCTTTTATAAAGAAGGATTCGGTCCGAACCAGGTGCTAGGAGCAATCCTCTGTCTGGCCGGGTTGATCCTGATCAATAAATAAACAAGGTGATCCGGTCAAACGGTATGTTCAGCTTGATTAGTAGTAAATAACATGGTAAAATAAATTGTAATATATAATAAAAACAAAAGAATATCCGTGAGGGAGTAGTTTGCGCGTTACCTCGCGTGGCAAGTCAACATCCTGACCCTTCCTGGTCTGGCTTGTCTTAAAGAACGAGACTCAGGTATCACTTATTAGGCCATAAATGGTCTTTATTACGTGGAATAAAGATCAGGTATAGCTGAATAAGTCGGCCTGAGCTTTTTTATTTTGCTTTCACTCATAAAAGGGGAAAGGGTTTTCGCTGTCGCCCAGGATCACAATGGGGAGTAGTTTCGGAAGAGCGGGGATCTGCTGATCTAATACGGAGAGGCGGGCGCTTGAGATCGAGGAGGAATTGTTGTTGAGTCTATTTGAGTTGTTCTTGACTGCGATTGGCTTGTCCATGGATGCCTTTGCCGTGGCCGTCTGTCTTGGGTTTGCTTTACAAACAGTCCGTCTGCAACAGGGCCTGATCATCGGTTTGTACTTCGGGCTTTTTCAGGCCGGCATGCCCCTGCTCGGCTATGTGCTGGGTTCGCAATTGGCCGGAGGGATTATCGCCTTCAGTCATTGGATTGCTTTTTTTCTGCTTTCCTTTGTAGGCGGACAAATGATTAAAGAGAGCTTATCCAAAAAAGTAGAATGCATCGAAGAGGAGGTATCCCTAAGGTTTCCCTTCATGCTTCCCCTGGCCTTGGCGACCAGTATCGACGCGCTGGCAGCCGGTGTATCCTTCGCCTTTCTCCAGGTGAAGGTGGCGCCTGCTGTAGCATTCATTGGGATCGTTACTTTACTGCTCTCCTTAGCTGCTGTGAAGATCGGCAGTGCCTTTGGGACAAGATGCAAGACCCAGGCCCAACTGGCCGGAGGAATCATCCTGATTCTGATCGGCCTAAAGATATTACTTGCCCATCTGGTAACGACTTTTTTTCAGTGATACACCCTAATCCGTCTTTAACGAACATTGGTTGCTTTATCATAGATAGATTTGATGATAAAGGCAGTTTTACTTCCTTAGCTTTATTCTTCTTTTAATTTTCGCCATACAGTCAGGATCATCGTGACAAAGCAGGCGGTTCCGCCAATAATTTCGGAGATCGGTTCCGCGAGAAACACGCCTGTGCTTCCAAGACCACAGAGTCTGGGCAAGAGGAGGGTCAGAGGCAGCACCAGTATCACCTTTCTGAAGGTGGAGAAGAAGATGGCGTGCTTTGATTGGCCCAGGGCGACAAAGGTGGACTGGCCGGCATGTTGGAAAGCCATAAAAATAAAACCGGCATAGAAGAGACGTAGCATGGGGATGCCGGCCTGTAATACCTGGGGGTCGCTGTTGAAGACGGCAATAAAGAACCCGGGAAAGCTTTCCAAGAGTAACCAGGGGATGATCGTGAAAAGCAAAGAGGCGAAGGTGGTAAACTTGATACAGCTTTTTACCCTAGTATATGCCCGGGCCCCATAATTAAATCCGATCACCGGTTGGGCGCCGTTTCCCAGTCCCAAAACAGGCAAAGTTAGAAACTCCCGGATTGAATTCAACACAATCATGATCCCTACATACAAGTCGCCTCCGAACCGCTGGAGCGTGGCATTGAAGACAACCGCCACTAAGGAGTTGGTAAACTGCATGACAAAGCCGGATATGCCCAGTCCCAAAATCCGCCGGACCCTATGGAGTTCCAAATGGAAACAGCGTCTCTTCAAGGTCAAAATGGCCTTTTTCCCGGTTAGAAACTGTATAACCCATAAGGCGGAGAGGAATTGGGAGATGATGGTGGCCAAGGCTGCGCCCTGCACACCCAGGTCCAGAAGGAAGATGAAGATCGGGTCTAAAATGATGTTGGTCACTGCGCCCAGGGCAACAGTCAGCATGCCGATCTTCCCGAATCCTTGGGCATTGATGAAATGGTTCATGCCCAAGCTGATCAGGACAAAGATGGTCCCCAGCAAATAGATGGTGACGTATTCGTCCGCATACGGGAAGGTCTGGTCACTGGCGCCAAACATATACAGTATGGGTTTTTTGAATAATAATCCCACTATGGTCAGGATGGTACCACTGGCCAGAAGCATTATAAAGGAATTTCCCATGATCTTTTCCGCTTCAGCATAGTTACCGCGGCCGCGTTCGATGGAACACAAGGGGGCGCCACCCATGCCGAATAGATTGGCAAAGGCCATCACTATAGCGACGATTGGGAGACAAATTCCGATTCCGGTTAACGCCCAAAAGGCGTCTCCCGGCATCCGGCTGATATATATCCGATCTACGATACTGTAAAGAACATTTATAAACTGGGCCAAGATCATTGGTATGGCCATGCCTAGAATATTCCGGACTATACTGCCTTGAGAAAAATCATTTTTAACCGCCACTGTTGCGCCTCATTTCTCTAATGTAATTATCAATAACCGACCTCTTGAGCTGTATAATCTGAGCGGAGAAAACAGTAATTAATTGCAATATACTGCTAATTACGGATAATGTCAAGCTCCGAAGCTTGTTATAGCCCTGTCGGCGAGTAATGAACCAGCTACAGTGATGGTCTTGCCTTAAGTAAAATTCAGGAGGCGTGTACTTCGCGCCGGATCCAACAGTGAGGTTATTTTTCAGGTGGATGAGACATTAATAGAATAACCTTGTGCTGATACTATAGACAGAAATCAGGCGGGGAGAGGAGGGATGAATAAAATGTAGAAAACCCTTTTGGTAGTATTAAATTATTGCCAATCAACCATATCCATAGAGGGAAGGAAAGGAAAGGAGAATACGCTTGATACCGCACCAAGACGATTTAGCAAAAGTCCTTCAAGATCTGCGTGTCGATCCGGAATATGGTCTATCAAAAGCCGAGGTGAAAAGGCGTTTAACTGAATACGGAGAAAACAGGCTGCAGGAGAAGAAGAAGAAAACCATTGTCCAGCGCTTCTTCGAACAATTTAAGGATGTCATGATCCTGATTTTGATCGCCGCCGCGGTCATCTCTTTTGTGGTGGCCTGTTACGAGGGAGAAGGTTTCTTTGAGCCGGTGCTGATCCTCTTGATTGTCATCCTTAACGCCGTGATGGGTGTGGTCCAGGAGAGTAAAGCGGAGAAGGCCTTGGAAGCTTTGAAAAACCTGTCTGTTCCCCACGCGCGTGTGCTCCGGGACGGACAGGAACAGGTGGTGGAAGCTACCAATCTGGTGCCGGGTGATATTATCTTGGTGGAAGCGGGGGATTTTGTTCCGGCGGACGCCAGAATCATCGCTGCATCCAGTTTGAAGGCTGAAGAGTCGGCGCTCACCGGGGAATCGGTTCCCGTGGAGAAGAATGCCGACGCCGTGGTGGCTGCCGAGGCGCCACTGGGCGATAGATATAATATGCTGTATTCCGGGTGCGGAATCACTTATGGGCGCGCCAAGGCAGTAGTCACCGGCACCGGGATGAATACAGAAATGGGTAAGATCGCCAATCTGCTGGCGAGTGAGGCGGAAGCGCAAACTCCGTTGCAGGAAAAATTGGCCGTCATGGGGAAATATTTAGGCATGGGTGCCTTGGCGGCTTGCGCCGTGATCTTTGCGATTGGACTTATTGACGGAATGCACATTATGGAGATCTTTATGATCTCCGTCTCGTTGGCGGTTTCAGCCATCCCAGAGGGTTTACCGGCCATAGTCACCATTGTGTTGGCCATTGGTGTGCAGCAGATGGTGAAGAGAAACGCCATCATCCGCAGGCTGCCTGCTGTGGAGACTCTGGGTAGCGCTTCGGTCATCTGTTCTGATAAGACCGGTACTTTGACACAGAACAAAATGACGCTGACCCGTGCTTTCGTAGCGGAAGGCGCTATTTTGGAGGAGATCAAGGAAGACAATTCTCCCGCCGTGAAAGATTTGCTTCGTTATGCCGCACTGTGCTGTGACGGTAAAATAGTAATGAAAGACGGGGAAGAGCGGCAGCTTGGTGATCCCACGGAGATCGCGATCATTCTTGCCGCCATGAAAAACGGGATGCGCCAGGAAGAATTGGAGGCGAAATACCCCCGTCTGGCCGAAGTGCCCTTTGATTCCGAACGTAAGCTGATGACCACAGTCAACCGGATTGACGGGAAGCTTATCGTCATTGTCAAAGGCGCCTTTGACATGCTCGCGCAGAAATGCATAGCTGGCGATGTGCAGGCCGGACGGGAATACGCCGAGCTTCTGGGGGCGCAAGCTTTACGCGTGCTGGCGGTGGCCTATAAAGAGATTGAGCAGGTGCCTGCCGACCCCAGCCCGGAGGTGTTGGAGAACGGCCTTACCTTCATCGGCCTGGTGGGGATGATTGACCCTCCGCGTCCGGAGGCCAAGGAAGCGGTGGCGGTCTGCAGACGGGCAGGGATTAAACCGGTGATGATTACCGGTGACCATGTACTCACCGCCTCGGCGATCGCCAAGGAATTAGGAATTATGCAGGAGGGGGATACGGCGGTCACCGGTAGTGAATTGGCGCAGATGACCGAGGAAGAACTGAATGAGCGTGTCCGCAATATCTCAGTGTATGCGCGGGTTTCACCTACGGATAAAATCCGCATTGTCCGGGCCTGGCAAAACCAAGGCCAGGTTGTGTCCATGACCGGTGACGGGGTCAATGACGCTCCGGCCTTAAAAGCGGCGGACATTGGCTGCGCGATGGGAATTACCGGTACTGATGTGGCCAAAGGCGCTTCCGACATGATCCTGACTGATGATAATTTCGCTACGATTGTCGAGGCCGTGCGGGAAGGCAGAGGAATCTACGATAACATCAAAAAAGTTGTCGGTTTCTTGCTCGGCACCAATATTGGCGAGGTATTCACCGTCTTCTTCGCGATGTTGCTCTGGCGGGAAGCGCCGCTCCTTTCCATGCAACTTTTATGGATTAATTTGGTAACCGACAGCCTGCCCGCGATCGCCCTGGGGATGGAACCGGTGGAAGGCGATGTGATGGACCGCAAACCAAAACCCAAAGAGGAGGGGATCTTTGCCGGCAGATTAGGCTGGCAGGTGTTGCTGCAAGGAGTGATGTTTTCCGCGCTGACGCTGACCGGTTTCATGTTAGGCTGGAAGAGCGCGGGAGACCTTACTGCCGGTCGTACCATGGCCTTCTTTATCCTTGCCTTAACACAGGTGATTCATTCTTTCAATATGCGCTCCAACCATTCGCTCTTTAAGATCGGCGTTTTTACCAATAAAGCTTTGAATCGCGCCGCACTTATCTCAACAACGCTGATTGCCGTAGTTACCTTTATTCCTCCGGTCGCGTCGGTTTTTGGTTTGACCCAGTTAAACATGGAGTTGTATCTTACGGCTGTGTTCTTGGCGGCGCTACCGGTTCCTGTCTTGGAGCTGGCCAAGAGGGTAGGCCTGATCAGGCACCAGCATGGTCCAGTTTTGTAGCTGAGTTACATTTACAGAAGAGGAATAGTTTGATCGGATTAAAAACAAGTGAGGTCTGATGAAAATGATAAAAATAACTGCAGACAGTACTTGTGATCTCTCCCCGGAGATTCTGAAGGCAATGGACATTACCCTGGTACCTCTCTATATTCTGGTGGGGAATAAAACTTTCCGGGACGGGGTGGATATCACCCCGCCGGACATCTTTCACTACGTGGAGCGGGAAGGGAAAGTTTGCCGGACTGCGGCGGTCAACATCTTTGATTACGAGTCTTTCTTCCGCGAACTCTCCCCGCAATACGAGGGGATAATCCACATTTGCATCGGTGCGGAATTTTCCTCTTGCTATCAAAATGCCAGTTTGGCTGCACAGAATTTTTCCAATGTCTATGTCATCGATTCCCGGAACCTTTCGACAGGCAGCGGGCATCTGGTGTATGAGGCGGCCTTAATGGCCAGGGAAGGGATGGGGGCGGAGGAGATCTGCTCGCGGCTGGCGGCGTTGATTCCCAGGATTGACGCGAGTTTTGTGATCGAGCGTGTGGATTATCTGCATAAAGGAGGGCGTTGTTCCGGACTGGAAGCCTTTGGCGCGAGATTGATCCAGATCAAACCAAGTATTGAAGTTATAAACGGCCAAATGACAGTGGGCAAGAAGTACCGGGGTAGTTTTGAACGCTGTCTGGAACAATATGTTAAAAACAAACTGGAAGCACAAGAGGATATCGATTATAGCAGGGTGTTTATCACCCATACTACTTCCGAACAGATTGTCGAGAGGGTACAAGAAGTCGTTCGTTCTTACGCCAACTTTGCAGAGGTTATCCCGACCAAGGCGGGATGCACGGTCTCCAGCCACTGCGGACCGAATACGCTTGGTATTTTATTTAAAAGAAAGAATGAGAAGAAGTAGAGAACTGCTCATCAACCTCATGAAGAGCAGGAATTTGAACAGACCGCCTCTACTGTTTTACCTCTTGGTTTTCTGCAGACCCGGGCCTCGTGGCCGGGTTTTTCTTTAAACAGCAGGTTGCTGCCAGGTTCCCGAAGCGAATAATTGTACAGAGGGGGAGGGAGGCCGGCAGGAAAGATCTATAACAAGCTGGTTTTCTATGGTAAACTAAGAGCAGTAAAATTAGAGAAAGCAAGGGACAATTAAGGCAATTAAGGCAAGGCCAAACCAGAACACAAGATACAGAGGGATAAATATGGGAGAAGGCAAGCACGTTATAGTGGTGGGGGGAGGAGCGGCCGGAATGATGGCTGCGATCTCCGCCGGCAGGTTGGGGGCGAAAGTCACCATCTTGGAGAGGAATTCCCGGGTAGGCAAGAAACTGTTGGCTACGGGAAACGGTCGTTGCAACTTTACCAACATAAACACGGATCTTGCTTATTATCATGGCGCCAACCCGGAGTTCGCCCAAAGCGCGCTCAAGAGTTTTACAGCGCATGATACCATCAGATTCTTCGAGAAGCTGGGGATCACCCATAAAGTCGAAGAGCGGGGAAAGGTCTTTCCCATGTCGGATCAGGCCTCAAGTGTGCTTGATGTTTTACGGTATGAATTAACTGAGCTTGGAGTTGAGGTGGTCACTGAGGCCTGTGTGAGCGAACTGGCGAAGAATGCGGAAGGGTTTCTTCTCTATTTAAAAAACGGCGAGGTATATCAGGGAGACCGGGTAATCATCGCCACCGGGGGCAAGGCGATGCCGGTCAGCGGCTCGGATGGTTCCGGATATGACTTGGTGAAGAGACTGGGACATACGATCACGGCTGTTTTTCCCGCTTTGGTCCAATTAAAGTTGGAGGGGCCTTATTTTAAACGGATAGCCGGAGTTAAATTTGTGGGGACTACGGAGATTATACATAAGCATCGCTCCCTGGCCAAAGACAGAGGAGACATCCTCTTCACCGAATATGGGGTTTCAGGCCCTCCGATCTTCCAGATCAGCAGGAAAGCCGGAGAGTTGCTCACGGCCGGGGAAGAAGGGTATTTGAAGGTCACCATCATCGATACGTTTTCTAAAGAAGAGCTAACCAAGGTAATGGAGAAGCGTTTTCAGCTTGGTCCCAAGAAGCCCGTTGATTTCAGTCTGGTCGGGTTGATTAATAAACGCCTCATTCCTGTAGTGTTGATGGAGGCCGGTCTTCATGATCTGAAGTGTCCGGTCGCCGAGTTGACCCGGGAAGAGCGGGCGAGGATCGTGGAGATCCTGACTGACTGGAGGTTTAAGATCAGGGGAACGATGAGTTGGGCCAATGCGCAGGTGACCGCCGGTGGGGTCGACACCAGGGAGATCGAGGAGGAGACGATGGAGTCGAAATTGGTGAAGGGCTTATTCTTTGCCGGCGAGATTATGGATATAGACGGGCAGTGCGGCGGGTTTAATCTGCAGTGGGCCTGGTCCTCCGGGTTTATAGCGGGACAGAGCGCGGCGCTGTAAGGCGCTTTGGTCTGACAGGAGGTTTTCTATGGAATCTGGGCAAAAGTTAAGGCTCTCCAATCTTAAGCTGGAAATCAGTAAAGCCACGAATTTAAAAGCAGAAAAACAGGCGCTTCGGGATCTGATCCTTTCCAGGCTGCGCATAGCAGAAGGAGAGCTGGTCGATTTTGAGATCTGGAAAAAATCAATTGACGCCAGAAAAAAACCGCAAGTCGCCTATGTATATACTGTGGATGTCAGTCTTCGGCAGGCCGGACGGTTTTTACAACAAAATAAGGACAAAGGGATAACGGTTGCCCCGGATCTGTCTTACCAAAGAGTTCCCTTGGGGAGCAAACGCTTGACAGAGCGGCCGGTCATCATCGGGATGGGGCCCGCCGGGCTGTTCGCCGGGTTGATGCTCTCCAGGAACGGATACTGCCCGGTCATCCTCGAACGGGGGGAGGAGGTAGACGCCCGCGTTAGAAAGATAGATCAATTTTGGCGCGGCGGACCGCTTGATCCCGAGAGTAATGTCCAGTTTGGCGAAGGTGGGGCGGGCACGTTTTCCGACGGTAAGCTTACCACGATGATTAATGACAGAAGATGCCGGTTAATCCTGGAGGAATTCGTGCGGGCGGGGGCCCCCGCAGAGATCTTGTACAAGAGTAAGCCCCATATCGGAACTGATTTGCTCAGAATGATTGTGAAAAAGATCAGGCATGAGATTATTGCCCGGGGGGGAGAAGTGAGATTTCAAGCGAAGGTCAGCGACTTTATAATCAAGGACGGGAAACTTAATGGTTTGGTCATCAATGACCGGGAAAGGCTCGCCTGTCACCTGGCCTTGCTGGGGATAGGACACAGCGCCCGGGATACTTTTGCCGTACTGCACAGCAGGGGTGTGGCCATGATACAAAAACCTTTTTCCATTGGGGTTCGCATTGAACATCCGCAGGAAGTTATAGACCGGGCGCAATACGGCAGGGCCGCCGGGACGCCGGGTTTGGGGGCGGCCGATTATAAACTGGTCTATCATTCTAAAACCGGCCGTTCCGCCTATTCCTTTTGCATGTGCCCCGGAGGATATGTAGTGGCCGCCGCTTCCGAAGAAGGCTGTCTGGTGACCAACGGAATGAGTGAGTATAAAAGAGACGGGGTGAATGCAAACTCGGCTTTACTGGTAGGAGTCGGGCCCGGAGATTTCCCGGGAGAGCACCCCTTGGCCGGTGTGGAGTTTCAGCGTAGATGGGAGCGGCTGGCCTATGAGATTGGAGGCGGGAGTTACCGGGCGCCCGCTCAACTGACAGGTGATTTTCTTTCCGACCGGCCCTCCACCCGGTGGGGTAAGGTACGACCTACCTACCAACC
>DATCJV010000152.1:0-8909 GCA_036562625.1 Bacillota bacterium | reverse complement strand
AACAAGCCTTTCTTGCACAGTGCCTCCGGAACGCCGGCAGAGACTCCGGTGGCGGAGAGCAGTTCGGTGGCAGACACTTCCTTTGCTGCCGCTGCCAGGTAATTATAGACCTGCGCTTGTTTTGGCGTCAGTTTTAAATCGGAAACGGTCAGCACAGGATTCCGCAAGGTATAGGCTGTTACTTTTTTCACAGTGATCTCCGGCTTCTTCGGCAACCACCTGGTGCTCACCAGTTTGTCCCGGACTAATTTAGCTAGAATCTGCTGTTCCACCCGGTCCATTTGGGGTATTTTGGTAAACTCTGCGGTAATTGCCTGTACTTTGGCCTGCAGTCGCTGGTATAAATCAGGAGAGAGCGGGAGTCCTGCCAGATACTCTTCGATCTCTGCCCGGCCGGCTTCAGCCCGCCAACATTTTTCCGTAGCCACTTTTAAGCCGGGAGGCAAAAAAAGGTGGAGCAGATCCAGACGTCTACAGAAGAAGGTCTGCGCCATCCAATCGATGAGACGTCGTTGCAAATCATCAAAGATCGGTTCTTCATCCAATGTGGCCAGGACCTCCTTGAGGGCGACCGAAGTTGTGGAAGCCGAAGCATGCGCCCAGACAATGGCTTCCACCCTTTGCCCGCCGAAGGGCGCCAGGATCCGCATGCCGGGAGCGGGAACTTCGTCCCACTCCGGGGGGATCAGATAATCATAGAGGCGATCATCAGGAAGCTGGGGCAGGTTCACCACAGTCTTGACGATCCGTGCCGTGCCGTCACTTTTGAAGCTCATCATCATCCTCCCGTAAGGATTGGGGCAGCAAGGATTGATGATTTAACCTCCGGAGAATAGCGGAGTTAATCTCCTTGGCCACCTCTTCTTTGGATAAAAGGGGGAGTTCTCTGCATTCCTCCGCCGTCAACATGGTGACTTTATTGGTTGACACCCCAAAACCGGCGCCTTCGTCCCGGAGATTATTGGCGATGACCAGATCCGCCCGCTTACTTGCCAGTTTAGCCCGGGCGTTTTTCAGTAAATCCTCAGTCTCCGCGGCAAAGATGGCCAGGAAGCGGTGGCCCTTGACCTCCCCCAGCTTCTTGGCGATATCAGGGTTGGGAAGCAAGGACAATGTCTGCAGTTTCTCGCCTGTGGCCCCGGTCTTCTTCACCTTCTCCGGAAAGACGGTCTCCGGACGAAAATCAGCCGGAGCAGCCGACATAATAAAAATATCATACTTTTCATACTCCGCCATTACTTGTTCATAAAGTTCCAGAGTAGACTGGATAAAAATCCGCTTTACCCCGACCGGGGCCGGCAGTTCAGTCGGTCCGGAGATGAGGGTGACTTCAGCCCCCCGGCGAGAAGCGTCTTGAGCCAGGGCATAACCCATGCGGCCGGAGGAGGCGTTACTGATGAAGCGGACCGGATCTATATACTCCCTAGTTGGGCCGGCAGTAATCAATACTTTCTTTCCTGCCAGGTCCTGCGGGGTCAAGAGTTTCAGGATCTCTTCCTCAATAACTTCCAACCCGGGCAGGCGCCCGGCGCCCACTTCACCGCAGAGCATCTCTCCAGACTCGCTCGGCAATACCCGGTAGCCGAGTGCCCGCAGGACGGACAAGTTCTTTTGGACAACCGGGTTGTTATACATGACGCTGTTCATGGCCGGACCAAGCAGGACAGGGGCTTCGGTCGCCATCACCGTAGTGCTCAATAAGTCATCCGCGATTCCGGAGGCGATCTTGCCGATGATATTGGCGGTAGCGGGAATGATGGCCAAAAGATCCGCCTTCCGCGCCAAAGAGATATGAGCCACCCGCCACTGACTGGGAGGCGAGAACATCTCAAGGTGAACGGGGTTCTCCGATACTTCCTTGAAGGTCAGAGGGGTAATAAACTCCTGGGCGGATTTGGTCATCACCACCTCGACATTGAGACCGCGCTTTTTCAACCTGCGGATTAAGTCCGGAACCTTATAGATGGCTATGCCGCCGGTCACTCCCAGTACTACGGTTTTGTTTACGTATGAGTATGGCATGGGAATACACTCCTCGTTGCTCGTTGTTGGTCGTTCGTGGTGGATACGCGCCTTCGGTGACAAACTCCGGCTTTTGTGCGCGTAGAATAAGAGAAGTATTTGGCGTGACTCGATGGTGTCCTATACCACGATGATTCTTCTTTCTTACTCATCCTTTGGTTGTTTTTCTGCCCGGCAACTGGTAGACACGCACAAAGCCTGTAGGTAATATGTAGGTTGTTCTTCTATATTCTTCTCTTCTTCACCACCCGTTACCTCCCGGTTGACGAAAAAACAAAGTAAAATCAGATGATCCTACCAGTCACGAGCCACCAGCTAAAACTTGAACGGCTGTCTTACACAACGTGCGACCAGCGACAAATCTCTAAACTACAACCAACAAAGGCCCTCTTCCAACACGAGTGACGAGTAACGAGCCTCGAGATAATAAATCTCCCGGCGCCTTACGGTACCGGGAGACGGGGATACTCTCAAGTAAAAGGTTTTCTCTCGCCCGCTCGTGGGGGCGTGAGAACTGCCCAATTTATCTTTTCATCTCTTTTATTGTTTGCTTTCAACAACAACTCTTCCCTCGGCAATGTCGACAAGCGCCAAAGAAACAGCTTTCAGAGCCTGATCTTGACGAATGTCGTTTTTATTCTCTTCGATAATCTGGCGAGCGCGTTTGGCGGCCGCCACTACCAAAGTATACTTACTATCCACTTTGTCCAAGAGTTCTTCAAGAGAAGGGGTTATCATGAAAATACAGGCCTCCTTCAACCAAGCAAGGTTTTTCTGTTGTGTATCTTTCTTTGCTGTCTTTCCAATAACACCCAGACAACATAAAGTGATTCTATGATTTTCCCCAATCAAATCGATTTTATGCTAAGACCGGTCTGATTATTGTCTGAAACTGATGAGCTGCAAGGGATGGGAGAAAGAAAACACTATAGCTTTTTATAGTAATAGCACCATATTCATATTTTGTCAAGCTCAAAATCTTTCAATAAATCTTGCCAATAACCCCGTGAAACTCTTGATTCTTCTGCAGAAATGATGGCCTCCACCCTACGGCAGGCTTCTGTAAGTTCGTCATTTACCACAACATAATCGTAGTTACCGACAGCTGATAATTCTTGTTTTATGTAGCTTAACCTTTTCTCAATCGCGGTCGGATCTTCGGTCCGGCGTCCCAGTAACCGTTCCTTTAAAACCTGGAAAGATGGAGGGAATAAAAAGATCTGAATTGAACTTGAATAATTTCTGCGAATCTGCGCCGCGCCTTGAATATCCACATCCAAAAGGACATGAGTCCCGTTTTGCAAATGTTGCTCTACGGTCTTCCTAGGTGTGCCGTAATAGCAATCATAAACCCGTGCCCATTCCAAAAAACCCCCGACTTTGATCTGTTCTTGAAACTCCTCTTCGGTCAGGAAAAAGTAATTAACCCCATCTCTTTCATTACCACGCGGGGCGCGCGTAGTGGCGGAGATGGAGTAGACAATATCCGGCCGACGTTTCAAGACTTCATTCAGAATGGTGTTCTTTCCGACACCGGAGGGTCCGGAGATGACGAATAATAACCCTTGCTGCGTTTTGGCTTTCACTCTTCCGAATCCACCTGCGTTTCCTTACTGGTCAGTCGATGCGCTACTGTCTCAGGTTGCACAGCGGACAAAATGACATGATCGCTGTCGGCAATGATTACAGCACGGGTGCGGCGCCCATAAGTAGCGTCAATCAACATCCCGCGCTCACGACTTTCCTGGATGATCCGTTTGATAGGCGCTGATTCCGGACTTACTATGGCTACAATTCGATTTGCCGCAACAATATTTCCAAAACCTATATTGATTAGTTTAATCTCCATCCGGAGTGGAAGCCTCCTTCCTAATGGTCGCCGAGTCGCTGAATCAATGCTTGTTTTTGGCGAACACCCAACCCTTGGATGCGCCGGGTTTCATCGATTCCTATTTCGTTCATGATCTTCCTGGTGCGAACCTTTCCGATCCGGGGAAGGGACTCTAGAAGATAGGCCACACGCATCTTTGCGATGACATCATTGTCCACCTTTTCCAAAATATCCCGAATGCTCTTCTTCCCTGCTTTCAGTTCTTGACGAATCTTGGCCCGCTCACTTCTGACACGCTGTGCTTTTTTCAAGGCCATTTTCTTTTCTTCAATGGATAATTGCGGTAACGGCATATTTTCACCTCCTATTCAATATTTTGAACTTGTTCGCGTATCTTTTCAATTTCTGCTTTTATTTCTACTACATTATGAGAAATAGTCAACTCCGTAGATTTGGCGGCAATGGTATTCGCTTCTCTATGCAATTCCTGGGTTAAAAAATCAAGTTTTCGCCCGATTGGTTCCGCCAGCTTTAAAGTGTCCGCAAATTGGCGCAGATGGCTCCGAAATCTGACAATCTCTTCCGTTATGGCGGAACGGTCCACATATAACAAAATTTCAGCAGCCAGTCTATGTTCATCAATGACCTCCGTGGCTTCCGGGGATAGTTCCTGCAGGCGCTGGATGATTTTATCCCGGTATAACCCCGGTAGTTCATGGGCAACGGAGGCGATCTGCTCAATCTCCTCTTTCAGTTTAGCGATTCTCTTTGTTAAATCTCCGGAGATAATCTCTCCTTCTTTTTCCCGCATGGCCAATAGTTCCTGGGCAGCCTGCTCCAGACCACGCAAAACGACTTCTTTAACTTTCTCCCGGTTCTCTTCCGGTTCCGCGCAAACAAACAGATCCGGAATGCGCAGCAGATCCTCCAGGTGAATTCGTCCGGGTATCTTATATTCTCTTTTGATCTGTTCAAGACTGGAAAGATACTCTCGGAGCAGCGCCTTGTTTAACGTGACACAAGATTCCGCTTCTCCGGAGTTCTTCTTCAGCTGAATATAGACATCAATCTTTCCTCGATTAAAAAATTTCTTCAATAGCTTGGCACAGTGTTCTTCCAGCCAGAGATAGTTCTTGGGTAAATGAAAATAGATGTCTAAAAACCGATGATTCACACTGCGCAGTTCAATGGTGACGGTATAGTCCCCTTGCTTGTCCAGACACCTACCGTACCCGGTCATGCTGAATGGCATAAAGTTTCTCCTTGTTTACTATTAATTAATTACTAGCATGTTAATGGTCAGCAGACTAATTCATAATATTCTCAATAATATAATGTGTCGTAAATCATGGTATATATTCCACTCCAGCCAGAAAAATCCTCTTTTTTTAGGATAAATTTCGCAAAATAACTCGTCAAGGCAGAAAGGTAGCTAGCCTTTTCCGGCTGAACCAGGACATTCCTTTGATCGGCCCTGCGTTTGACTGTGTGGCTGGCCCCCGGAAGACTTTCTTTACCCTGTCCACCGCAGGGTCTTTCTTTACTTTTTCTTCGCCGGAAAACACGTGGGTGAAAGTGTTTGTCAGGAACTTTCATGAAAACTCCTCGTTTATGTTTAAATAGAATAAGTATTCCCGGTCAGGAGGGCGTTGGCGTTTATGATCCCCTCAGCACGACCGGAATACTTACTCGGTTCTTACGAAAAATGTAAAGGAGGATTAAGATGCGCAAGTTTAATTTTAAATCCGTGCTTCCTTTTGTGATTGTAGCGGCCGTCGCTTGTCTTCTCTCTTCCGCGGTAGTCTTGACTTTTTATGAAGGTCGGGGAATACCGGCGCCCGCAATTTCCGCAGCAGACGCCGGTGAGCCCAAGTTGGAAAAAGCCGCTTTTAATCTGAAAAACGACTCCTGGAAAGACGCGATTATTAATGTAAATAAAAAAGTGTCCCCTGCCGTAGTCTATATCGACACTGTCCGGACAGTAAAGTATCAACCGCAGATCCCAGGCATCTTCCGGGATTTCTTTGGGCCCAACTTTTTTGAGGGGTTTACCCCCAGAGAATATAAACAGGAAGGAACGGGATCCGGTTTCATTTTCCGGGCGGACGGGTATGTCTTAACAAACTACCACGTGATTGAAGGCGCTGACCGGATCACGGTCAATTTAAAAAACGGCCAAAAATACCAGGCCGAAGTCATCGGAAAAGACGAAAAATATGATCTGGCCATTTTGAAGATTAACGCCAAGAACCTGCCCTACCTTGAGTTGGGAGACTCCGACGCTATTCAAATCGGCCAATGGGTAGTGGCCATCGGCAATCCGTACGGCTTACATGAGACGGTGACCACCGGGATTATCAGTGCTCTAAACCGGAATCTGAAAAGCGTGAACGAGAGCGCCCTGATTCAGACGGATGCCGCGATTAATCCGGGAAATAGCGGCGGCCCTTTGGTTGATTTGGAGGGAAAGGTGATCGGGATTAATGAGGCCATCCTCTCCAATGCGCAGGGTATCGGTTTTGCCATCCCCATCAATCTGGTCAAGGAAAACCTGGCGGAGTTGTTGGAGAAAGGCAAGATTACCAGGCCGGCCGTTCCGGGGTTGGGTATCTTGATGCTTCCCCTCAGCCAGGATGTAATCGACTACTTCGGTTTGAACACCAGCTCCGGCGTACTCGTCTATCAAGTAAATAAAAACAGCCCGGCGGCAAAAGCAGGTTTGCGGCCGCAAGATATAATCCTGGAAGTCGATCGGCAACCGGTGGAATCCCCGGAGAAACTTAAAGAAATTATTACCAGTAAAAAGGTGGGCGACGTAGTTACCTTATTAATCTGGCGAAAAGATGGCTACAAAACCATTAAAGCCACTTTGGGTCCTTTGGAAGAATAACTTCGGGAAGACCGATTTCAAAAAAACAAGTAATCTCTAAAGTCTTTGCAGAAAAGAATGGTAGAACCTGAGCTTTGACAATGCTCGACGCCGACGGTAAAATGATTATAGTAAAAAATCAGAAGAATTGACTCACATTACTCGTGCGGGCGAATGCTGTTTCGCTCAATCCGGCGCGCGTAGGAGGAATCCCCTGTAGGAAGGAGAACCTGAAATGGAGCAAACCCAGCCCCTAACTCTTACCCAGTCTGCCTCCAGCAGATGGGAAGAGTTTGAAAAAGAAGTTGTCGACCACGAAAAAGCCCTTTATCACTTTGCTTACCGGTTATGCGGTAACCCGGAAGATGCTCAAGACTTGTTACAAGAAGGACTCCTGAAGGCCTACCGCTCCTATAATAGATTTAAAAAAGGAACATCCTTTGACCGTTGGGTCTTTCAGATCATTTACCGTTCTTTTGTCGACCTTTATCGCAAGAAGAAGAGGCGGCCTTTTGTTTCATCCTTAAATGAGGCTTCACCCCATCTCGAACAGGAAAAACCGCCGGAAGTGCCGGATTATAGTGCCCTGCCCGAAGAGATGGCCCTAAAGCAAGAATTGGGAGCGATCATTCAAGAATCCTTGTTAAAATTGCCGAATGAATTCCGCGCCGCTGTTATTCTCTGTGATGTTCAAGGCTTTTCTTATGAGGAAATCAGCCAGATCCTCCAATGTTCCCTGGGAACGGTCCGTTCACGGATCCACCGAGGCCGCCGACTGCTTAGAGAGTTACTCAGACCATATCTTACAGGAGAAAGAAGGGGTGGATGAAGAATGAATTGCCAAAAGGTACAGAGTCTTCTCTCCGCCTACCTCGACCAAGAGCTCACTACCGAGGAACGACGGATCATCAGACAACATCTTTTTACCTGCCGGGCCTGTAGTCTGGAATATGAATCCCTGTCCTTACTCAAGAGTTCGTTGGGAAGTCTGGAGCCTCCTGCGGAACCGAAAGATCTGCTCTCCAAAATTCTGCTGGCTCAGGGTGATTCCGGATCAGCCCTTGCCCTGTCGAGAATAGCTTTCAATCCATGGGCTTTTGGGAAGAAATTTGTCATGGCCGCGGCCTGTGTCTTTCTGTTCTTAGGCGCCTCGCTCTGGTTATTCCCAACGCCTAAGTCTAATCCGATGCTGACCACAGCGGCTCCGCAAACACCCCGGCCCGCTTCGGAAGAGATCATCATGGTTAAGCAGATGGATAGAGAAGAAGATTCCACTCCTGATGACCGGAGGCAAGAAACAGAAACGAAACCAGCCGGTCCGCAGCACCCATTACTTATGGGCATTCCGGTTTCCAGGTAAAGGCGCGTCTGGTTTTTAACTCAATACACAAAGCGGAAGCTTTAGGATCCGACCTTGCTGAGCTTGTTACGGAAAATAGCTTAATCCCAGACACGAAACAGAAGCTGAGGGACGACGCTGGATTTATAGGCGGCAGGCGGTTCCCGAACGCCGGATGAAAAAAGCACCAACCCTGTACCTTACGCATATGATGACCACGTAAAGAAGTGAGGGAGGTTGGTGCTTTTGCGTCGGTCCGTCATCTATCCTTACCCAGCCGTACAATACATTCCCCTTAGCTTGCAGGTTTTATACCATAAAGAAGCGGTGAAGACGGAACCCTTCATTCTGATCGGCGCCGAGATCGGTCAAAACTTGCCTCAACTTAGCCAGAAATATGCCCTGAATCTTCCCCCTCTCCCCAAGCACGGGAATAAACTGTTGATCTTAGCCGGAGGCCTCCATTTTCGCACCGCAAAATACCGGGGGTATTATGCCACCATTATTGGCGCCAGAGACTCATCAATCAGCCTTTACCAGCTGCCTGCCCAATACTTTTATAAAGACACAGTGGTTTTTGAGGTTAAGGACGAAGAAGGCCGGGTAATTATCTCCAGAATAATCCATTTCGATCTGAAGAAGGCAAAACCCTTAATGAGCATCGGGTCTGAAGATAAATGATCGTTATACTATGTCTCACTACTGTAGTGAGACTTTTTGTTTAACAATAATCGTCATCCCTTGAGAATACCGGCGGATAATAGTATAATACAAGAAAAAATACATAGGAGCGGGTTTTGATGCAAAATAGAGTCTTTAACTTTTACGCCGGTCCGGCTACTCTTCCC
>DATCJV010000151.1:0-25065 GCA_036562625.1 Bacillota bacterium | reverse complement strand
AGCAGTTCTTCCTTCTTTCTTCGTTATTCTCGCCCTGGCCGCCTTCTTCCGGGAGTTTTCCTCCAACGAACTGGTGGCCCAAGCCTTCAAAGGAATTCGCCCGGCAGTGGTGGCCCTGATTGCTCATGCCGTCTTTAAACTTGGGAAAAGAGCGATCAAGACTCGCCGGGCTTTCATCCTTATGTTGTTGGTTTTCTGCCTCAATCTCCTCTTCAGAGTCAACCCTGTCTTCCTGCTGCTCGGCTCTGCTCTGGCGGGTGTGGCCTCTGCCCGTTTTATTAAAGACTGGAGGTAATACGGATGTTCCCTGCTTTACTGAAGATTTTTGCCTCATTCTTTAAGATTGGCTTATTTACCATCGGCGGCGGGTACGCCATGATTCCCTTGATGCAAACAGAGTTTATCTCCGTCCACCACTGGCTGACCAGTGAAGAATTTATTGATATTATTGCCGTAGCGGAAATGACTCCCGGTCCAGTCGCGATCAATTCCGCCACCTACATCGGTTATCAAACACTGGGCATCGCCGGATCCATCGTCGCTACCTTAGGGGTAATCTCCCCCTCCTTGATCATTATTTTAATCATCGCCCGCCTTTTTAAACGATTCAGCGCTTCACCAACAGTCAAGGCGCTCATTAGCAGCCTTCGTCCTGCTGTGATCGGCTTAATTCTTACTGCGGTAGTAGTTTTAGGCCGATCCGTACTGGTGGACTTTAAAGCCATTCCCATCGTTCTCGTTTCCTTTCTCCTGTTGTATGGAGGGAAAGCGCACCCCATCAGTGTACTGGCGATCTCCGCGTGCTTGGGAATACTTATGTACTAAACAATCCCTTTCACTAAGACCGCATTTATCCAAATCTCACAAGAACTAACGGCAATGCTTTTATCACCTCCGCCCCATAATAGAATGGGAGGAGGTGATAACATGAATTACGGGAATCAAAACCAGAACCAAAACCAGCAAAACCCGCAACTTGTGCCCAATATCCAAGCCAATAATACTAAGTTCGGCGATGAAAACGCCTCCGAATTAGCGCAGTCCGTAGGAGAAATCTCCCGCATCCTGGCTACCCAATCCCTGGAGATTGGGACTCTGCTCAAGGGTGAAAACGTAAATACCACAATGAATCAAAATCAAATGCAAAACCAGAACTTCCAAAACCAACAGAATAATAGCCAGCCTAACACCAATCTCTACCAATCAGAGCTCGAACAATCGCAGGGTCAAATCAGTCAAACCCTGGCTAACCAAGCAAATCAATAAAAATTAGGCCAGAGACGAAAAAAGGGTGTCCAGTGGATTCATCCACTGGACACCCCCCTTTTCCGTCACTGAGTCCCGGTCATTCCCTGCTGCGCCCGAATCAGCCTGGCGGGCGCGGATTACTCCTCTTCACTACCAGCCCGTATAGGTGCTTCCGCTTCCGGTGTCAGCAAAGACAAAGACTCTTCAGCTCCGTTTCCGCCTCCCACCAAATAAGCAAAGACCAGGGCTAAACCGACGCCAGTCGGCAGAAATCCCCCAATCAACCAATATCCTTTTCCCAAACCAAAATATAACCCGGCCAAAAGTCCTATCCCACTAAAGGCGGTGATCAACCCGGCCAAGAGTAAGCCGAAAGAGCCCCGCCTAAAGATAGGACTGGCCAGAGCCGGTGGAATAAAGCCCTTTTTAATCAGAGCCATACGCTCAAGATGAATAAAGTAGCGTACCAGAAAAGCGAAGACCATTACCGCCAAAACCATCAGCACAATGAGGATCAGCATCCAATTCATTTATCACACCCCCAACAGTATGGCAACACCATGCTACGTCACCAACCCACCAGAAGAATCTGTGGTTTACTTCTTTTTTATCTCTTTAACAACCGTAAGTATCTGATAATTAAGGCCAGAGGATGATCTACATAATCCCTGTTGTGATCTTTTCTTTGGTATCTGAGGAGTGATAAGAATAAGACCGAGCCGCTCCACACCAAACTGGTAACCATCCAAAAAAACCCGGTTATTGCCTGGTTCCGGACCACCGGACTCAGAGTGTTTAAAACATCGATTGAAGTCAGAATGATTAGGGTCAGCAAAACCAAGAGTAAGAACCCGCCGGAAAACATGACCCTTCGATCCAGCTCAATCTCTTCCCGGCATTGGCGAATCTCCTTCATAATCTCCTCAGTTAAGTATGGCGGTACTGGTCGCTCATTCCAGCCCAGAGTCTTTCCTAACTCCGAATACACTCCCGGTGCTTGCAATTTATGCAGTTCCTCCATGGCCCGCTCATAAGCATCCCGGCTCAGAATGATCGCTCTGATCTTATCCTTCTGTCTCATCCGGCACTCCCCATCTCCTGCACAAAATCTCTCTCAATTTGTTTTTCCCCCGGTGTAAATCTGTTCTAATACTTCCCAAACGGCGCTTGGTGACCGATGCGATCTCTTTATAAGATAAACCCTGAAAATAATAGAGCACAATCGCTACTCTGTTATTGAAGGAGAGTTCTTGAAGAGCGGAGAACAGTTCTTGATTTCTGGTCTTCGCGAGCACTACCGCTAAAGGCTCGGCCTTCTTCTCCTCTGCCTGGAGATTAAGTTCTTCTTCAGCCAAGTAAGTGAGATCAAGCTTTTTCAGTTTAATGTAATCAAGAGCTGATCTATATGCTATCCGGTAAAGCCAGGTCCAGAAGGTTGAACCCAAACGGAAGTGGGTAAGATTCTTCCAAGCCTTGATAAAAGTCTCTTGCGTCAAATCACAGGCCACTTCCGGACTGCGCAACATACCAAGGAGCAAATGATATACCTTGGATTGATGGGTCTCCACCAGTTCCCGAAAAGCGTCTTCATCTCCGTTTTGAGCCCTTTTAATCAATTGCGTTTCTGTCAATATTTTATTCCCCCGGAAAGTCTTCTTCGCTCTAAAAAAATCCTCCTTTGATCTTAGACGATATATCTTCGCCTATGTTACACATTTCCCTGCTTTCTTCCGCGCGCAGGCACAGCTAGTTGAAACAGAAACGCCTCGTTGCAGTGGTCCACGACAAGAAGGAGCAATTATTGAAGACCCATGATCTTCACGGTATGCCAAAAAAAATCAAAAGATAGATATAATAAGAAAATAGCGCAAACAATGATTATTCCTCTGTAAAGTTTTGGCGACAGATAAGTTTTTCCTTTGCTGACTGCCAACGAAATCAGGGAATACCAAAGAAAATCGGCAAATATGTGTCCGGAATAAAAAAAGACAATCCCGGAAAATCCGAACTCCCGAGCTTGTGTTAAAAAACCCAATCCCAAGGTAGCCCACCATAAACTCCAATAAGGATTGGCTAGGGAAATAAGAGCGCCGGTTAGGACCAAGCTCATCCTCTGGGTATTTTCCGTTGGGGACGGTTCCTGATCCGCCCGTAAGCTTAGACCGTCTTTCCCTTCTTTAAACAACATCCCATAGGCCATCCAAAAAAGAAACATCCCTCCCAGTATACTGATGATCCCCTTACTCAACGGAAGCTCGATTATACTACCAAGCCCGAAGAGTAAAGCCAGCACCAGCATGGCTTCGAGCAAAGCATGTCCCAGGATCAACTTGGGTCCGGCCCAAAACCCCGTCTTTAAAGACTCTCTAATATTAATGGTCAAGAGTGGCCCCGGCATCAGCGCGCCGGATAATGCCACTCCGCAGGCTAAAAAGAAAATCTCCGCTCCCCTCAAGCCCATCCCCTCCCTCTCCATCCTAACCGTCTAACCAAAGGCGACAAAGAAAAGCAACCACTACCACAAAAACCTGAACGAATAAACCCCACGGCCACTCCAACCGGTGATGAGGCGTGAGCCCGGTATGACTGGGAAAAATCAACCACCGTTTGCCAGTTACATGGCTGAGCGCCACTTCCAAATCGGGTAAAGCGCCTCCGATGGCTCCAGACAAAAAATAAGGTAAACTAGTAAAGTTCTTTTGGCAGAAAAGCACCAGACTCACTGCAGATAAAAAATCCAACGCTCCCCATTTTGCTTGATAATAATCATGATGAGGAACTATGTCCAGAATCAGGTGGGAAACGAGTCCACCGAGAAACGCCGTGACCGGTCCGGCCCCAGATCCGGCGGTAAAACCGCCCACCAAAGCATGAGTCGTACAATACATTTCTTCTCCTCCTATGGGTTAGCGTCTTCGTCTCACTATTCTCCGGAGAAGTTTCAACTCCTCCATATTCAATACATACGCCAAGGCCACATAGGCTATGAAGCCGATCCCGATTCCACCGCCTACCTGGAAGGCTACAAACACCTTGCCTTTTAACCCAAGGGTCATCAAAAAAGCGTTCCATGGGTTTAGTGTATAAAGGAGCACAATCCCCATGCCCACCGCCGCTACCAGAGAAAGAAGTAAAGTGCGGAAGATGGCGCCCTCTTTGATCCCGCCGAGTTTTCGTCGGAGGAAATAGCCGGACAATAACATATTGGCTATCCCCATCAACGAAAAGGACAAGGCCAATCCGCCGTGTCCCAGGTTGGTATAGTTCAAAAAAAGCAGGTTCAATATAATACTCAGAGCGACCGTGGCTAAGGTGACCTTGACCGGGGTCACCGTATCTTTGAGCGCATAAAATCCTCTGGGTAACAGTTGGATTACACCATGGGCAAAAAGGCCCAGACTATAAAAGAGCAAGGCGTAGGCGGTCAATTCTGTATGGGCGGCGGTGAATTCGCCTCCTTGAAAGAGTAGGTTGATAATCTCATAGCGCAAGATGATAAAGCCGACGGCCGAGGGGATCATAATAAAGATGATCACTCTGATTCCGGTAGAAAAATCGGTCTTAAACTGTTCCCACCTCTCCTGAGCGGACAACCGGGACAGAGTGGGGAAAAAAGCGGTAGAGATAGCCATGGCAAAGATACCGATGGGCAATAATATTAAGCGTTGCCCGAAGCGGAGCGCGGTAATACTTCCCTCGGCCAAACCCGAAGCCATGGTAGTTGAGACCCAAATATTAAGCTGTGTAGCGGACAAGCCCACTAACGCAGGAACCATTAAGACCAACATCCGTTTGAAGCCCGGGTGCTTTAGGTTTAAATAAAAAGGGTTATACCCCTTGGTAGCCTGTAAGACAAAGGCGGCCTGCAGAAAGAAGTTGGCCATCGCCCCAGCCACCACGCCGGTAGCCATCCCCCTAATCCCAAAACGAGGTCCTAAGAAATAAGCGCCCAGGATAATTCCGATATTGTAGAGAACGGGTCCTAAAACGGGGACAAAAAAATACTGATAAGAATTGAGAATACCTCCCATCAAGCCGGCCAAAGCCGTAAAAAAGACCGCAGGAAACATCATTCTGGTCAGCTCGACCAGAAGCTCCAGTTTTTCTCCACGAAAATCATAAGCCTGCAGAGGAGCCAATTGCCTGGCAAAGACCATGCCAAAAACAGTAAATACTGCCAAGCACATAATGGTGAGGTTAATGAAGGTGCTCGCCATCTTCCAACCTTCCTCCTCCTCTTGCCTGGCCAGGTATTCGGAGAAAAGAGGAATAAAGGCGGCGGATAAAGCGCCTCCGACTAAAATATAATACATAAAATCGGGTATAATAAACGCGGCAAAAAAAGCATCGGTTTGTTGCCGATCAAATAAACGTCCGGTGATTGTTTCCCGGACAAAACCCAATAATCTGCTCACTAAGATCATTCCGGAGATCATTCCGGCAGTGCGAGCCAGCTTTCCCGTGTTTAAGATTTCATTCTTCATCATGTGCCCAATCCTCTCTATCTGACTAAAAATATAAAATTCCTCATTTAACCTGTTTCTCCTCCTCCCCCGTAAAAGTGGAGGGAAAATATCCAGAAAATAAACTTAAAAAAACCCCTGGGCCTCTCATCCAAGGTCTGGGGGTTATTTCTTGTTTGCAGCAAGGGAAGGCCTTCCTGCAAAAGCCGCTTGGCCATACCGGCCTTGATCTCCCATGAGCCTACATAATCTCCTCGCCCGTTGGCCAGTACCCCTCCTCTGTCTTCCCGATCTTCGCTTCCGTTACCATGAGCAGTCACGGAAATGGCCTTGGGTGTAAGATAGACGCGCAGACTCAACCCAGTACAGCAAAGTACCAAAAACAACAGGAAATTGAAGTACCACAAATTAGTTAAAGCTGCTTTCGTCCGCGTCCGGTGTTTTCGCGCCTCCGCCGCCCATCCCGGATGCCCGTATCTAATGAGCATGATTATACCCCCATCCTCTCTATCTTATGTTGAGTTGGGGGCTGTTTATGCGCAATCAACAGACTTCTGCCTTTTAATCCAAATACCTAAAGACTTCCTCAGGCGTCACCCCCGGATGAAGGGCGATATTGATCGCCCCGGCCAACGCCCTGGAAAGATCGTGAATCAGTACATCAATCTCTTTGGGAGTAACGATTAAGTCCCGGAGGAACGGATGGAGAACCCTGTTCATCACAGCCTTCCTTACCGATTGAGCCGGTGGTTGCCACGCACCGGACGCGTCCGGACTCTTTTCCTTCTCCATCTGCTCCAAGGCATCACTGATAATCGTCGTCGCCTCCACCACCGTCGGCACACCCATGGCAATAACCGGAATGCCCAGAGTGTGCGGAGTAATTCCTTGGCGTTTGTTCCCGATCCCAGAACCCGGTTGAATTCCGGTATCCGCCAGTTGCACCGCAGCCCCGACCCGGTCTGTACTCCTGGAAGCCAGGGCATCCACTACCAATAAAAACTGAGGGCGGATCTTCTGGACCAAAGCGGCTACGATCTCCCCGGTCTCCAATCCGGTAATCCCCAATACTCCCGGGGAAATGGCGCAGACCGGCCGGAGACCCCCTCTCTTTTCCGGCGGGGAACTGTAAAATAAATGTCTGGTCACTAATACCTTTTCCACAACCCTTGGACCGAGCGCGTCCGGGGTGGCATTCCAGTTGCCCAGCCCTACTACTAGAGCAGAGGCTTCATCGTTTAGATTCAGTCCCCGGATGAACCCTCTAACCTCTTCCGCCACGACCTGCGCCGCGCTTTCCAATTCATCCTTGTCCCTTCCTCGAAAGGCCTGTGATTCAATGGTTACATAGTATCCCGGCTGTTTGTTCAGGGCAGCCCCAGCTTCTGGAGTCTGAATCAGAACTCTGGTGACCTGCGTGGGTCCCTTCTGCTCCGCCTGGGTTTGCACCCCGGGAATCTGCTGGCCTTGCCTCTGCATGGCCAATTCATTGGCTTCATGGGCCAGATCGGTCCGGATACTCTCCTCCCACCTTCCCTCGGCCACAGACAATCCCCCCCTAAATAGTGAAACACCGTTAATAGTTAAGGAAAACAAGTTAATTAGCTTTCTTAAATTAGCTTAATTAACAATTAACGCAGTTCCGTCGGGATAAAGGCATCAACAACCCCAATGACCAGCGAAGCCAATAAAGCTCCTAAGATTGACACCTCAACTGAGGGCACCAGGAACTGGGTTAAATAAATAACTACCGCGGCTGTTAAAAAGCCAACCAAGCCACGGCCTTGGGGAGAAATGTTCCTGCCAAACAGGCTCTCCGCAATATACCCGAGGACAGCAATGACAATTGCCGCCAGTAAGGCGCCGCCAAACCCCCCCACCCGAAACCCGGGGACTAGAAACCCGACAATCATCAAGACAAGGGCTGATACGATGAACCTCACTACTGCTCCAAGCACAAAACTTCCTCCTTTACGTCAGTTGAGTATAGTTTAGCTTGCCACCGCCAGGTAAATTTATGCGACAAAAGAGGAATAAGTTCTTGCATTCCACAGGCAAAAAGGGTAAAATAAGAATGTTCATCCATTGATACGGGAGGTGAACCAGATGGCGAATATCAAATCTGCAAAAAAAAGAGTTTTAACTTCATCAATCCGACGTCTGCGGAACAGAAGCGAGATGGCTGCTTTACGCACCGCAGTGAAGAAGTTTGAACAAGCCCTGGACAACGATATCGAACAAGCCAAAGTAGCTATGCCTCTCATCTATAAAAAGCTGGATCAAGCCGCCGCCAAGGGGTTAATTCATAAAAACGTAGCCGCGCGCAAAAAGAGCCGGCTGATGCAGAGATTAAATAAGCGTAGCGCCGCGAATTCCTGAGGTTAATGGTTTATCTTAAAGATTTATTTTACAGATTTATCTTTAGTATTCCGGACGAAACATAATACGGAGCTTATTGCTCCGTATTATTTATCCTTGACCGGTTCTAAACCTGACCCAACTTTCCTATCTTCTTCCCTTCATCAGCAGGCCAGGATGACGCTTAAATCTAGAACCGCCATCTCCAGCTCCAGCCTTTGGTCGCTCATTCCGGTTTTGACCCTCCAATCAGCCTGTAAGATCCGGTGCATGGCGGAACATAGTTGGGCAAAAGAAAGCCTCCGTCCCTGCGCGAGCAGTTTCCCTGCCACAAAAGGATGACATTTAAGCTCCTCCCTCAACGCATCTTCTCCCTTTCCCTCCTGTAGAAAAAGCCAGGCAATAAAGAGTTGACGGATCTGTTTACCCAACATAAACAAGATCTTCATCTCCGGTTCCCCGTCCTTGAGGAGCTGCGCCAACCCCTGCAGGGCCGCTTTGGAATTTCCCGCTGAAGTTTGGTCAATCAAGGCGAATATATTACTCTCCGCCGACGCCCCGACGAGATCTGCCCACTCCGCCAAGGTCATGATCTGCCCTTCTCCCTGATAAATCAAGGCCTTTTCCAATTCCTGACGGAGCAAGCCAAGGGATGTTCCCCGCCGTTCGATTAAGAGATCAGTGACTTCAGCTGTCAGCTTCAGTCCCAGCTCCCTTCCTTCCTCGATCAGCCACTGCTTAACCTCATAGACTTTTAAGGGACTACAATCCACCACTGTTGCGCAGGAAATTAACTCCTTGATCGCCTTTTTACGCTGGTCCGCCTTTTTCGCTGTAGCCACCAGATAGATACCGTCAGGCATCCCTTTCAATCCCTGAAGTAATTCCTGATCGCAGTCGGGCTTCATCTCTTCAATTCCTCTCAAAATAATCAGCCGGGTTGGAAAGAGAAATGGAAGTGATAAAAGGGTCGTCTTTAACACGCCCGCTTCCAGTGTTTTAGCTTCCAAGTCAACCAGGTTAAACTCCTCTTCATGATCGGGGAATAACCTCCTCCGCATCTCCGCCACACCCCGGTTAAGCCAATACTCTTCTTCTCCCTGAAATAAAAGAACTCTAGGTAGAAATCCCTCTTCTAAACGGCGTAAAAATTTTTGTCCGGAAATCTTCATTGCCTATTTTCCCCTTCTCACCATAACTTTTCCTTTCGTTCCCAAGATTTTGATCTCTAAAACCAACTGGCCGTCAAGATCCGTACGCCAGACCCGGGCTCCGCTACTTTGTAAATCTTGGATCACCGCTGTCGACGGATGACCGAAGGGATTCTCCCTCCCCACGGAAATTATAGCGATCTCCGGCGCGGTCCGCTGAAGCCATAGCCGGCTGTTTGCTCCGGCGCTTCCATGATGGGCGACTTTTAAAATTTGCGCGTGCAACGAGCCATGATAAGCTGTAAGCAAATCCTCTTTTCCCCGTACTTCCAAATCTCCGGTTAAAAGGATCCGGACCGGACCATAGGTCAAAAGCAGAACAATGGAGTTATTGTTAAGATCCGCGCCCGTCCCGGACAAAAAAGGGTTAGGGGGGTGCAAAACCAATCCATGCCACCGGGGCTCCCCGCCCCCTAACCAAAAATCCATTCCCCGTACTGCCCGTTGGTATGGAATGCGCTTCTCTTTGATTAATGAAATAAACTCTTGGTAAAGGCTGGTCGTATGGGGGTGCCCGGAGTCCAACACCATTCTCACATTGACCTTACCCTCCTCCAGCAGACGGACTGCTCCCCCCAGATGATCCTCATGGGGATGGGTCACGACCAACAGATCCAGGTTGGTAAGGCCATTGGCTTCCAGATACGGCTTTACTCCAGTGGCAAAACCTTCCCTGGTTCCGCCGTCTACTAAAATATGACAACCGTCAGCGGTGGAAAGCAGAATCGAGTCCCCCTGCCCCACATCGAAAACTACCATGGTCAGGTCCGGATTAGTCTGAAATATCAGATTCCAGCCGATAAAGACCACGGCCGGAAGGAGAATTGCCAGGTAAAAGTAGAAAAGTGGAATTCGCCTACGCTTTGTAACAGGATTCTTGCTTACCCCCAACGTCAGAATAGTTAAAGTCACATAAAAACACCCCACAGTCAGCCAAGGCCAAGGCTCCGCTGGAAGATACCCGGGCGAAGTCGAGCAAGCTTGGAGCAACCGGCATAAATTATTCAGAATCAACTCATTACCGGCGTTCAGCAACTGAGCGGCGGGAAAAAAGAAGAATCCGCCCACTGCCGCCAACAAGCCGATTTGTAAGGCAAGAGTGGCCAAAGGGACCAGAAGAAGATTGGCGATAGGTGTCAACACAGAGACTCCGCCGAAAAAATTGATTAATAAGGGCATAATCACGATTTGAATAACTGTGGATAAAAGTACGGCCTGCACCGGTTGATACTGGCCCCATCTACCCAACGCCTGTTTCCAAGGGGGATAAAAAACAAATATCCCGACACAAGCCCCGTATGACAACCAAAAACTTTTACTGAACAAATCAAGCGGCCGCCAAAGCAAACTTAGGCAAGCGGCGACAGAGAGTAAATTCTCTCCTGACACTACCCGGTTCCTGGGTTGCGCACAGTTCTTCCCCACCAAGGCTAAAAAGTACATAACCGCCGCTCGGATAGCCGGCGGTCGTAATCCGGCGATCAACAAAAAAACTAAGACCACCGGGATCGAAAGGAAGGTAAGAAGAGGGGCAGGCAAGCGCAGGAGCTTCCCGATGCCCAGAAATAAACTGAGCCAGAAGATTAGGTGCAACCCGCTGACGGAGAAGAGATGGGCAACGCCGGTCCGGCGGATCCCTTCTGTTGTTTGTTGGTCAAATTCAATCCATTCCCCAAAGAGCATACTATGCAAAACCCCAGCCGACTGCGGCGACAAGGTCTCCTCGCTGATCCGCAACAGACGACGTCGTAAGCGACTAATATAGACCGTCACTGGATTGAGACGGGGCTTACCTGCCAAGACAACATGGCCCATGCCCTTGACAAAGAATCCCCCGACAATCTTTTCCCTGGTCCACCAGGTGATTGTCGGGTTTTCCACGTCATCCGGCCAAGTAAGAGTAGAAAACACCCCGGTCAGTTTCAAACAATCTCCCACTTCCGGATCGCGCGCCAACGGTTCTTCCAGAAAAACTTCGCATTTGAGAAAAGGACCGCCGGACGGTCTCCCCTCTACGCCGGGGAAACCCTGATCCGCCGAGAGCAGACCGTCCATTCGGAAAACAAACCTCTGGCCGTTCCGCCATTTCCGAACTTCTCCCACTACGGTTCCGGTGATGGTTGCCTCCCTGCCCGCCCGCAATAAAGGAGCGATTGCGGCGAGCGACCGTTCAAAGCCGGCACGCTCACCGGCGCCCCGATAGAAACCAAGGCCTGCAGCCAGAAGGAGCGCTGATATTAACAGACAAACTCCTTTCCGATCTTTGGTTCTGTTTTGATCAGTAGAAAACAGAAAAAAACAAACTGCACAACCAATGAGGACCAACCCGCTCAGTAACCGGTGAAGAACTCCCCCCAGCCTCCAACCGCTCCAGATTCCCAAGGAAAGGGATGCCGGAATAAGCAGTAGCGCAAGAGGAGAGTTCATTCTTTTATAATAAGATATGCTCTAATCTTATCCAGGGTTTTAGCGCCGATCCCTTTCACCCGTGCCAAATCATCGACAGTTTGAAACCGCCCGTTTCGTTGGCGATCGGCAATAATCCTCTCCGCCAGGGCCGGACCGATTCCAGGAATTGACTGTAATTCAGTACTGGTGGCGGTATTGGGATCAATTCGCCCCAGCACAGGGCGGATCAGGCCGGAGACTGGGGTTTCTCCCTTCGAGGCGGGGGCTTCCCCGGGCCGAGATTGCCTTCGTGGGCTTGACTTCGCACTCGCTACCGGTTCCGATGGTGAAAAACCTCCCTGTTCTTTTCGGAAAGGTATATAAATCTGTTCACCATCTCTGACCGGAGCGGCCAAGTTCAAGGAATCAAGTTCCGCATCATCCAAGGCGCCTCCGGCCTCCATCAAGACCTCGTATAAGCGGGCGCCCTGAGACATCACATAGACACCGGGCCGAGAAACAGCCCCCACCAGGTGGACAACTACTTTCCAGTCTGCCCCGGGGGTTCCGGTATGGCTTTCCCTACTAAAATCCAGGATGATCTCTTCCGTGGCGCCCGGACGCCACGATCGATAAAGCAAGGCGCCGGAGCCCAATAGAACAGCAACTAACAGTAGAAAAACAAGGCGTTTCTGATTTCCGGAGAGATCAGTCATGATGCCATCCCTCCCTCACCATGGTTTTAATCAGGTGATACCATGCTTCTCGTTACTGGTCGTTCGTGTTATGGGTCAGCTCCTCTTACGTTCCACCAGATTCAGCCCTCCACTACTTGTATCCGGCGGCTGCCTAGTGCTGGCAGGCTTTTCGGCGCAACGCTTCGGCTTGAATCAACATCTCTTCAGCATGGTTCCGTGTAGTGTCTGTAACCACCGCTCCACCGAGCATCCGCGCCATTTCTTCAATCCGCCCCTCCTTGGACAAGACCCTCACCTGAACTCTTGTCCGCTCTCCAGAGGTATACTTTTCTATATATAAGTGCTGGGTAGCCATGGAAGCAATCTGCGGTAAGTGGGTTACACAGATTACTTGATTTGTCTGCGCCAGCAGTAATAGTTTCTCCGCTACCGCCTGGGCGGTTCTTCCGCTAATTCCCGCATCAATTTCGTCAAAGACCATCGTCGGAATACTGCCTGCTTTGGCCATAATCACTTTCAAAACTAACATCATCCGGGAGAGCTCGCCGCCGGAGGCGATCTTGGCTAAAGGCCGCAGCCCTTCACCGGGATTGGGCGCCACTAAAAACTCTACACGGTCAAAGCCTGTTTCGTTAATAGCCAACTTACTACCGTTAACCGGCAATCCGCCCTTTTCATCAGGGACCTGGCTGATGGAGACCTTAAAGACGGTCTTACCCATATTAACCTGAGCAAGCTGGGAAATGACGGTCTCTTCCAACACTGCGGCCGCTTTCCGCCGTAACTCTGAGAGTGCTTGAGCTCTATCCCGCAACTCCTCTTCCACCACGGCCAATTCTTTGGCTTTCGCAGCCAACATTTCCTCTTGGCTTTCTATGGATTCAAGCTCTTTGCGGGCTTTCTCCGCATAAGCCATAATCTCCGGAACCTCCATACCGTACTTTCGCTTTAACCTCGTGATCTCATCTAACCGCTCCTCCACTGCGGCCAATCTGGCCGGGTCGAACTCTACCTGATCGCGGTAAGCCCGAAGATCTCTCGCCGTCTCTTCCAGCTGGCAGGCAGCCTCAGTAATAGTCTGATGGAAAGGTTTCAACCGCGGATCAACCTCGATCACTTTGGCCAGAACTTGTTCCCCGGCGGTCAGCTTGTCCAGGGCGGAACCGGGTTCTTCCCCTCCGTACAAAAGTTCATAAGCAGTGGAAGCCGCGGCAAACAGGGCTTCCGCCGCCGCCAAAACCTCCCTCTCCTTCAAGAGTTCCTCTTCCTCACCAGGTTGCAGCCTGGCCCGGTCAATCTCCTGAAGCTGAAAGTTGAGATAGTCAAGGCGTTCCTTCTTTTCCTGTTCATTCAGGGAAAGACGATCCAATTCCCGCTTGAGCTCGGCCCACCGCTGATACGCCGCAGCTGTGGCTTTTTTCTGCTCATTCAGTTCCGCACCGCCGAAACTATCCAAAATCTCCCGATGTTTATCTATGTGCAGTAAAGACTGGTGTTCATGTTGGCCGTGCAAATCCAGGAGAAACCCACCGATCTTCGACAAGGTTAAGACTGGAACTGTCTGGCCGTTCACTCGACATCGGCTTCTCCCGGCCAACTGGACCTCTCTATTAATCACCAAAATCCGATCTTCGCCCATGGGGATTCCCCACTCCGCCAAAGCCCGATCCAGATCGGCATTCTCCTCCAACTCAAAGACCGCTTCCACTTGTGCTGATTCAGCCTCCGCCCGCACCATCTCTGCAGACGAACGCACACCCAGAGCAAGGCTTACCGCATCAATAATGATTGATTTTCCGGCTCCGGTCTCTCCAGTTAAAATATTCAACCCTTCCGTAAACTCCAGCCGGAGCTCTTCAATCAAAGCCAAGTTCTTGATCGTCAGCTCCCGAAGCATTTTTACTCCTCCTTAGCTTATAGAACCGGTTGAGCACTTCTTCGACCTGTTCTTTCTTGCGGATCACCACTAGGATGGAGTCATCGCCCGCAATGGTGCCAACTATTTCTCTCCATTCCAGGTCATCGATGACAGCGGCCACACCCTGCGCCGTCCCGGATGTCGTCTTAATTACCAACAAGTTATCGGCGAAATCAAGACTGACCACTGAATCTTCAAACATCCGTTTCGCCCTTTTTATTATATCGGTAAGGGTTTTATCATTGGGTAGAGCATACCGGTAATGCCCGCCTGCGGCCGGAACCTTGATTAAGCCCAGTTCTTTTATGTCTCTGGAGAGGGTGGCCTGCGTCACCTCCACTCCTTCTTTTTTTAAAGCCGCTCCCAGCTCCTCTTGAGTGCCGATGGATTTCTCTCTAATAATACCCAGGATTAAAGCATGCCGTCGCGCTTTCATTTTTCACTCTCCCCTTGGTCTTAACCGAAAATTCCTTTTAACTTCAACCGCCTGCTGGTAAAAGTCCATGGGCAATATACCACACTTACCCGCTGAGACCCTGTCTTTTGGGGAAATCAGATCCGTCCCTCGTTTGATCTGACCTGCAATAAATGATAAATGTTTTCTCTTTCAAATCTCACAAGTTTCGTGGGGTAAGGAGCGGTAAAACACCGCACAACGTCTCCGTTTTGTAAGACTGTTCCCTCCTGCCCGTCGGCAGTCAACATCAGATCGTTGGTGGTTGAAGAGAATTCCACTTCAACCCGGGCCTCCCCCCCAATCACCAATGGCCGGGCAAAGAGAGAATGAGCGCAGATGGGGGTCAGTAGTAACACCGCCAAGCCGGGGTCAATCACCGGGCCGCCCGCGGAGAGCGAATACGCGGTTGAACCGGTAGGTGTGGAGATGATCAAGCCGTCGGCCGGAAAAGCCGCAGCCGGCTGCCCGTTGATCTTCATCTTTACCTTCAACATCCGGGCAAAGGCCCCTTTGGTAATGACTATATCATTTAAAGCCACGAAGGCCTCTACTACTTGGCTTTCCCTAACTACTTCCGCCCCTACCATCAAGCGATCTTCCAGAAAGAAACGGCCTGCTTGTAACCGACTGATTGACTCTGTGAGGCACTGGTCATCTACTTCCGTTAAGAACCCCAAGTGGCCAAAATTTACCCCAAAAATAGGAATCTGTCGCGGATAGATTAACCTGGCCACATAAAGGAGTGCGCCGTCGCCACCCAAGACGATCCCGCAATCAATCGTCTCCAAAAGCCTTTTGTTCTCATACCCCAGATCATTCCGGCCCAGATAGGCCGCTGTTCCTTCCTCCATCAGCACTTGAAAGCCTTTACTCTGCAAAATCTCTATCAATTCATGCGTCCGGTGATGAACCGGCGTCTTTTTTAAGTGCGGAAATAAACCAATCTTTTTCAAACTAAGACCCCTTCCAAAATAGGTCATGCCACTTTAGGATGACGTCCCGGCATATCAAGGTAGCCTGGATTACCCCAATCTTGGGTGTGCCCCTTGGCATCGGCATATCTTAGAATATAATTCAGGATTCCTCGCCAAAATCCTGCCGCCCGCCACCAATCCACTCCTTCCTGAGTTCCGGAGAATCTCTGAAATTCCTTCATAGAATTAGAGTTCATCTCATATTCAATAGCAAAAAGTTACTTTTTCGCCTCTGAAGATGAACACCGGAAACCATCTTTTACATACTTTTGATTGGAAGCAATATAAACAAGGAGTGACTGACGGTAAACAAGTTTATAAAGGACTTGACCATCCTGAGTCTGTCCAATCTCCTTCTCCAACTGCTCCGATGGGTTTACCGGATTCTCCAGGCCCGCTGGATTGGCATAGAGGTAATGGGGATATTGGGAATGGTCATGCCCGTCTATCAACTCTTACTTACCATAGTTACTCTTGGTTTGCCTACCGTCTTGGCAAGGTTTGTGGCGATCGACTTGTCTAAGGGAAATATTGCCGGGATTGGGAAAAATAAGCGAACTTGCTTTCTTCTGATCTTTATCTTATCCGTCGGGATGGCCCTAGCGATCCTCTTCTTCGCCACCGGTATAAGTTCCCTACTTTATAAGGATCAAAGAACCGGAACGGTACTGCGCTTCCTCGCACCATTACTTATCTTAACCAGTTTTTCCCTAACCTACCGCGGTTATTACCGTGGCTTAGGCCACACCCTCCCTCTGGCCGGTTCCGAGCTGGGCGGGGCTCTGGCAGAATTCATCTACGTAGTACGCAAACTCTCCACCGTTCCTCCGCTTACCACAGATACTGGGATTAATCTGCTTATGACCGGCTCGATTTTTGGCGAAAGTATCACTCTTTCCGTCTTCATCCTCTGGGACATAGCAAAGAACAAGATCAAACCGGTGGCACTCACCAAAACCAGATCACCGGTGAGCGCCGGGAAAAAAGGACTCCGGGCGGGAGAAGCTCAACCCGGCCATAGGCGGTTACTACGCAACTCTCTCCCCCTCCTCCTGCAAGACCTGATCTACGCCGTCTCCAGTCTGGCTGACGGTATTCTCCTCCCCCGCCTTTTAATGCTGAGCGGTCTTACAGCCGTTCAAGCTACGAAAGCAGCCGGTTTCTATTGGGGGTTGGCGCAGCCTCTTTACTTTATTCCCCTGGTTTTTCTCTTCCCACTCACCACTATAATTCTACCGGCTACTGCCCGGGCTAGCGCCGGAGAAGAAGCTTTACGCCGTTTCTGGCGTACAGGACGTAAACTCTTAGCCCTGGTCTTTATCTATGGAATATGCTCTGTGCTGATTCTCCGGTGCTTTGGGGATAAAGTCGCCGGTCTCCTTTTTAATTTTTCCGGACCCAACCGCTTGTTACTAATGATTCTTCCCGCTTTACCCTTCTCCGCTTTCAACCTTTTGCTCTCCTCCATCATCGAAGGCCTCGGAAAACAGGGTTTTCTCTGCCGTGCTACCCTACTGGTAATTCTGATTAAAACCGCCATTACTACGGCCTTGGTTCCCTTGCCCGCTTACAGGATTACTGGAGCGGCCTGGGGTTTTATAGTCAGCCAGATTGCGTATACTATCTTACTCAGCGGGAAGATCTTCCGTTTCACCCTGCTTTCTCCCGGGTTCTAAGCAAGACCAGCTAACCGGTACCGTCACCCCATTCTGTCCCGGTGAAAAACTCCTTTCCCGGTGTCCGGAAAACCAGTAGAGGCCGTCACCCGAACCGCGCGTAGCACGCTTTCCTCTCCGGGGACAGCCTCTATTCGATCCTCTGGCTTCAGCCGGTTAAAGGATCTTACTTAGAAAACTCTTTGTCCTATCACTCTGCGGATGGTTAAAAATTTGATCCGGAGCGCCCTCTTCTATAATCAAGCCATCGTCGATAAAGAGGACTCGGTCCGCAGCCTCCCGCGCAAAACCCATCTCGTGAGTAACCACCACTGTGGTCATTCCTTCATTGACCAGATCTTTCATGACATCAAGCACCTCTTTGATCATTTCCGGATCCAAAGCCGAGGTCGGTTCATCAAAGAGCATGGCTTTGGGACGCATGGCGAGCGCCCTGGCGATGGCGATCCTTTGTTGCTGACCGCCGGAGAGGTTGTCCGGATACTCATCGGCCTTATCACGCAGGCCTACTTTATCCAAGAGCTGGTAGGCGCGTTCCCGCGCCTCTTCTAAACTTAACCCGCGCACCTTCATCGGCGCCAGAGTGATATTCTGTAAGGCCGTCATATGCGGAAAGAGGTTAAATCTCTGAAAAACCATACCCACTTCAGCCCGGACCTGATTCACATCAATCACCTTATGATTAGTGACTTCCACTCCTTCAATAAAGATCTGTCCGGCGGTGGGTTGCTCCAACAAGTTCAAGCACCGTAAAAAAGTACTCTTTCCCGAACCGCTGGGTCCAATGATACAAACCGATTCACCCTGCTTAATCTCGGTGGTGATTCCTTTCAAAACCCGGAGAGAACCGAAGTCTTTCTGTAAATTTACGGCTTTAATCACCTGTCTTCAACCTCCTCTCCGTATAATTGACCAGCGCGGTAATGGGTAGCGTCATCAGGAGGAAGAATAGGGCCACTGCTGTCCAGACTTCAAATGATTTATAAGTCCTCCCGTAGATGATTTGCCCCTTTCTCACCAACTCCTCCAAGGCGATGGTGGAAACCAGGGAAGAATCTTTCAACATGGCGATAAACTCGTTGCCCAAAGGCGGAATAATCCGCTTGAAAGTTTGCGGAATGATAATATACAGCATGGCCTGTTGATAGGTCATTCCCAAAGAACGGGCGGCCTCCATTTGTCCCCGGTCAATAGATTGAATACCAGCCCGGACGATCTCCGCCACATACGCCGCGCTATTCAATGACATGGCGACAATCGCCGCGGCAAAGGGAGGCACATGACGCCCAAGCACAATAGGTAAAGCATAGTAGATAAAGAATAACTGAACCAACAACGGGGTCCCCCGTATAAAATGCACATAAGATGAAGACAGGGCAAAAATAATTTTTACACTGGATACCCTCCCCATCCCGAGAAAAGTGCCGATCAAGATCCCCAACCCCACAGCAATACAGGTCAGACGGATAGTCATCCATGCCCCTTGGGCGAGCACCGGCAGCGAACTAACTACCACGTTCCAACTCCAGGTGTAATCCATTAGTTCAACTCCTTCCGAAATATACACAACTATTTTATATTATCCCGGCCGATAATACCAGAATAACTTCTTCCCGACGCCATAAGGAGCATAAAAAAGCACAACCCTGTTCAAGGGTTGTGCCTCTTCTGACATAAATGTATTCACAGCTCGTAAATAATAGAATTTGCCTTAAGCCTAGTCGTTAAAGTATTTATTGTAAATCTCATCATACTTCCCGTTTTCTTTAATGGCCGCCAAAGCCCGATTAATCTTCTTCAGCAGCTCGGTATCACTCTTCCGCAAGGCCAGTCCATACTCTTCCGTGGTAAAAGGAGGACCGGCTAGTTTATACATCCCAGGATTCGCCTTAATCTGCTCCGCCGCTACCGCCAGATCGATGATAACCGCGTCCACACCGCCGTTGGCCATCTCCAGGAAAGCGTCGGGTGAAGTATTGAACTTTTTAATTAGGGCAATACCAGGAATTTTTTCCGCCTCCAAATGTCCGGTGGTGCTAATCTGCACCGCCACCTTCCGGCCAGCCAGATCAGCCGGAGTGTGGATCTCCGTTTCATCATTTCGCACGGCAATCACTTGCCCGGCATTAATATAAGGATCACTGAAATTTACAGTCTGTTTCCGCTCTTCAGTAATGGTCATCCCGGAGGCGATCACATCATAATTTCCACTGATCAAACCGGGGATAATCCCATCCCAGGCCACGTTATAAACCTCTACTTTCATGCCTAACTCTTCACCGATAGCCCGCATTAAATCCGGGTCAAAGCCTACTACTTCTCCGGTTTCCGTATCAACATATTCAAAAGGAGCAAAGGCAGCATCACAACCAACCCTGAGCACAGCAGCGTCCTTTTCTTGCTTGCCTGGAAGTAAAAGAAAAACAAGAACCAATGCTAAGACTATTATGATACCGGTGATCAGATAACTTTTTTTCATGGCCCTACCTCCCATTAATCCTGCGCGCACGGAGCGAGCGGCCGCGCTTTCTTATAACAACATCTATTATAGCTGATTGGCTATACCTATGCAACACATTGTAATATTTATGATCATTAGAGGCGCCAAAAGTTTATTTCCCTGTGTTTCTAGAATTCCACTTCTCCTAAGGCCACCTCTACCTTTTCCTCATCGGAGAAGGCAATGACCAGTGTCTCCCGAAGCAGGTCCTGCTCGATGACTCTCCCTTTTCTCCCTTGATAGCTCACCATGGTCCCGACCGCCGGTAACTCATTTTTCGCCTCTCTATAGCTGTCGGATTCAAATTTTAAGCAACACATCAGTCTTCCACAGATCCCCGAGATCTTGGTGGGGTTCAGCGACAAATTTTGTTCTTTAGCCATTTTTATAGAGACCGGCTCAAAATCCCCCAAAAAAGTAGCGCAGCATAAAGAGCGGCCGCAGACGCCTAAGCCGCCGATCATCTTTGCCTCGTCTCTAACGCCGATCTGCCTCAATTCTATTCTGGTCTTGAATACGGAGGCCAGATCCTTGACTAATTCGCGAAAATCAATCCGTCCGTCCGCTGTGAAATAAAAGATGATCTTGTTCCGGTCAAACGTATACTCCACATCAATCAGTTTCATTTCCAGTTTATGCTGGCTTATCTTCTCCAGCCCGATCGTAAAGGCCTTCTTCTCCTTTTCTTTGTTCTCAGCCAGCTGGATCCGATCCTGTTCCGTGGCGATTCTAATTACCTTCTTCAGGGGTTGCGTAATCTCCTCAGCTGAAACTTGCTTGGGTCCCACCATGACGTATCCATACTCCAAACCCCGAGCTGTCTCCACAATCACTTCAGTGCCCGGTTGCATCCGTAAATCAGCGGGATCAAAATAATATATCTTTCCGGCCCGCTTAAACCTGACTCCAACGACAGTATACGCTTCCCCGGTTTCCTGCACGTCTCCGGATGGAGACAAGTCGTAAAACACACTTTCACCGGGAGGCGCCTCTCTGTTAAAAGACGAGTTGTGCTCGGCGGCACATGGTGGCCCATTTTCTCCTGCGCATGGACATGAACAGGCTGAATTGGTCTTTTCCGTTTTTTTATCCATTAAACTTCCCTTTCCATTCTTTACGCGCACGCAGGCGCGGGATTTTGTCCGGATCCAAAACCTTACTAGGATTCCGGTGGTATTTTTACCACAAGTCCTTCGTTGAAGTGTCCCGTAGCGAAAGATGCTTCATATATCCTAAGATACAGGTCTTCCAATAGTAATCTGGTATTGACATTGGCAGCCAAATGTGCTCTGGCCTCCCTGATCTCGCTGATAATCCGCAGATAGGCTGAATTATCCGGTTCAGCCAGCATTCTATGGCGAAATTCTTCACATAGATTCAGAAGATGCCGGTCAATTAGGGCCCGCTCTTGCTTCTCCCAATATTCCGCCAAGTGAAAAAGGTCCAAGATACTATGCCAACCGGTAAAGCCCTCTATAACCGTAGGATCGGCCGGTTCAGCTCCCACCGGTTCCGGATCGGACCCCTCCTCCGCGAATGATACATAGTACCGCTGCATCCTTGAGAGAATAGTGGGCAATACCCTGTCTTCCCCGGGAGCCATGGCTAAGAAGATTACACCTGTGGGCGGTTCCTCCAAAGTCTTGAGGAAAGCATTGGCTGCCACCTCAGTCAGCTTGTCTAGTTCAGTAAAGAAATAAATCTTCCGCTTGGACAGATAAGGAAGGTAGGCCGCATCACGGCAAACTTCCCGAATGTGTTCAAGCTTAATCTTGTCTCCTGCCGGATAAATCATGCGAAAATCCGGGTGATTACCGCTGGAAAGCAAGCGGCAAGACCGGCACTGTCCGCAAGGACTCGCCCCGTCTTCCGCCAAACAAAGCGCTCTGGAGGCTAATTCCCGCACGAACGCTTCTTTCCTACGCCCGCCTGGTCCCAAGAAAAGATAGGCATGACTCAGCTTCTGCCCGGAAAAGATCTTTTTTATTATGTCACAGCCTTGGCCAAAATCAGCCGTGGTCTTCAAGCCGATCACTTCCCGCCAAATCTTTACCCGGATCCCCCATTGGATTATAATCCTCTGCCTAGATAACCGGGCCGAATCCTGCTAACCACTTCTTCTCTAGTAATATAGATCAATCAGCAAACCCCTGATCTCGTCCAACTTAGCCATCACGGCGATGGCGTCCGCTTGCTCCTGCAAAACCATGGCCGCTACCTCTTCCAGGTTCTGATTGACCCGTTCAATCAGATAGAGAATGCGCGTATTTCCCCGGCGATCCCAACGGCGTTCCCCCTTCATCCGGTAACTGCCGCCAACTGCTTCTTTCATGAAATTACGCACTGCTTCCCGGTAAGCTTTGAGATTGGCTTTGCTCCGGTCCGCCAGGAGCTTTTTGGCGGTTTCATCCACATTCGCCATTAATTTTTCTAAATTCTCTGCGGCATGGCTCTTTTCCTGGTCATGAAGAGTCTCCAAAAAGGAGCCACCTTTTCTGCCGACATTCTGCGTTTGCAGGCGCTCAGTAATAGGTGGCGGCGATTCCCCGCCTGTCCGCTTAATACGCAAACCTGATCACCACTCAATGTTCAGATTTTTTCAAAAGCTTCCACCTTCAACACAAAGATGGTGGCCCCCCCCACCTCAACCTCAATCGGGCTGGGAATGTAACTGTTAATTGTACGCTCCACGCCTGCCAAGGGACTGTACAGTCGTTTTTTCGTACGGCAGATCTCCTTGATCAGATCGACCACCTCTTGAACCTTGGCTTCTTCAGTGCCAATCAGTAAAGTAGTATTGCCCTGCCGCAAAAATCCCCCAGTACTAGCCAGTTTTGTGGCGGTATGTCCTTTCTCTGTTAAAGCGCTAAGGAGAGCGTTTACTTCTTGATCCTGCACCATGGCAATGACCATCCGCATAGTTTTCCCCTCCCTTCAACTAATTAAGTAGGCACGGGCAAAATGCTCCCACACGATCTCCTGAATCTCCCCGATACTTTTGCCGCCGCACTCAATCAACTTTATCCTATAAGGCTCTTCTGCGGCCAGGCGAAGATATCCTTCATACACCCGTTCCAGGAAAGCTCGGCCTTTGGCCTCCATCCGGTCATTACCGGTCCGGGCGTTCCGTTTTGTAACCCTGGCCCAACATTCCTCTAGGCTAAGAGTAAATAAAAAAGTCAAATCCGGTTTTAACCCGTCCGTGGCGATCCCATCCGCTGCTCGTAAAACGGCAAGATCCAGTCCAGAGCCATACCCCTGATAAGCCACTGTAGAGTCGGAGAACCGTTCACAGATGACTATCTTTCCCTCGGCCAAAGCCGGGCGGATGACAGTGGAGATATGTTGGGCACGGGCAGCGGAATATAGTAAAGCCTCGGTTCTCGGAGAGACTTTCTCTCCATAATCAGTCAGCAAAAGCTCACGAATCTTTTCGGCTACCACCGTTCCCCCGGGCTCTCTGGATAAAACCGGGTCATAACCGGCTGCTTGTAAACGTTCAGCAAAGAGACGGGCCTGAGTACTCTTGCCCGTGCCGTCAACGCCTTCAAAAGTCACAAAAATCCCTTTCATCGCCTCTATCGCATCCTACTCTAAAGGTAAATCTCTTATGAATCGGCTACTATTTTAATGGTCCCGTTATCTACCCCTCGCAGATACCCTCCGTTTTTTTGCAGGGTTCTCCCCCACTCCACCAAGTCGGGACTGATCCGTTCGCCCGGAACCCAGAGGGGAATGCCGGGAGGATAGGCCGCTACCACGCTGGCAGCGATCTTATCGCCAGCCTCTTTCAAACTAATATGCGCAGCTGGCGCCTGAAATGCCTCCCTGGGTGACAATTCAAGCGTTCCATTGCGCCAGGGGGGCGAGGTAAACTCCTCATTCCGACCCTGCAGACTGGAAAAACTGTCTTTCTCTCCGTTTCGGGAGGCGGCTACTCTCCGGCAGGCTTGAATCAGCGCATCAACTTCTTCCTCCTCCTGCGCATAGGAGATAAAGAAGTAGAGGTAATCCCCATCCGCATACTCCGGTTGAATACGAAACCGGCGGCAGAGGATCTCCTCTGCTTGCCAACTGGATAAACCCAACGGCCGGAAAGAAAGGATCACCTTGGTCGGGTCGCAGCCATAACCGGCCGGAAGTTTCCCGGCGGGAAAGACCCGTAGACCGGGTATGTCCCGTAACTCCCTGCGCGCCTTCGCCCCCAGGCGGGCGGCTTTGGAGAACATACGCTCCCCATGGAAGAACAGTTCCCTCCGGGCGGAATCTAAGGAAGCCAGAAGAAGATAGGACGGACTGGTTGTCCCCAATATTTGTAAGGACTCGGCAATCCGATGCGGATCAAGACGTCCCCGCTCCCTGGAAATACTCTTTCCTAAATGAAGCATGGCGGTTTGCGTCAAAGAACCCAGCATTTTATGGAATCCCCACACCCAAAGGTCAGCGCCGACCGCAGCCGCTTCCGGCACACCGAAAAAACGTAGATGTCCGCCGTGGGCTTCATCAATGAGCAGGGGAAGATTATGCCTACGAACTACCTCTGCCACCTGGGCCAACGGTCCATATAAGCCACTGTAACCAGGGTTGGTCAGAAAAACGCCAGCTGCTCCCGGGGATTCGAGAATTGCCTCTTCCAAAACTTCCGGCGTGGGTAAGGTCGGGAGCCCTTCTATCCACCGCGGAGAGATGAAACGAGGTTTCATTCCGGAGAGAATAAGGCCGTTAATTACCGATAGGTGACAATCCCTGGAGATGATTACTTCCCGTCCGGGGGCGTTCAGCCCGAGAAAGGAGGCGGCTATCCCGATACTGGCGCCGTTTACCAGAAAAAAAGAGGTCTGTGCGCCAAAAGCCTCCGCCGCCAAACGTTCTGCGGCTTTTAACAGAAAATCCGGAGCATGTCCATAATTGATCTCCCGCAATTCTGTTAAGTCAAGAGAGAACAAGTCCCCGCCAAGCTGACGAAAAAGAGGCGCCAGGCCCTTCCCCCCGCGGTGCCCGGGCATATGAAACTGAATCATTTCACGCGCTCGGGTCCGGGCGGCATATTTCATCAACCCTTCAAGCAAAGGAGCTGTGCTTTGATCAAAGAATTGCTTCATAAATATAAAATTTCGACAAAGAAACCGCGGTTTCCTCTCCTTCATAAGAAAAACCCCGGCCTATTAATTAGG
>DATCJV010000135.1:0-4607 GCA_036562625.1 Bacillota bacterium | reverse complement strand
GGATAAGTTGGCCCAAGGTTTACCGGCTTCTCCGGGGGCTGCAGTCGGTCAGATTGTTTTTACAGCGGAAGATGCGGAAAAATGGGCTGCAGACGGGAAGAAAGTCATTCTGGTCAGGACCGAAACCAGTCCGGAAGATATTGGCGGCATGCACGCTGCTCAGGGTATTCTCACTGCCAGGGGTGGGATGACTTCCCACGCCGCAGTGGTCGCCCGGGGCATGGGCAAATGTTGTGTGGCCGGCTGTGGTGACGCTGTGATCAACTTGAAAGAAAAGACCGTTAATATCAAGGGTGTTGTCTTAAAAGAAGGAGATTGGCTGACCATCAACGGTTCTACCGGCGATGTAATCCAGGGCAAAGTGCCCCTCATCGAGCCGGAGATCTCCGGAGACTTCAGCACCCTGATGACTTGGGCAGATCAAATCCGGGCGCTGAAGATCCGTACTAATGCCGATACTCCTCATGATGCCAAAGTGGCCAGAGAATTCGGGGCGGAGGGTATTGGCCTGTGCCGGACGGAGCATATGTTCTTTGGACCGGAAAAAGAGCGGATTCAGGCGGTCCGTGAAATGATCCTCGCCGACAATGTAGAGAGTAGGAAGAAGGCGTTGGCTAAATTACTGCCATACCAAAAATCAGACTTCATGGGGATCTTTGAAGTCATGAAGGGCCTGCCGGTCACGATTCGACTGCTGGATCCACCGCTGCACGAGTTCTTGCCACATGATGAAAAATCTCAAGCCGAGCTCAGTAAAGAACTGGGAATCTCGGTGGAAGAGATCAAGAAGAAAGTAGACAGTCTGGCCGAGTTCAACCCCATGTTGGGCTTCCGCGGCTGCCGCCTTGGTGTAGTCTATCCGGAAATCTTTGAGATGCAGGTCCGGGCGATCTTTGAAGCCGCTTGCGAATTAGAGAAGAAAGGCCAGAAGGTAGTGCCTGAGGTCATGATCCCCTTGGTCGGTACTACCGGCGAGATCAAGATGATTAAAGAGTACTCCATTAAAGTCGCTGAAGAAGTAATGAGTAAATACGGGACTAAACTGGAGTACATGATCGGAACTATGATTGAGATACCGAGGGCTGCGTTGATTGCGGATAAAATTGCCGAAGACGCTGAATTCTTCTCCTTCGGTACCAATGATTTAACTCAGATGACCTTTGGGTATAGCCGGGATGACGCTGGTCGTTTCCTCCCCACTTATGTGGATCAGAAGATTTTAACGGCCGATGTCTTCCAGACTCTGGATCAAGAAGGCGTCGGACAACTGGTGGAGATCGGTGTGCAAAAAGGCCGTTCAACCAGAAAGGATCTGAAGATCGGCATCTGTGGCGAGCATGGCGGAGATCCCAGCTCTGTGGAGTTTTGTCACCGGGTAGGTATGGATTATGTTTCCTGTTCACCCTACCGGGTACCCATCGCCAGGTTGGCCGCTGCCCAGGCTCAGGTGAATCATCCCAGAAAATAAGAGAGATAACCACACCCGAGCTTGTCAGTAACCCAATCACCTGGTATGGAAGCACTACAGCTTGTAGAAGTAAGACTCCCGTCCCGGGAGTCTTACTTTTTATCTACCTTCAAAGATAGAAGTCTTCCGGCTACAAACAGGTAAGAAGAATGGTGTCTACGTTTATCATTTTTTGGTAGCCAGCTTTCTTCCGAATTACTGTTTCATGTAAATGAAATTATCCGGCTATCTTTGCTTCTACCTATCCTTATAATAAATGTAGCTTTTTGTCTAAATTTTCATTAGAAGTTCCCGTCGTCTATATAATCACGTAGATCGTCAAAAGCATCATCCAAAAAATCACTGCAGGATGCCAAGACTTCACAGATACAGTTAATATCGACAAACTTCAGCCTATTTCCGTCGCAGGTGGCGATTAATAGATCACCAACCACAGCGGTGACTTTTATATTTTCCTTTTCGCCGGAAACCAGCACAATGGTGATATGATCATCAACCAAGCGTTTCAAGACGTCTCTGATGGTTCCGGGCAGTCGTGGGAATTTTATGGTGATTACCCCCCTTCCTGAGCTCTAGTGTATCTTATGAAAGCCGTTCGGTAGATGTTACTGTTTTGTTGCAAATGTCTCATAAGCGTTATGTATATTATTACTTGATTGTAATGAAGAAGAAGCAAGGCCGCTAGGGGGTTGTAAATACAACGGATGGCCCGCTTCCGGCAGTGAAGAATAAAGTAGCAGCCATCTGCCGGGTGGAGACCGGCGGAAGGAAAGACTCCGGTATAGGCTTCCTGGAAGAAATAAAGAATAATACTGTCCGGCGTCGATTCCCGTGTAGGGCATTAGGCTCTTTGGCTGCCGTGCACTCCCTATTTTTTGCCGGCGCGGACAGGAGGAAAAGATGGTTAGAGTACGTAAAGGAAGAATACTCGAGCTCACGAGGGACTGCTCCGACCTGCAAGAGCTGGTCGTCTTAGTTGAGGGAAAAAAGGAAAAAGCCCTTTCCTTTCCGGCTTTAAGCGGAAGGGCAGAAGTGAATGACGAGGTGTGGCTGAATACTACAGCGGTCTCTCTTGGGCTGGGGACCGGAGGTTATCATTTTGTAATGAGTATTATCGGGAGGGAAGAACGAGATCCGCAAAGCCCGGGGCATATTATGAAGCTGCGATACACCCCTTGGCAGCTTAAAGTCCTTTCCGTGGAGGAGGAATCTTCACCTCACCACCGGGCGCTGGCAGATTTTTCTTCATTGGCAGGCCTGCCGGTAGCAGTCGGTACGCTACATAGTATGGTCGCCCCGGTGGTCATGGCTTTCCGGGCGGAGTGGGCCCGTACCAACAATCGAAAACCGAAAATTGTTTATATTATGACGGATGGAGCCGCTCTGCCGATCGCCTTCAGCCAGTTGGTGAAAGAACTGAAAGCCCATGACTTACTGGACCTGACCATTACTTGCGGTCATGCTTTCGGCGGTGACCTGGAGGCAGTAAATGTGTACTCCGCTTTGGCGGCGGCGAAAGTGGTCGGAGACGCCGATCTGATTGTAGTGGCGATGGGTCCGGGGATTGTCGGTACCGGGACAAAATACGGGTTTACCGGGGTTGAACAAGCATATATTTTGGAAGCCGTGGAAAGATTGGGTGGCATTCCCGTGGCTGTTCCACGTATAAGTTTTAGGGATCCCCGCCCCCGACACCAGGGGCTTAGTCACCAGACCAGGACAGTTTTGGAACTGACCTATGCCCAGACGGTGATGGCTTTGCCAAGGTTGGATGAGGCAAAGACCAAGGTTTTAAGATCTCAGCTAAGCGCAGACGGTATAGAGGGGCGGCACCGTTTTTATTTAGCGCCGGTCCTACCGTTGGCAGAGTATTTTGCCGGCTGGGGAGTGGAGCTTAGTTCCATGGGCCGTTCATACCAGGAGGATCCCGTTTTTTTTGATACTGCGGGCGTAGCCGGGGCCATCAGCGCGGCCTTGGCTGGAGGAGACTTAAGCGGATATCTTCGGTGGTGAGTCTCAACCATAAGCACCGATGATTTATAAAAGGAGGATCAGAATGAATTTATTGGAGAGAAAGCGTTCAAGCAGTCTGGTCTATGACGGAAACCTTTTGAAACTATATAAAGATGAGGTAATTCTGCCTAACGGGAAAGAGAGTACCAGAGAGTGGATTGCTCACCCGGGCGCCGCCGCCGTCCTTCCTGTGCTTGGCTCCGGTGAAGAACAGCGAGTAATCATGGTAAAACAGTATAGATACCCCATTGGCCGCGTGACCTTGGAGATACCCGCCGGGAAACTCGATCCCGGAGAAACCCCGTTGGAGTGTGCCCGGAGGGAGCTTCTGGAGGAAACCGGGTATTTTGGCGGAGAATTAATTCCCATCGGGGCCTTTAATACTACTCCGGCTTTTACTAATGAAGTTATTCATCTGTTTGTCGCCAAGGAACTGCAAGCCGGTTCCGCCGGCACGGATGAAGATGAATTCATTAATACTCAGACTTTCTCCGTGGCTGAGCTTCTGGCCTTAATTGCGCAGGGAAAGATTATGGACGCGAAGACCATTATTTCAATTTTAAAAGCGGAAAGACTGGGCTTGATATAGGGGACCGTCCTCCACCTGTATTACGAAGGCCTCAGGGCAACAATAAGCGACACACGCGCGGCGAGGATCCTGTCATACCATCCCCAGGGAAAACATATTTATGTTAAGGACAAGGGGGTGGTTTTTTGTTCTGGCAGAACTGGCGTGATCTGGTCTACGAATACATTCAGGAAAGGTTCTTCCTATTTTTATTAGTGGTCTTACTCTTTATTATGGGTATAGTCTTTGGCGCGCTGTCCGTGAATAGTCTGGGCACTGGGCAAAAGATGGAGTTAACCCAGTACTTGCAGGTATTTTTTACCGGAATTAAGCAAGAGACACGTCCCATCTCCGACCTCTCCCTGGCGAAAGACGCCATCTTCGGACATATTAAAACCGTTTTTTCCCTTTTAATTCTGGGCATCAGCGTCATCGGAGTACCGCTTATTCTCTTTCTAGTCTTTACTAAAGGATATATTCTCGGATTTACCGTTGGTTTTATCCTCCAGCAATTGGCAGGTAAAGGCTTCTTATTCAGTATTACCTCAATTTTACCTC
>DATCJV010000134.1:0-1816 GCA_036562625.1 Bacillota bacterium | reverse complement strand
CAGGTACCCCCGCCGCCGTAGCCGCAGTGATCGCCGCTAATGCATTAAGCAGGTTATGTCTACCGGGAATTTGCAGTTTCAACCGTCCTTCCAGTGAACCGTGGTAATATAAATCTCCTTCTATACCCAGGCGAAGACTGGGTGTAAAGGATGGAACAGACCAGTCCGCCTCCGGAGTAAGTCCGAAACTACAGACCGGTACAGGCGAAGCGGCGGCCAGTTCGGCAAAGTGAGGGTCGTCCCGCCACAGGATCAACAGGCCATCCTTGGGTAGTAAGGCGATGAACTCCTGAAAGGTCCGCACCACATCACCGGCTGTAGGAAAACAATCCGGATGATCCCAGTCCACGTTAGTTATAACCGAAACTTTCGGTGAAAGCTGTAAAAAGGATCTTCTGAATTCACAGGCTTCCACTACCATAAAGGGGCCCTTACCACTACGATGGTTGCCTGGTAGTTCTTTCATGTCGCCGCCGATCACCACTGTTGGATCCTTTCCGGCCCTCATCAGCAATAAAGAGATAATGGCGGTAGTGGTGGTCTTACCGTGGGTACCGGCCACGGCGATTCCAAACTCCTTCTCCCGCATCAGGAGACCAAGCAACTCGGCGCCTTCCAAGATCGGAATTCCCCGTTCTTTCGCCATTAAAAGCTGCGGATTATCCTGACCGACCGCATTAGTATAGATCACCAAGTCAATCCAGTCGCCAATCCGGGACGGATCATGCCCATAATCGACGGTGATTCCCATCTTCTCCAATTCAATAGTCTTCTTCGTCTGCAGACGATCCGAGCCGTACACAGTATAGCCCTTTTCTTTGTATATTTTTGCCAAAGCGCTTAATCTTGCCCCGCCAATTCCGATAAAATACAGGTTGTCACCTTGTTTCAAAACCATCCGCCCTTTCCGCTTACCGCATTCTCCACCCCGCCGGCTTTGAATCCGCCTCCGGTGCGCCCGTGCCTACAACCGGTCAAATAATTCACATTTTATATTCTATGACTATTAGCAGAAGAATACAATATATCTTCGTATACGAATTGACATATATTTTGTTCTTTGTTAAACTGACACTGATTTACGTTGCTTTTATTCATCTTTATATATTATCCATAAATATTAAAACTATTAGGGAGGAATTTTCTTGGGCTTAAACATTGTCGAAAAAATCATCCTTAACCACCTCGCCGTTCAAACTAACGGCGACCGTACCATACAGCTGCAACCCGGGCAGGAGATCCCGCTGACGATCGACCAAACCCTTACCCAGGACGCTACCGGAACCATGGCTTACCTTCAATTCGAGGCGATGGGTTTAGAGCGGGTAAAAACAAAGCTCTCCGTGAGCTATGTTGATCATAACACTCTGCAAACCAGTTTTGAAAATGCCGATGATCATCTTTTTTTACAGACAATCGCCGCTAAGTACGGCATTTATTTCTCTCGTCCCGGTAACGGAATCTGCCACCAAGTTCATTTGGAACGTTTCGGTGTGCCGGGCATGACCCTCCTAGGTTCGGACAGTCATACCCCAACCGCAGGCGGACTTGGTATGCTGGCGATTGGCGCCGGCGGTCTGGATGTGGCCGTGGCTATGGCCGGAGGCGCCTTTCACCTTACCATGCCCCAGGTAGTAAAGGTGAACCTCACTGGACGGCTACAGCCTTGGGTATCGGCAAAAGATGTCATCTTGGAACTGCTGCGCCGTCTCTCTGTAAAGGGAGGGGTGGGCAAGATCTTTGAGTATGCGGGAGAAGGGGTAAGTTCTTTAACCGTTCCGGAACGGGCCACCATCACCAATATGGGGGCGGAATT
>DATCJV010000132.1:0-8165 GCA_036562625.1 Bacillota bacterium | reverse complement strand
GAAGAAGTCTGCTCCGCCCGGCTCACCTTCTATGGCTCGTCCTTTATTACCAATGAAATCGGTGAGAAGATCGCCGAAGCCGGTCGGGACTTTGAAGGTGTTCTCCTGGCCGAACTCGATCTGGAGAAGATCGAAGCCTATCGTGAGTACTGGGGGGTCTTTAAGGATCGCCGGCCGGAGATGTATACCGGTTTAATCGCCAGTTCAAAATGATCCGGCCTTAATCCCTTTCTCCTTTTTTTAACTGGCTATAGACCTGATCTGTAAAATCCGTGGCAACTCCGGATTCTTTACCCATTTCGATGATAGCCCCGCCCAAAATCTCCAACTCATTTTGAGGTTTCCCCGCGGCCACATCCAGTTGGAAAGAGGTTCTGGTCTCATAGGGAAAGCCGGAAGCTTTTTTTATGGCCAAATCCACGACTTGTTCAGGTAGATCTATTCCCCGCGCCGAGGCGATCCGGAAAACTTCCTTCATGATCCCAATGGTGATATTCAACAGCGCCGGATCGGCCAGGATCTCCCCGATGGTCCGGTCATAGCAGGCGGAAACCAGACTGAAGGCGCTGATAAAAATGTACTTCTCCCAGATGTCACTGGCAGCGTTCTCCTTCCAGACATAATCAAGCTTTGCCTTAGTAAAGACCTGCAGAAGGGCTTCAGGAACAAAATCCGGACGTTTCGGATCTTTACCCAAAATAATCCGCCCTGGTGTACTCGTATGATTAACTGTCCCGGCCGCCCCGAGGTGAGCTGAAATATATATGCAAGCAGGCAAAATAATCCCATTGGGAATGATCCTCCGCAGCCTGTCATAGATATCAGCTCCGTTTAAGAGCGGTAAAATTACTGTCTCCTCTTTAACCAAGGGTTTCAGGTCCGACGCCACCTTGGCCAGATCATACCCTTTGACGGTGAGAATAAAGACCTCCGCTTGCCGTAAATCCTCCAATCGATCGGTAGCTACCGCTGGCTTTACATTGATCTTGCCACCGGCAAAATCTCTGGAATGAAGAGTCAATCCGTGTTCTCGAATGACTTTGAGATGCTCTCCCCGCGCCACAAAGCAGACTTCCAAGTCTGTGGAGCCTACCGCGGCTAATTTGGCGCCGATATAGCCTCCGACGCCGCCTACACCGATCACCGCTATTTTCATCGTCTTTCTCCTTTCTTTTACCAGCCTACTCAGACACTTTCCGCACTAAAGAACGAGTCCGGCCGGTAATTGCTGGTTTTCCAGACTTTACTCTCTCACCCGTCTGTACAGCTTGCAGTTTAAGACTGACCAGACTTTATAATATATTTATTGTTATTCATTTCCTCTCTGCAGGGAAAACTCCTTCTGCTGCTATGACGCTCCTTTCGAAATTTCTCTGCCTTTAAATAAACGCGCACTGCCGAGCGGCAGTGCGCCACAATCCCTGCTGAAGACGATCTCTCATTTACCGGCTTGTCCTTCCAAAACATGGTCTATTGCAATGGCGTCAAGCTCTCCATAATCTTCTGCGCTTGTTTCGCCTTGTTCATCGTATAAAGATGAATTCCGTGGACACCGTTTTGCAATAAATCGCTAATCTGGCTAACCGCAAAGTCGATACCGATCTTCTCCGTCTCCTCCGGGGAATCGGCATAAAGTTCCAGTTTGGAGCTGAGTTTTGGCGGAATGGTCGCCCCGCATAACGAGGAGATCCGTTTGATTTGCCGCACATTAAAGATGGGCATGACACCTACTAAGACCGGACAATTAATTCCCGCCTTGGACAAGCGTTCCAAGAAAGCATAGAGATAAGTATTGTCAAAAATCATCTGCGTAATCAGGAAATCAACGCCTGCTTCCACCTTTCTCTTTAAAAAAGCCAATTCTTTCTCCGGATGAGCGGTCTCCGGATGTCCTTCCGGATAAGCGGCCGCTCCGATGGAAAAATCTCCTTTTATTCTGAGAAATTCGATTAAATCCAGGGCATAAGAGAATTCTCCGGTCCTCCGGGGTAGATCTTCCGGATAATCGCCCCTTAAAGCCAGGATATTCTCGATTCCCTTCTCAGACAAAGAGTGGACGATCCTTTCAATCTCCGCCTTTGAGTGGCCAACGCAGGTCAGATGAGCAAGGGTCTCAATTTGATAGTCTTGTTTAACCTTAGCCGCAATCTCTACGGTTCTTTCCCGGTTTCCTCCGCCCGCGCCATAGGTTACACTGATAAAATCCGGGTTAAGTTTTTTCAGTTCATCCAGGGTACGGAAGATCGTTTCGATGGGGTAGTCGGGTTTAGGCGGAAAAACTTCAAAGGAAACTGTAGGCTGCTTCGTGCTTAACAAGTCAGAGATCTTCATTTCTCATACCTCATTTGTTACTAATAGTCGCCCGGTGAGAGTACACATAATTTATACCGGTTGCTCAAAGAGAACCTTAATATATTCAACTTTGTTACCGGGGGGAAGGGTAAAGTAAGGTTAATAAAATAAGTAAAACAGATTGTCTTAATTAATTCGACAAAACCTCCGGCGATCCTTCGGCCATCTCCTCAGGCGCAACCCGGAAAGTGAATATCTTCAAGGATTCTTTGTTTTTCGAGTGATCTGACTCACAGTAGTGAAGCTATACCCCTCTTTTTTTAAGAACTCGATTATCTTGTCAAGAACCGCCACGGTTGGGGCGGTAGGGTGCATCAAAATGATCGCGCCCGGTTTCGTCTTCTCAGCCACCCGCTGAAAAATAACTTCTGGAGCAGGTAACTTCCAATCTATGGTATCAACCGTCCACATAATAGTCTTAAAACCGAGACCGCCTACTACAGAAAGTACATGTTCATTAAATTCTCCATATGGAGGGGCAAAGATATTCGGTGGTTTACTCCCGGTTACTTCTGCCAGTAACCGGTCATTCTCCAAAACCAACTTCTTAAGTTCGTCCCTACTCATTTTGGTAGGATGACCGTGGTAGAGGCCATGATTGGCTATTTCATGGCCGTCCTTGGCAATCTGTCGTACCAATTCAGGAAACTTCTCCACCCACGTGCCGACAAAAAAGAAAGTGGCTTTCACCCCATGAGCTTTCAGGATGGAGAGGAGCTTTGGGATCTCTTCCTCCCCCCAAGCTACATTTATGGTCAGACATACCTGACGGCGCGAGGGATCTCCCTGAAAAACCGGACGGAAATAATCCTGGGACACCGCGGCTGGGATGGAGTATGTCACTAAGCTAACTTTTTCCCCTGGCGCGGCCGTCAGAATACGCTTTACCGTCTCCTTAATCTCCACTCCCCGCCCCGGCTTCTCCGGGATAATCTCACCTGTTTCCGCAAAGAACCCGGCGTCACGGGGTTGCAGAGTATAACCGGCAGCCATCTTCTCTACGATTTCCTCGACTTCTGCAGGTAATAGTCTACCGACCGGATATCCTTCAAGAGTAACTCCGGCCTTGACCCCATACAGGTTTCGTTGAAGCTCAGACCAGCTGATGGTGATGAAAAAGCCAAGCGCAAAGAGGAATAACCCACAAAAAAACCGGGTAATTTTATATTTCTCCACAACCAGTATGGTTGACATCTATCTAACCCCCCATTTCCCATCAGCCTTCTCCCCGGAGGTGAGATTAAGCTGTCTTGGATAATCCCGAATAGTCGGGGCGATCTGCTTTGGTTTCTGCCGCCCGGTATGATCCGTAAAGGTTTCCCCTTTGAGCAGCAGTTGAGATACGGGGGTGAATTCATAACCTTGTTTTTTCAAGAGCGGAATAAGGGTGGCGATCGCTTGTGGTGTATGCTTCCCGGCATTGTGACATAGAATAATCGACCCGGGTTGAACACGTTTTGTAATCCTGGTCACCATCTCAGGAGCAGAGAGGTTTCTCCAATCCAGAGAATCAACGTCCCAAATGACTGTGGTATATCCACAGGAACGCGCAGTCTCAATCAGTTTGTTATTATACTCTCCATAAGGAGGTCGAAAGACCGTAGGACTTTGTCCGGTCAGTTCTTTGATTAACTGGTGAGTATAGAGTATTTCGTGGGTGATCTCCTCCACGGACAGGCTATTCATGTGCGGATGGGTATATGAATGATTACCGAGTTCATGTCCTTCTCCGGCAATCGCCTTCACCATCTCCGGATACTTCTCCACCCACAGGCCACATAAGAAAAAAGTAGCTTTTATCTCATTCTCCCGCAGGATCCTCAATAAGTCACTGGTTTGATCCGCACCCCAGGTCGCATCAAAAGTAATGGAGAGTTTCCGATCCGGTCGCTCGACAGAATAAACGGGAATAATCCGTCCGGTCAGCATCATGGCTACCTGGCGAGCGGTATTAACTAATAAGACCGGGTGAGAAAAGTACCAAAAGAAAAAGGCCACCGCAATCAGCAGAGAAAAAAACCGCAACCGGGTAATGACATATACTCTCACCCTCTCACCCCCCATATTCTAATCACTCTAAGAATATGAGCCCGGATCGGGTGATAGAACCCAAAACCTAACCTATCTTGTTTGAGCTTCAGCCACAATTAATTGGGCCGCTCTCTGCATTACTCCGGGAGTCCCCAATTTTTCCCGGATTTTTCCTAATTCTTTGATCATGGTAACCCTGGTGTTATCATAATTATCATACAACTTGAGCATTCCTGCGGCTAAACTCTCTACCGTCAGATCCTCCTGCACTAATTCGGGGATGATCATCTCTCCAGCCACCAGGTTTGGCAGAGCAATCAGGACTTGACCATCCTTATACTCTTTATTGGCTAATCGACGAAAGATAAAAGCTGAAAGGGGCGAGACTTGATAAATCATGATCATGGGCAGTCCCAAGATCGCCGCTTCCAGGGTGGAAGTGCCGGAGGCGATCACCCCAAAATCAGCGGCAGCCATTAAGCTATATCCTTGATCACCATCAATGAGTTCCAGATTCTTCGGAAACAAGCTGAGATGTTCCATGATTGCCTGCCGGTCGATTGTGGGCGCCACCGGTAAGAAAAATTTCAGTCCCTCCCGGTGTTTTTCCAGGTAAACGGCGGCTTCCAGCATGATAGGTAAAAGACTCCTCACCTCTTGTCGTCTGCTTCCAGGTAACAGGGCGACAACCGTCTCCCCCTCTTGTACTCTTTTTTCTTGACGCCAAGTTGCCGGAGGAATACTCGGTTTGACTTTATCCAACAAAGGATGACCGACATAGGTCACTTTTACTCCATATTGCCGGTAAAAGTCGGCCTCAAAGGGCAGTACTGAGACCACATGTGCGACCGATTTGGCCAAACGGGCAGCGCGGCTTTTCCCATAAGCCCAAGCGGCAGGAGGGAAGATGCATACTACAGGGATCCCAAGGGCATTGGCTTTTTCCGCCAAGCGGACATTGAACCCGCCAAAATCAACCCAGACAACTACATCCGGGCGCTTTTCCCGGAAAAACCCGGAAAACTCCTGGAGATACTTTTTAAATCTGGAGTAATTCTTGACAGCTTCCCAAAACCCGATGGTACTGATTTTGGTTGGATCGAACAAAATTTCTGCGCCTTCCCTGGCCATCAGAGGACCGCCCATCCCCCAAAACCTGGCCTCCGGGTCTAATTCCTTAATGTGTCTGATTAAAGCAGCCGCATGCGTATCTCCGGAGTGTTCACCGGCGGAAAGGAAGTATTTCATCTTTCATCCCTGCCTTTCATTGTCTGCTCCTTCCAGTTCATCTCCAAAAAACCCTGCTCCAAAAGGAGAGCGGAGATTTGTAAAGGCCATGGAAGATGAACCGGGTACTCCCAGGTCAACTCCTGACGGTATTTATCTAACAACTGATCGAAAAAGTCAAGGCCGGCAATGGACAAACTGGTTGGCGTCAGGCGCAAAATATTGGCGGCGGCCTGTTCAATCCGGACGGAGGCCTGAAAAGGCACGAGACCCCGGTTCCAGATATTTATCCGTCCTGCCAGCGTAATCTCTTCCGGGCTAATCCTTAACTCCGGCTCCCAGTGGGGCAGATCTCTGCTGATCGCCGCAGTCAATTCCCTTTCGGAAAGACGGAAAGATAGATCCGCCCGGTCAAATCGGTTAATCTCCAATCTCCGTTCATAAAAAAGCGCGCCAAGATCCAATTTCATACCGCGGGCGGTGAAACTCAAATTGTCAAGAACCGGCCCGTCTGAAAAGGCCAGACGCGTTGCAGAGAGTGATACGCCCCGGATCTCTCCGGACAAAAGCGCAATAAAGCCTTCGTGCTCCAGAGCAAGCTGTAAGTCTTCCACCACTCTGCTTTCGTTAGTTAATGCCTTATACAGAATATTCTCCATCAAAGTCGAGAGTAGACCCTTACTGGAGAAAAAACCCAGGCTAAAAAGGAAAATTCCCAAGGTAAAGACCGCTAAAATCATGGTTTTCCGGTCAGTCAACCGCAAACCACCAAGCCTCCTCAGAATCATAGTACGCGTGTTGACGCCACACAACGTGCGGGCAGCATATAATGGAACGCGTACGCCCGTGTTTACCCCCTACATGAATTAACCTCTGTTAAACTTCGAGCGCAAGAAAGCCTCAATGAACAAGTCAATCTCTCCATCCATGACCGCCTGGATGTTACCGGTCTCCGCCTCGGTCCGGTGGTCTTTGACCATGGTATAAGGACAGAAAACATAGGAACGAATTTGGCTTCCCCAGGCGATCTCCCGTTGTTCCCCTTTAATCTGAGCCACCTTCTCCTCCTGCTCCTGACGGTACCGCTCCGCCAGTTGCGCCTTGAGAAGTTTCATCGCCATCTCCCGGTTCTGGTGTTGAGAGCGTTCGTTCTGACAGGAGACGACGATCCCGGTAGGCAGATGGGTCAAACGGACCGCGGATTCGGTTTTATTGACATGCTGACCGCCGGCCCCACCGGAACGAAAAGTATCCATCTTTATATCTTCCGGCTTAATCTCCAGGTCAATCTCGTCATCTAATTCCGGCATCACATCCACAGAAGAAAACGAGGTATGCCGGCGTCCGGAGGCGTCAAACGGTGAGATCCGGACCAACCGGTGCACACCCTTTTCTCCCCGAAGATTACCGAAGACATTCTCCCCTTGAATATAAAGGGTGGCGCTTTTTATTCCCGCCTCGTCACCAGGCAGCAGATCAATAAGCTCTACTTTGAACTTATGATTCTCCGCCCACCTGGTATACATGCGCAGTAGCATACTGGCCCAATCTTGTGACTCTGTACCTCCCGCACCCGGATGAATGGTCAGATAGGCGTTGTTTCGATCAAACTCCCCTTTCAGCAGAGTAGTTAATTCAAGGGCATCAACTTCAGGATTCAGTTCTCTGATGGCGACCTCGATTTCTGCCAAGACATCCTCTGCGTTCTCAGCCACGGCCAGTTCCAGAAGATCCCTAAGCTCTGTAACCTGCTTTTCCAAGCCGGCAACTTTATTGATTTGCTCGCGTAATCTGTTCAATTCCTGAAGTACCTTCTGGGCCTGTTCTTGGTCGGACCAAAAATCGGCCGCTCCGGCCTGCTCCTCCAACTCCTGAACTTTTTCTACTTTTTGATCAAGGTCAAAGATACTCCCTCATTTTATGCAAACGGGTATCAAGTCCGTTGATGGCGTCTCGTAATTCATAAACTTCCATTATATAATCAGTCCTTTCCGAAAATAAGCGTGTATTTGGTTAACCGGTCGGCACCGGCGCTCTTTGAGTTTTAAGCGCACGGCTGGCCGGTAGTATCCTTTACTGGCTAGACGTTCATCCCGCAACATTTTTTGTATTTTTTCCCACTTCCGCACGGGCAAGGATCGTTCCGCCCCACTTTTCGCCCGATCTTTCTTTGTTCCACTTTTACTTCTCCGTCCACTCCCCGGTTAGTGACGATATTCCGCGCGCGCCTCCTCTGTCTGGGGGCTTCCTCGGAGATTTGCATCATAAAGAGAAAGCGAATAACTTCTTCTTGAATCGCTTCCATCATCCCCTGGAACATCTGGTACGATTCGATCTTATAAACAATGAGCGGATCTTGTTGAGCATAGACGCGCAATCCGATTCCTTCCCGCAAATCATCCATATTTTGGAGATGCTCCATCCAGAGGTTATCGATGGTCCGCAACATCACAAACCGCTCAAATCCCCGCAGGTTATCGGCGCCGGCCTTCTCTTCTTTTTCTTTGTAGATCGCCAGGGCGGTATCATATAGTATTTTTTTGAGGGTATCGAGA
>DATCJV010000131.1:0-3903 GCA_036562625.1 Bacillota bacterium | reverse complement strand
ATCTCCTCCAAGCGCTCGCTAAAGGCATGCCGCCCGGAGTGTTTACCAAGAACCAATCTACTGGTCGGTACGCCAATGGATTCCGGGGTCATGATCTCATAAGTCAATCTGTTCTTCAAGACTCCGTCCTGGTGAATTCCGGCCTCATGGGCAAAGGCGTTCTCTCCCACAATGGCTTTATTCTTTTGCACAATCGACCCGGTCAGAGCGGATACCAGTGTGCTGCACCTGTATATCCGCTCGGTGCGGATGGCCGTCTCGCAATTGAAAAACTCCTTCCTGGTCCGTAAGGCCATGACAATCTCTTCCAAGGCGGCGTTTCCCGCCCGCTCGCCCAGGCCGTTTATGGTGCACTCCACTTGATCCGCGCCGTTCATGACCGCAGCCAAGGAGTTGGCCACCGCCATCCCCAAATCATTATGACAGTGCACGGATAAGATGACCTTTTCCATTCCCGGAGTATTCTCCTTGACATACTTGATCAACCGGCCGAATTCTTCCGGGATGGAATATCCAACCGTATCAGGCACATCGATGACAGTGGCTCCGGCTTTGATCACTTCCGCAAAGATCCGGCAAAGGAAGTCCCAATCGCTCCGGGTGGCGTCTTCCGCTGAGAACTCCACCTCCGGGCAGAGGTTTCTGGCCATCTTCACGGCCTGAACAGCCATGTCAATAACTTGAGCGGGATCTTTTTTCAATTTATATTTCATATGAATATCGGAAGTGGCGATAAAGGTATGGATATAAGGACGCTCAGCGGCTTTTACCGCTTCCCAAGCCCGTTCAATATCTCCCGGCACTGCCCGGGCCAAGGAACAAATAGCCGGACCTTTCACTTGCTTGGCAATGGTCTCGACCCCGGCGAAGTCACCGGGAGAAACCACGGCAAAGCCCGCCTCAATCACGTCTACATTTAACTTGGCCAGTTGTTTGGCGATCTCCAGCTTTTCCTCGACATTCAGACTGTTTCCCGCGGCTTGCTCGCCGTCCCGCAAGGTTGTATCAAAAATCCGAATTATTCTGGACATCATAATCCCTCCTCATCTTTGTTGATCCGCAGTTCATCATAGTGCGTATTCTTCCCACAGCGCCGCTTTTAGCCTTCTCCTTCCGGGCCCATAAAGGAGCAAGGGCGGATGGGCTACCCCACAGTGCAGACAAGTAGAAAACTAAAAAACCCCTCGTCCCGTATATATAGGGACGAGGGGTATTCGTGGTACCACCCTACTTTCTGCCGCACCTGATGATGAACGACAGCTCAACCAAGTCTCAGCTGCGCCACGCAGGCCACAACCAGACTCTTCGCTGTAACGGGCCGGGCCAAATACCCCCCGGCACAAACTACTCAAACCGAAAAGGTTCTTTCATTCGTGCGGCTGATGAGGGGAGTTCGGATCCTCATTGGTACCGGTTCTCACCACCCACCGGCTCTCTTTAACCTCCGAACGCGCTTTTGGCGCTGGATCCTACTATTCCTCGTCATAGCCTTTTTATAAGATGGATTTATATTGAAGTAATTATATGTCAACATCTACTCAATTGTCAAGAGGTTTTTCAAAAAGTTTTCTTCAGGTTCCAGCCTGCTTTATAACTTCACTTGTTTGACGTCTTCCACCCCATCGACCTTCTTAATCTTCTCCAACACATCCTGAGGAACCGGGCTATCCACGGTCAACGCCATAATGGCCGACCCTCCTACTTCTTTCCGGCCCACCTGCATAAAAGCGATATTAATTCCCGCTTCACCCAATAAGGAACCCACCTGTCCGATGATTCCCGGTCGATCGGTATGAGGAGCAATCAGGAGATTGCCATGGGGCACCACTTCAAAATGGTATCCATTGATCTCTACTACCCGCTCGTCATTCTGCCGGAAAAGAGTACCGGCGATTACGATCTCACCTTGCGCGGTTACGGTGCGTACTTTAAGCTTATTGGCGTAATCGGCATTGGAGACCTCTTTCCGTTCGGAGATCTTTAACCCTCTCTGTTTCGCCAGCACAGGGGCGTTTACCATATTAACCTCCCCATTCAACGCCGGTCTGAGTACACCCTTGATAATCTGCGTGGTTAAGGGGGAAACATCATAATTGGCGATCTCGCCGGAGAATTCAATCTCTACCTTGGACATACGTCCCTCCGCCAGTTGGGTAAGGAACATCCCCAGTTTTTCCGCCAGGGAAAAATAAGGCTGTAAGACTTTCAGCACCTCCGGGCGGACTGAGGGAATATTCAGGGCGTTTTTAAATGATTCACCCTTTAAAGCCTTGGACATCTCAACCGCCACATCAACAGCTACATTAACTTGGGCTTCTTGAGTGGAGGCGCCCAGATGCGGAGTAGTCACAACCTGCGGCAAGTTAATCAACCGGCTATTAGTGGGAGGCTCCGTGCTATATACATCCAAAGCGGCTCCTGCCACATGGCCGGCTTCGATGGCGTCGGCCAGCGCCTCTTCATCCACGATTCCTCCCCGAGCGCAGTTGATGATCCTGACTCCCTTTTTGGTTCGGCGTAAGGTCTCTGCGTTCAAGATCCCTTTTGTCTCAGGGGTTAAGGGAGTATGCACGGTAATGTAATCGGCTTCGGCCAATAATTCCTCAAGGCCGACCAGACGAATCCCCAGCCGTTCCGCTTTTTCTTCAGTCATGAAGGGATCAAGGGCCAAGACCGTCATGCCCATCACCATCATCCTTTTCGCCACTTCTGTGCCGATTCTGCCCAAACCGATGATCCCTAATACCTTTCCGTTGACCTCCACCCCTGTGTACTTCTTCCTGTCCCATTTGCCTTCTTTTAAAGCGGCATGCGCTTGGGGAATATTCCGGGAAAGCGCCATAATCATCGCTACTGTGTGTTCGGCAGTGGAAATAGTATTTCCATCCGGGGCGTTCATCACGATTATCCCCCGTTTGGTGGCGGCGTCCACATCAACATTGTCCACCCCAACTCCGGCCCTGCCGATCACCTTCAGCTTCTCGCCGGCGTTGATTACTTCCGCCGTTACTTTAGTTTGACTTCTGACGATCATCCCCTCGTACTCCGGAATTTTAGCAATTAATTCATCCTGAGGTAGAGTGGGGGAGACGTCCGCATCAATTCCGTTATCCCGTAAGATTGCCACCGCTTTTTCGGATACTCCATCCAGCACCAATACCTTCATAAGTAAACACCTCCTGATCATAATCAGCCATTTAACATATATAAAAAAAAGAGCCTCTTGTCCTTATAGGGACGAGAGGCTCGCGGTGCCACCCTAATTCCCCCTCCTACACCGGACGGGGGCTCTCCGACACAAAAAGTGTCCGGGGGTAACGGTCCCACCGGCTGAGCCTGCTCGCGCTTTACAAACATCGCGCGCCACCCTACATTAAATATTACCGGTTATTTACTTCCTACTGATCGGAATCTCCCGTTAATGTTTGTGGTTTCAGCTCAGCGACTCCGGGTCGGGAAGAAGCTCATCTCCAATACCGGCTCACAGCAACCGCCGGCTCTCTGTTATCGCAGATGAACTTGGTACCCTTCATCATCGTTCTTGTAAAAATCTATCAATTAATTTTTTATTATTATATATTTCGCCAAACCAGAAGTCAAGACAGCAGGCGCAATGTTAAACAAAACATTTACTTCTGTTGAATCCAGGACATCATGGAACGAAGTTTCCGCCCGACTTTCTCAATTAAATGTTCTTCTTCCCGCCGACGTAAAGCGGTAAAATGAGGCCTGCCCACTTTATTCTCTAAAATCCACTCCCGGGCGAAACTTCCGTCCTGAATTTCTTGGAGGATCTTCTTCATCTCTTTCCGGGTTTCGTCCGTAATAATCCGTTTTCCTCTGGTTAAGTCACCATACTCTGCGGTATCACTAATGGAATACCTCATCCGGGCGATTCCGCCT
>DATCJV010000126.1:0-5906 GCA_036562625.1 Bacillota bacterium | reverse complement strand
CGTATTGTGTACGCTAGTAAAGGGGAGACTGCAAAATGAAAGTAGAAAAAGTGGTATTGGCTTATTCAGGCGGATTGGATACCTCAATCATTATACCTTGGTTAAAGGAGAATTATGGTTGTGAAGTAATCGCCTTTGCCGCCGATGTTGGCCAAGGGGAAGAACTGGCGCCTTTACGAGAGAAGGCCATCAAGACCGGGGCCAGCAAGATTTATTTGGAGGATCTCAAAGAGGAGTTCGTCACCGATTATATCTTTCCGATGGTAAAGGCGGGAGCGGTCTATGAAGGCAAGTACCTATTAGGAACCTCGATTGCCCGTCCGGTAATTGCCAAGAAACAGATTGAGATCGCGGAAAAAGAGGGCGCTGATGCCGTAGCCCATGGTTGTACGGGAAAAGGCAATGACCAGGTACGGTTCGAGCTAACTTTCCGCTCATTAAAACCTGATGTGAAAGTAATTGCCCCTTGGCGCGAATGGAAAATTACCTCCAGGGAGGAGGCCATCGACTATGCGCGGGCCCGTGGAATTGATGTTCCTGTTACTAAGGATAAACCTTATTCCATGGATCGCAACCTCTGGCACATCAGTTATGAGGGAGGTATCCTGGAGAACCCCTGGCAGGAGCCGGATGAGGAGATGTTTATCTTAACGGTTTCTCCGGAAAAAGCTCCACGGGAACCGGAATACCTGGAGATTGATTTTGAAAAAGGGATTCCGGTAGCACTCAACGGCCAGTCTTATGGGCCTGTGGCTTTAATCGAAGAACTGAACAGATTAGGAAGAAAGCACGGCATCGGCCGGGTCGATATTGTGGAAGACCGGTTGGTCGGGATGAAGTCCAGGGGAGTCTATGAGACTCCGGGCGGGACTATTCTGTTCATTGCGCATAAGGAATTGGAGTATCTGACTTTGGAGCGGGAAACCATGCATTTTAAGGAACTGGTTGCTGCCAAATATGCGGAACTTGTTTATTATGGGCAATGGTTCTCCCCCCTCAGAGAAGCCATGGATGCTTTTGTTGATCGCACACAGGAGCAGGTCACAGGCACGGTCCGTCTCAAGCTCTGGCAAGGTCACTGTCTCCCGGTGGGCAGGAAGTCTCCGTATAGTCTTTATCGTGAGGATTTGGCCACCTTCGGCCAAGATCAGGTTTACAACCAAAAGGATGCCGAAGGATTCATTAAACTATTCGGCCTGCCTCAGCAAGTCTGGAATATGGTGAATAAGAAATGAAGTTGTGGGGGGGAAGGTTCAGCAAACAAACGGATGAACGGATGAATGATTTTCATTCCTCCCTCTCCTTTGATCAAAGATTGGCAGTAGATGATATTCAAGGGAGTATTGCTCATGCCAGGATGTTGGGTGAGACCGGCATTATTCCCAAAGAAGACGCGGAAAAGATCATTAAAGGTTTGGAAGGGATTTTGACTGATCTTTTAGCCGGTAAGGTAACTTTTGATCCCGAGGCCGAGGATATTCATATGAATATCGAGGCTATTTTAACGGAGCGGCTCGGACCGGTGGGGAAGAAACTACATACCGCCCGTAGCCGCAATGACCAAGTAGCCTTGGATCTCCGTCTATACCTGGCCCGGCAGGTGGAAGTAGTCAATCTTGAACTGAAAAACCTTCAAACTGTTTTGGTTAATACAGCCGAGCAACACCTGGAGACGATGATGCCGGGGTATACCCACCTGCAGCGGGCGCAACCCGTTTCACTCGCTCATCATCTTCTGGCTTACTTCGAGATGTTTCGCCGTGACCGGGAGCGGTTACAGCAGACCTTAGACCGGATCAAGATTTCACCTTTGGGTTCAGGCGCCTTGGCCGGTACTATCTTCCCGCTCGATCGGGAGATGGTTGCCAAAGAACTGGGATTGAACGGGATAACCCGCAACAGTCTGGACGCAGTAGCAGACCGTGACTTTGTCCTGGAAACCATCTTTAACGCCTGTATGATCATGATGCACTTATCTCGTTTTTGTGAGGAGTTGATCCTATGGGCCAGCTCTGAGTGGGGATTTATTGATCTTGACGATGCGTATGCTACCGGTAGTAGTATGATGCCGCAAAAGAAGAATCCGGACGCCGCTGAGTTAATCAGAGGAAAGACCGGCCGGGTGTACGGTGATTTAATCGCTCTGCTCACAGTAATGAAAGGTCTTCCTTTGGCCTACAATAAAGATCTACAAGAGGATAAGGAGGCGGTCTTTGACGCGCTCGACACAACCCTCTCTTGCCTGCGGATCTTTACTCCCATGTTAGCCACAGCCACTTTTAACCGCGAAAAAATGGAAAAGGCTACTGTGGACGGGTTCCTGAACGCTACTGACCTAGCGGATTTTCTGGTCCAGCGAGGGTTACCTTTCCGGCAAGCCCACGCCGTGGTAGGGAAAGCTGTAGCCCAATGCATCCAAGCCGGGCTTAGATTGGAAGAGATGTCCGAGGAAGAACTCTCCGCCTTAAGCGGAGTAGACGTCTCCGGTTTCCGGGAATGTCTGGACATGAAGAAGTGTCTAGAAAAGAGAAGAGTTGCCGGAGGCCCTTCTCCACAAGCGGTAGCCGAGGCGATCGCCGAAGCCAGGGACTATTTGGAGATGAGTTAGGCCAGTCCCTCTTTCCACCTTCTAGCCTACAGGTTTTATTCTCAACTTGTACTGCCCCCATCTGAAGTGGGGGCAGTTTTCCTATTGGGAACATTGATCGGGAATAATCGTTAAAAACATTGTATAATGTATAAAAAAGCAGTCTGTGGCGGCGCAAACTTAAATCTGGTTTCACAGGTCATACACGCCTGTATAGGGGGGTAACTATGAATATACTATTGGCGATCTTGGCTTTGAACTTGATTATTATCCTGCACGAACTGGGACATTTTCTGGTGGCGAAATACTTTGACATCAATGTCTTGGAGTTTTCTCTCTTTATGGGTCCTAAATTATTCAGTATAAAGCGGGGAGAGACCACCTATTCCCTGAGAATGATTCCAGTCGGGGCTTTTGTTTTGACTGAAGGGGAAGAAGAAGAGTCAGCGGGAAACAGATCTTTCTCCAACAAGCCCTTGCCGGTCAGAGCGGCGGTGATTGCGGCCGGTCCATTGATGAATCTGTTGACAGCTTTGATCTTCCTTTGCATAGTATTTACAGCCGTTGGCTACGGTACCACCAAAATCAGTGAGGTGATTAGCGGATCTCCTGCTGACTTGGCTGGCTTGGAACCGGGGGATCGAATTATCACATACAATGGGAAAAGGGTTTACCAGCCAGCTGACTATCTGTCATTTTTGATGGTGGATAGGGGAAAAGCGGCTGAGGTAGGGATTATTCGCGCTGGGGAAAAGCTGACTACCATCGTCACCCCGGAGGTCATTCCCGGAGATCGATACCTTTTGGGCTTTGTCTCCCAGGAACCTTACGGTCCGGAGTCAACGGTCATCAGGTCAATTGTGGATGATTCACCAGCTGCGGAAGGTGGATTGCAAAGCGGGGACCGGATCATAAAGTTAGACGGCAAGATGGTCCGAAACAAACAGGAGATCAGCGCTTATTTATCGGAAGGGCAAGGAGCCCCAGTAAGAGTAACTTACTTGCGGAATGGCATTGAGCTAGAAACCTCATTAACACCAAAGCTGGAGAAGGGGCAGCCTATTTATAGCGTAGGCTTGGGCTTTGTCACGGAAGAAGGCAATTTTCTTCAGGTGCTTGGACAGTCTCTCACCTATATCTATTCTACCATGCGTAACGTAGTATATACCGTAGGTTGGCTTGTGACCGGGCAAGTTTCTCTCACTGAACTGATGGGGCCGGTCCGGATTGTCAGCACCATCAGCAATGTGGTGGAAGCCAGTCAGCGTAATCTGAAGCTGGTGGTCCTCAACCTCTTGAATATTTTGGCCTTGATCAGTATTGCGCTTGGTGGCACCAATCTCCTTCCTTTTCCTGCCTTGGACGGTGGCCGTTTGTTGACCATCGCGATTTCTGCGTTGCTTAGAAAACCAATCCCCCCCAATAAAGAAGCTATTGTGTCCCTGGTTGGTCTGGTTTTCCTGATAATACTGGGGATCTTTACTATCCTCAATGATGTGGTTCAATTAATCTTTGGTTAAATAAAAACAAAGCAATTCAGGAGCAGTTTTCATATTCAAAATCTATGGCCGGCATACGAAGGAAGGAGTCAGAAATGACTCCTTCCTTTTTTAGGGTGATATTCTAGGTTTAGCCGGGCTTAGATGGGGTGGTGAGGTCTGCATTTACAGATTGAGTGATAGTAAAAAGGGAGTGGGTTGGTGTATAAAGCTTATTTAGTGTTCGCTTACCCCGTCATTATCCAGTTAGCCTTATAACACCAGTAGCACCTGGTGGGTTTGGCCGTCATTGATCAACGGGATCCCGTCAGTGACTTGGTCCACCTCTTTTCCATCGATGACTAGGCGTGTTCCTCCGGTCTCTTTATGAGCGGGGTTTTCGATTTGCAAATGATAAGTCGACCGTCCGTACCGGTAAACCACGGAATATCCTGGCCAATCAGCAGGAATGCAAGGCTTAAGATAAAGCTTGTCTCCTCTTTTGCGAATCCCCAGGATCCACTCGAGGCCTGCTTGGTACATCCAGCCAGCGGCCCCTGTATACCAGGTCCAGCCTCCCCGCCCCACATAGGGAGGAACTGAATAGACATCGGCAGCCATTACATATGGTTCCACCTTGTATTGCTGAGTTTCCCCAGGAGTTCGCGTATGATTGATTGGGTTGAGGATTTGAAACAGTTCATAGGCTTTATTTCCTTTCCCCAATGAGGCCCAGGCGATGATGGCCCACACTGCGCCGTGAGTATATTGGCCGCCATTCTCTCTTACTCCTCTGGGATAAGCTTGGATATAGCCCGGGCTGGGCTCGCTCTGGCTGAAAGGAGGAGTAAGCAAGCAAACGAGGGACTTGTCGCCTCTGCAAACCAGTTGAGCGTCGAGGGACGCCATGGCCGTGAGGGCTTTCTCCGGATCAGCGGCCCCGGAGATTACCGCCCAGGCCTGAGCAATACAGTCGATTTGACATTCCAGGTTGCTCATGGCGCCCAAGGGTTCACCGCGATCGTTATAGGCGCGGCGGAACCATTGTCCGTCCCAACATTGTTCATTTAGACTGGCAGCCAATTTTTCAGCAATACGCTCATACTTGTCGGCCCGGCTGGTCTCGTTCCTCTCGATCACAAACGGAATGAACTCTTTAAGCACTTGATAGAGGAACCAGCCTAGCCAGACGCTTTCTCCTGCTCCGCCGGCGCCGACCAGATTCATCCCGTCGTTCCAGTCTCCACCGCCCATCAGCGGCAGACCATGGGCGCCAAAGCGTAGGGAGCGCTCTATTGCACGGATGCAGTGTTCATAGAGAGTGCCTGTCTCCTGGGAGACGACAGTCGGCTCGTACCTTTCCATCTCTTCTTCTTGTAAGGGGGGACTCTCCAGGAAAGGAATCTCCTGGTTCCAAATTTTTTGATCTCCGGTATGCTGTACATACCGACAGACAGCATAAGGCAACCAGAGGAGATCATCGGAGATCCGGGTCCGAATTCCGTACCCGGTTTCCTCATGCCACCAGTGTTGTACATCTCCTTCTTTGTATTGATGGGCGGCATGGAGGAGAATCTGTCTTCTGGTCAGCCCGGGGCGAGCATGGAGGAGAGCCAGGGCATCCTGGAGTTGATCCCGGAAACCGTAAGCGCCACCTGCCTGATAGAAGGCGCTGCGTGCCCAGAGACGACAACTGACAGTCTGGTAAAGCAACCAGCGATTCATGAGGAAATCGAATCCCCGATCCGGGGTGGAGACTTGCACCCGTTCCAACAGATTGGACCAGAATTCCACTACATTTTGGTAAGCCTTTCTTACCTCTGCGGTTCGTCCAAATTGTT
>DATCJV010000125.1:0-3929 GCA_036562625.1 Bacillota bacterium | reverse complement strand
GTGATATAATTAATTTTGTCTTATCCTGCGTAAGTGTGCGCCGGAAGAAGAGTAGTTTTTCGTCAGTAGGCTTGCGAGAGTGGCGGAATTGGCAGACGCGCTAGACTTAGGATCTAGTGGGCAACCGTAGGGGTTCAAGTCCCCTCTCTCGCACCAGTTCTTATTCGATGCTGACACTTTGTTGATCCGCATAAAAACGGCTTTTGCCGTTTTTTTCTGTTTTCCTTGACACCTTTCGGCATTAAGGATAAAATGAAGCATGGTTTATTGACTGCCGGATCGGGGCTTTACTGCGCTTTAGTCACTTTTTTGACCCGGATCTGCCCTTTCGGGCAAGACGGTGACGGCAGTTACATATTATATTGATTACAACGAGGAGGAAATTTCATGCAGACCAACCTGAATAAATTGGAGAATAATATAGTAGCTTTGGAACTAACCGCCGAACCTCAGGAGGTGGACGAGGCCCTGGACCATGCCTATAAAAAAATAGTGAAGAAAGTGTCGGTGCCAGGGTTCAGAAAGGGCAAAGTTCCCCGTAAAGTATTGGAGGCTCATTACGGAAAGGAAGTCCTCTATGAAGAGGCCATGGAGTTCTTGGTCTCTAAGGGGTATTACACTGCCCTGCTCGAAAACGATCTGGAACCCATCGACGAGCCGAAAATCGAAATCGTCCAGGCCTTTGAGGATGAAAAGCCTTTTGTCTTCAAAGCGGAAGTAGAGGTTCTGCCTGAAGTCCAATTAGGTGAATATAAAGGCGTAAAAGTGGAAAAGACTGTACCCGTTGTAACCGCGGAAGATGTGGAAAGGGAACTGCAGGCGCTCAGGGAGCGCCACGCCGAATTGGTGGCCGTAGAAAAAGCAGCAGTTGAAGACGGGGATTTTGCTGTAATCGACTTTGACGGCTACATTGATGGGAAGGCCTTCCCGGGTGGCGCGGGGCAGGGCTTTACAGTAGAAGTAGGCGCCCGGCGCTTTATCCCCGGGTTCGAGGAAGGACTGGTCGGGATGGCCCCCGGCAGCGAGAAAGAGATTGTCACTACTTTCCCGGAGGATTATCACAATAAGGAATTAGCCGGTAAAGAGGTTGTCTTCAAGGTAAAACTCCATGATATCAAACAGAAGGAACTGCCGGAACTCAATGATGAGTTCGCCAAAAGTTTGGGCCAGGCAGAAACAATGGCGCAGTTACGCGAAGATCTGCAAAAAAGAATGCAACAGGCCGCCGAACACGAGGCGGAACACAACTTTGAACATGCTGTCCTGGACGAAGTGGTCAAGAGAGCACAGGTAGAAATCCCGGAGAAGCTGGTGGAGAGGGAATTGGATCATTTCCTCCACGATATTGAGCATGATCTGGGGCATAGAGGGATAAAATTAGAGGAGTACCTTAGTTCGGTCCAACAGACGGAGGAAGAATTCCGCCAGAGCCTGCGGGCTGAGGCGGAACAGCGGGTCAAGACGGATTTGGTTCTTTCTTCTATCAGGAAAGCAGAAGGGATTAGCGTCACTGATGACGAAGTTAATAAACGGATCGAAGAGACCTTGTTGTACTACCCGGAACGGCAAAGAACCGAACTGCGCAAGAGGATGCGCCGTCCACAAGTGGCGGAAGGGATCAAATCCTCTTTGTTGAGGGAAAAGACCATTAAATACCTGGTGGAGAAGGCCGAGCCGGTGCAAAAAGAGGAAGACTCTGACAAGGTGGTGGAAGCGAAATGAATTTAGTGCCGATGGTAGTGGAACAGACTAACCGGGGGGAACGGGCTTATGACATCTATTCCCGTCTCTTAAAGGACAGGATCATCTTTATCGGTAGTCCAATCGATGATAATGTGGCCAATTTGGTCATCGCCCAAATGCTCTTCTTGGAGAGTGAAGACCCGGACAAAGATATATCCATCTATATTAACAGTCCCGGTGGGATAGTCTATTCCGGATTGGCCATTTATGACTGTATGCAGTATATAAAACCGCAAGTTTCCACAATCTGTATGGGGATCGCCGCCAGTATGGCCGCGCTTTTATTGGCTGCCGGCACGAAAGGCAAGCGGTTTGCCCTCCCCAACTCCAGGGTAATGATTCATCAGCCCTCCGGCGGCGCCGAGGGGCAGGCCGCGGATATTGAGATTCAAGCGCGGGAGATCCTGAAATTGCGGGAAGTGACCAACGGAATACTGGCCAAGCATACTGGGCAACCAATGGAAAGGATTGTCAAGGATGTGGATAGAAATTATTGGCTGAGCGCGGAAGAGACCAAGGAATACGGGATCATTGACCACATATTCTACCAGAGATAAGCCGACCGCGCCCATAGTCCCGGTGACCTCAGTCTCAATTCCAAGAAAGAGGTGATGGAATGTTTAAATTCGGCGATGAAAAAGGACAACTGAAGTGTTCTTTCTGCGGGAAAGCTCAAGAACAAGTAAAGAAATTAATCGCCGGCCCCGGTGTCTATATCTGTGATGAGTGTATCGAACTGTGCAACGAGATTATTGACGAGGAATTGAATGATGAGGTCTCCTTCGATTTGGGCAATATTCCCAAACCCAAAGAGATTTATGATATATTAGATTCGTATGTCATCGGTCAGGAGGAGGCCAAAAAAACCTTGTCCGTGGCCGTCTACAACCATTATAAAAGGATAAATTCCGGAGAACGCTTTGATGACGTGGAGCTCCAGAAGAGCAATATACTCCTTTTAGGACCGACCGGAAGCGGGAAGACACTGCTGGCCCAGACTTTGGCGAAGATTTTGAACGTGCCGTTCGCCATTGCGGACGCCACTTCTCTGACGGAAGCCGGTTATGTGGGGGAGGACGTTGAGAATATCCTGCTGAAACTGATTCAAGCCGCTGATTATGATGTGGATAAGGCGGAGAAGGGCATCGTATATATAGATGAAGTCGACAAGATTGCCAGGAAATCAGAGAACCCCTCCATTACCCGGGATGTCTCCGGAGAAGGAGTGCAACAGGCTTTACTCAAGATTTTAGAAGGAACCGTGGCCTCCGTGCCGCCGCAGGGCGGTCGGAAACATCCGCACCAGGAATTCATCCAATTGGATACCACCAACATCTTGTTCATCTGCGGCGGGGCCTTCGACGGCCTGGAAAAGATCATCGAGAAAAGAATCGGGAAGAAGGTTATGGGCTTTGGCGCAGATATCCAACCGCGTCAGAAAAAGCAAGTGGGTGAAATCTTGCGCCAAGGGATGCCGGAAGATTTGTTGAAATTTGGTTTAATACCGGAGTTCGTCGGCAGGCTCCCGATTGTAGTCACCCTTGACGCCTTGGATGAAGACGCTTTAGTCAAGATCCTGGTGGAACCGAAGAACGCCTTGGTTAAACAGTACAAGAAAGTGCTGGAACTCGACGGGGTGGAATTGGAGTTCACTCCGGAGGCCTTGACTGCCATCGCCCGGTTGGCCATCACCCGCAATACCGGCGCCAGAGGCCTGCGAGCAATCATCGAAAAGCTGATGACGGATCTGATGTTCGAAATTCCTTCCAGATCGGACATTAAGAAAGTGGTAATTACCAAAGAAATGGTGGAAGAGGGGAAAAAACCGATCATTACCACCAGCGTGGAACAGAAGAAAAAGAAGAAAGAGGAGTCGGCTTAGTCGCAATTGGCCGTGAATCCCAAGTCCGGCCCAGATTAGGACGTAACCTCAAGTTCAGGAACCCGACAGGCGCTGCCTGCCGGGTTTTTTTATCCTATGCTTTTTTTCAGTCGGCGCCGGCTTAATACCGGATATCCTCCTGCGGTTTGGTAGATAATACTGGTAGAAATCTACGCAAGGAGGCTGGGAAATGGAGTTTATCACTTCGTTGATGGTCTTTGTCAACTTTTTCTTCGCGATCGTCATCGGGTTATATTTTTGGAACCTTCTGCGAAGCCAGCAGACGAATAAAGTTGCGGTCGAC
>DATCJV010000117.1:0-17397 GCA_036562625.1 Bacillota bacterium | reverse complement strand
CCGGCCATCATATTAATGGCTGTTCCGCTGATCACTTGGTTGGCGTTCAGGTTAATACTGGCAAAAGCGTGAAGCAGGGAGAATAGAGCGCCGGCAATCACCGCGGCCAATAAACCTATCCAGATCGCGACTCCGGGCATCACCGCCTCGAGCTGTGCAATCACAAAAGCGCTGGTAAACAGGCCGATTACCATTAATCCCTCCAACCCGATATTGACCACGCCACTTCTCTCGCTGTACAGCCCGCCCAGGGCCGTGATGAGCAAAGGAATGGAATAGGCGACGGCATAAGGAGCTACTTGTTGAATTATGCTCCACATTCTATTTTGCACCTCCCACTTTCTCCTGTACGCCCCCAGCGGAGTCCACAGGAAACCGGGGATTTTGGTTCCGGCGCGCGGTAAACCATTTTTTCGCGCTCTCCCAGTATCTTTCAATTAACACACTGGTAGCGGAGAAATAAATGATCGTGGCGATAATGGTATCCGCAATCTCCGGCGGCACTTTGGTCATGGCATTCATAAACCCCTTGCCGGAGTGCAATAAGCCAAAGAAAATTGCGGCAAAGAATACACCCCAGGGCGAGTTGGCCCCCAGCAGCGAAACGGCGATTCCGTCAAAACCCTGGCTTGGGATGACACCGATTTGCATATTGGAAGCATACCCCACGTAGAAGGCGGCGCCGCCCAAACCGGCCAAAGCTCCGGAGATCACCATGGACAAAACGATATTCCGGCCCGCTTTTATCCCGGCATACTCCGAAGCATATCTGTTGTAGCCGACCGCTTTCAACTCATATCCAAGGGTGGTTCGATTCAAGATAAAAGCGATGATCAGCACGGCGATAATCGCCAGAAAAAATCCGAGATTTATATAAGACCCGTCAAACAGGTTTGTCAGCCACTGAACCTTCAATGAGGCGCTCTCCGGAATTCTCCTAGATTCGGTCTCCAGGTAGGCTCCTTTAAAATAACCCGGGATCACATAATAAACTGTCCAATAAGCAATCCAGTTCATCATGATGGTAGCGACGACTTCATGCACATTGAATTTGGCCTTGAGCAAGCCGGGGAGCAACCCCCACAAGGCCCCGCCCAGAAAAGCCACGCAGATGACAACCGGCAATAGTAAGGGCTTCGGCCAGGAAAAAGTCAATCCAACGGCGGTAGCGCACAGTCCGCCGATGAGCATTTGCCCGGCGGCCCCAATATTGAAGAGTCCGGTTTTAAAGGCAAAGGCTACGGATAAACCGGTAAAAACCAACGGGGTAGCGGTAGCCAGTGTATTGCCTATCCGTTCGATGCTCATTAATCCCCCCCGGAACAGATAGACAAACCCGGTGATCGGATTGTTACCGGTGATGGCCATCAATACTGCCCCGGCAGCCAAACCGAGACCGACGGCGATTAAGGCGACGAAGTATTCTTTGTTCAACTTAAATTCCCTTTTCAAGCGGTCTCACCTCTCTTCACCCCGGCCATCATCAGGCCGATCTCACTCTCCGTGGCCTGTCCGGCTTGGACTTCTCCGATCAATTCCCCGTTACTGATCACGACTATCCGGTCGGCCAAGTTCATGATTTCATCCAATTCCAAAGAGACCAAGAGTACGGCTTTGCCGTTATCCCGTTGTTCCACAATCCGGCGGTGAATATACTCAATGGCGCCCACATCCAAACCGCGTGTTGGTTGGACGGCAATGAGCAACTCCGGATCATGGGAAATCTCCCGTCCGACAATGGCCTTCTGCTGATTTCCGCCTGACAGCGACCTGGCGGTGGCAGCCACACCTTGCCCGGCCCGCACATCAAAATCTTTCATGATCCGCTCTGCGTACGTCCGAATGGCCTCCCGCTGTAATAAACCGTTTTTAGCGAAAGGTTTCTGGTTATAAACTTTGAGGATCATATTATCCTCAACCGCATAATCCAGAATCAAACCGTGCTTGTGCCGGTCTTCCGGAATATAGGCTATCCCAGAGCGGAGGCGTTCCCGGATCGGCAAGCCGGTGATGTCGGCGCCCCGTAAAAGAATCCGGCCGCTTTCCGCTTTTCGCAAACCGGTAATGGCTTCCACCAATTCCGTCTGGCCGTTCCCGTCCACGCCGGCCACTCCTACGATCTCACCGGCCCGGACCGTCAAAGAAAAATTCTTTACCGCCGGCAGTTTCCGGTTGTTTAATACGGAAAGCTCCTCCACTTCCAAGACGACCTCTCCCGGCTCTTTAGGGGCTTTTTCCACAGAAAAACTGACCTCCCGCCCCACCATCATCCGGGCCATCTCCTCCTCGGTGGTGGAAGACACCTCCACCGTACCGATGAGTTTTCCGCGGCGGATGACCGTGCACCGGTCCGCAATGGCCTTTATCTCTTTCAGTTTGTGGGTGATTAAGATAATGGATTTACCTTCGGCGGCCAGGTTACGCATGATACTCATCAAGTCTTGAACTTCCTGGGGAGTAAGCACGGAAGTGGGCTCATCAAAGATTAAAACCTCCGCCTTCCTATAGAGCATCTTCAGAATCTCCACCCGCTGCTGCATACCAACGGAGATGTCCTGAATCTTGGCATAAGGATCAACATTCAATCCATATTTTTCAGAGACTGCTTTAATCCGGGCGGCCGCTGTTTTCAGATCAACTACTATCCCCTTCTTCAGTTCCATCCCCAGGATGATATTCTCTGTTACTGTAAAGTTATGGACTAATTTGAAATGTTGATGAACCATACCGATCCCCAGTTCATTAGCGACATTCGGGTCGGTGATCTTGACTTCTTCCCCCCTAATCTTGATGATCCCTTGATCCGGTTGATAAAGACCGAACAAGATGCTCATCAGGGTGGATTTTCCAGCGCCGTTTTCTCCCAATAAGGCATGGATTTCGCCGGGTTTCAGTTGGAGCGTAATGTCATCATTGGCGACAATGCCTGGAAACTCTTTACGGATCTTCAACATTTCCACGACATAATCCATTCCATCTTCTCCTTTATTCGGAAATTTCACTTAAGAAAAAGAAGAGGACGAGTATCTTTCCATCCTCTTCTTTTTCCAGAACCACACGCGGAACACCGCGCTTTACAGAATCTATCTGATCAGGCTGCCTCGTTCATCAGCTACTATAATCTCGCCGGACTTCATCTTTTCGTAGATCTCAGCCACTTGTTCTTCCACTTCGTCACTGAGGTTCGGGTTTTCCGCCGGAATACCAATCCCGTCATTTTTCGCGTCAAAAGTCAAAATTTGCCCTCCCGGGAATTTCCCCTCCTTCTCCGCTTTAATCACATCAAAGGTAGCCGTAGATATTTGCTTCATTGCGGAGGTGAGAATGACCGATTTTTCGCCTTCATATATCCCTTCCGCATACTGATCCACATCCACTCCAACAACCCAGACTTCCTCTCCTGCTTTCACCCGGGATTTGGCCTCATTAATCACACCGACGCCGACACCGCCCGCTGCCGCGAAGATGGCTTTCACCCCTCTGTCGTACATCTGAGCGGCCAGTTGTTGCCCGGCGGCTACATTATCAAAAGTTCCCTGGTAGATAACGTTTTCCGGTTTGATCGACATCTTGGTGCCCAGATTGGCATTGGCATAGGCTACGCCTTGTTGGAAGCCCCAGTTAAACTTCTGTACCGCCGGGATCTCCATTCCCCCGATGAATCCGAGCTCCCCCTCTTTAAGCTGTAAGGCGGTAGCTACTCCCGCCACAAAACCTGATTCGTGTTCAGCAAAGAAGATGGAGACGGTATTCTCCTTCACCACCGGTACAAAGTCTCCAGCATGGGGATTGCCGTCTATAATCACGAATTTAGCGTCTTTATATCTGTCTTGGGCATGGAAGATCGCTGTTTCAAATTTAAACCCAGGGCAGACAATGAATTTGAACCCGGCGTCGTAAAGGTTGCCGATTTCTTTCATGTAATCCGCTTCAGTGGTGCCAGCCGGCTTTAGGTATTTGGTTTCTAATTTGAATTCTTCTCCGGCCCGGACAACACCTTCCCATGTCCCTTGGTTAAAGGATTTGTCATCGATTGTTCCGGCATCGGTTACCATACCGAGCTTCAAGCCTTCGGATTTCTTACCACACCCGGCTACGACTAGGATGACTACTAACAGAACGACTAACATTGCCAAACCTTTTTTCCACATTTCTAGCGGCCTCCTTTGTTTTCTTCCAAATTACATCTCATCCGGAATATTCATAGTCAGGATGTAACTGGAATATAAATTCTACTACTATTCTAGACAATCCGACAAACAGTTTCAAGGTGTAAGTTTATATAGTTGCTTTTCTGCGAAATAATAAGAACTCCTTCCTTGGGTAACACTTTCTTTGCAGAAAAGTTACCACAACCCACAACCAAAGAAAAACCCGAGAAATATTTCTCGGGTTATAGCTGGATGAATAATTTCCCTTACTCTCTCGGTACTCTTCTAAGCCCTATTTTAGTAGAAAAGGGCTATTCATGGAATAGGACTATTCGTCCACGGTATTGGCAGAAGTTTTTTTACTCTCCACATACCGGGCGTAAGCCGCCTTGCCTTCAGTCCGCCACCATTCGTCATAATACCGCCAGCAGTCCCTATCCCATTTACATGTCCATTTCCACTCTTCGTCATCATCCCATCTTTCATGAAGATGCCCGCCTTTCCCGGCTTCTCCCCGAAAGCCTATTGTCCCCACTAAAAGCCGGGTTAAAAGAATCAAGCCAAAGGCTTGCCAATAATTAATCATGGGTAAACCGAAGACGGCAGGCATCAACCAATTCCATAAAGCCCGGATAATGAGGCCAAAGAGCAGTCCGAAACAGGTGGCGGATAATATTCCCAAGATTGCTATTCCAACAATACGCATCCCCCGCCAAAAAGCTGATCCCACATGTCCCATCTTTAAAAAACCTCCTACTTATTATGGTACAGATCTTGTAAGGACGCACGCAGAGCAATCATCGCCCGGTGTTTTCGAGCCAACAACGTCCCCACCGGTATACCCCACATCCGGGACAACTCTGAAAAAGTATATCCCTCAAGTTCAGTAGCTACCCACACTGCCCGCTGTTCCGCTTTGATACCATCCAGAGCAGCGAAGAGTCTCTCCCGAAACTCTCTGCCCTCGGCTGTAACCGCCGAATCATGGTCAGGGGAGGAGGGCTCCAGATCAAGGAGAGTTCTACGCTCGACCATTCCCACCTCTTGATCCAAGGATGTTTGATGCTTTCGTTTGCGCAACCAATCGATGGCCCGGTGATACAAGGCGCGGTACACATAAGCGGTGAGGTTCTCAATCTGCGGAAGTAGATCGGCCTTTTCAAACATGGAGAGCATTAGGTCGCTGATCGCATCCTCGATCTCCATCTTGTTCAGCTCACTGATCCTGCTCTGCAGCAGGTGTCGCAAGCGCTGTCTTTCGGTGGCAAAAAACTCCGCCAGTTTGACTAGTTGATTTTTCTCTTCCATCCCGACCTCTCCCATTCCACGCCTCTTCTCTGCCTGGGTTTTTGTCCTTACATCTACTTGACGAATCAAGCGGAGGAATTATTGCCTTTTCATAAATAAATTTCTCCGATTTTTACTATACGATCACAAACACCGGATCCATTATAAATCTTCAGTCGGCAAATGGAGAAGGCTGGAAAACGTCTTCAGCTTAATAACATCAAAGCAAAAAGGCCCTCCAATAGACTGGTGAAACCAGTCCAAACACAACTAATGATGACCCTCATGGGTGATATCATCACGTGTGATCCTATCACGCGTGATGAACATCGTGCAGCAGATCAGCGCGAACAATGGAGTACAGGTCACAATCGACAAACTCACCGTCTTTATCCTTGAGATACTGCCGGAGCCGGCCTTCGTACTTCATCCCGGCTTTTTGCATAACTCTCCCGGAAGCGGGATTATCTTTGTGGTGCTTGGCCTGAATACGGTTGAAACCGACTTCACGAAAGAAAAAACCAATAACACTCTTGAGCGCCTCTGTCATAATCCCCTGATTCCAGTATTCTTTACCAATGCAATAGCCGATTTCACATCTTTCATCTTCATCTGAACGGTCGACCAGACCAATGGAACCGACAACTTTTCCCGCTTCCTTCAAGAAAATTGCCCAGTTATAGAACTCCTGGTTTCCATAGGAGTTAATCCAGGAGGAGATGATCTCTTTCGTGACCTCCAGTGTGCCATGGGGTCTCCACGACAAATACCTGGTCACCTCCGGGTCATTGGCCCACGTAGTAAACATCGCCTCGGCATCGGAAGCTTTGAATCTACGAAGTAACAGCCTTTCTGTGTCAATTTCAGTCGTGCCTTTGTGGTTAATCATCATAAACTCCTCCCTCCTTTTTATACGGTACCTTTAAGTCATTCTATGTATAATAAACCCCGGACACTTATATTGCCTATAATACCAAAAAAAGACAGCACGCCCAAGCATGAACTGTCCCAACATGATTCCCCTGCTTCTATAGTGCTAGAACAGGCCGGAACTGAGTAAAAAGACGGCGCCGCCATGGCACAGAGTAGAGGGAATAATTCCGTATTCCGCGCCGACTAGACCGGTGATTACACCTTCCCATAAAACGAAGAGCAAGAGCGGCAGTCCGACATCGGTTACGGTAATGGCCAGAAATACATGGCAGAAGGCGAATACTACACCGGAAGCGAACCCCGCCCAAAGCCGTTTTTCTTTACACTGTAAACTGCCAAGAACATACCCTCGGAAGAGTCCCTCTTCAAAAAGGTTCCCGAAAAGAGCAAAGACGAAAATGGGAATGAGCAGCGTGGTGTCAACCGCGCCGCCTCTTTGCTCAATGCCAATTCTTCTATACAAAATGAAGTATGGCAGAACTACCGCCAGCCCACCGGTTAAACCAAGGATTATGCCGATAATCTTCTTTTTTTTAAACCAGATTAATTGCTGCCTGTTTTCCCGATCAAAAGCAAATAAGCCCATGACCATCACAAGGCTGCAAAGACCGAATAAGATCAGGAACACCGGATCAGCACTTAGCCGAACCCAAAAGACACCGCCTGTTTTGCCGATTTTCCATAGCCCTAATGGGGTCAGGGTGTCTCGCATCAGAATAAAAGAAGTAATATACATAACAATCCTTAATTTGGCGTGTGGTTTTAAAACCCAAAAAACTAAGGCCACTAAGATCAGCCCCGGAAGGATGCGGATAATGTAATTATAAAACGTCAATAAGGTATCCATCTTTTATGCTCCCTTTTGTTCATAATAAGCTTTGCAAAAGTAAGTTTACGCCAATCTCAGACTCGCAATGGCTTCTCTCGTTAATCTTTAACTTTTTTACTTCGATATTTTGTAATACTTTAACTTATCATACCTATTTGAGTCAATAGACAAATCGCTTCCGCTCCAGTCCTTCCTGCTCATAAAAGGTAAAAACTCCCCAAAAAAAGCAGGAAAAAGACTGGCCGGGACTTATTTCCAATCCTCACCGTCATGTTATTAATAATTTCAAACACTTGGTTCCTTTAAAATATAACCCAATTTGGTCAATTTGATGAAAAAATCCATTATTTCATGATATAATTAGAGAACACCAGTTAAGGAGGGATGTAAAGTGGAAAAAGTTAAGGTGGTAGAGTATAAAGGAAAGAATATTGTCTATCTTGATTTTTCCAACGGTGATATGCTTGAGAAAAAACAGGAAGTGCTTGATCTAATCGAAGAAGCGAAAGCCTTTATCAGTAAACAGGCGCCGAACTCTCTACTGACACTTACGGATGCCACAAATTTACGCTTTTCTATGGAACTCATTGACATTCTTAAGGACTTCACTAACCATAATAAACCGTATGTAAAAGCCGCAGCTATTGTCGGCGTAAAAGGAATTCAAAAGATCGCTTATGATACGGTTATGAAGTTTACTAAGCGTAACATCCCCATCTTTGCTTCTGTAGAAGAGGCTATGGATTGGTTAATTGAGCAATAATACCTATCTGAGCAAGTAGGCTGGCTATAATCCCTACCGTTACCATGGTTTCGCAAGCCCTTGATATAGACCTCACAGGATAAAGACGGGCATAGCTGGAGAGGGCTTAATAGAAATTCAGTACCAAAAAATCCGGGCCTAAGGGTAACCCCCTTAGGCCCGTCTGGACTATTACTTATTATTCTGCTTATTCTGCGGAAACCTCGCCAACAAACTCCCTGACCACCACATTATCAACATAATATTCTATGCCGGGCGCGGGCCCTTCAGTATATAATTCAAGGGCTTTAAGAGCGCCGGTGATCTTTACCTCATATAAACCGCTGATATAGGTCCATTCCTCATCGTTGATGGTCTTGGAATCCACCCATGTATAATTATCGCCATTATCATCGGACCTTTTGATGTTGACCCGTCCGGCATCGTTCATTTTGTTCTTCAGTTTCAACCAAGCGGAAACCTCATAGGTTGCTCCGGGCTTCATCACTGAGCGCAAATCCTGGGCGATCCCCTGCCAACTTTCGCTTCTGTTGGTGATCAACGCGCAGTACTTGCCGGTATGTGCGGTCTCATCCGTAATCGTAATCTTGCTCGGACCGCCGAAGTTAAACCAGCCCTCAGTCGTCCCGGTTTCGAACCCGGGATTAATCAATAACGACGGTTCAATTCCCCAACAGAGTTGCCCCTTAACGTAACCGGTCACCGCTTCCCAGTCCGCCGCCGCCTTTTGGCCGGCCCGGAAAGAGTAGTCATTATCCTGTCGATATGCTCCGCCCCGTGTGGTGAGGACCGCGTTGACTTCGATGGCTTCCCCTGGTTCCAAGACGCCGGCGGCGTCTGTAAAGCCGACCTCCAGGTAATAATCGGCCTGCGGAGTAATGCTTTTCATTTTCACCACAGCGCCGGTCACGGCAGATCCGGGGACGGAGCCGCCGGCATACGTAAACTCTTGCTCCCCTGTGGCCTCAAGCGTGTAAAAGTAACGAACCTTTACCTCCGCCAGGTCCACCGGGACACTTCCGTTATTCACAATCTTGAAAGATGGTTTGATCTGCTTGGTGGTTGTGTCGACAATTTCATTTTTCGCTTGTACCTTAATCCGGCCGGCCGGCGGCTTCACCGCAGGCTTAAACTCCACCCAATCCACTTTACAGTAAGCGCCTTCATCCCATGGAATAAAGACTAGGTAGAGATCGTTGACTCCTCTGGCCTTTTCCGTGGGAATGGAGATCTCCTGCCAAACTTCCTCTGCGGAAGTTGACTCCTCCAGCACGGAATACCTGGCAACGGGCGTGCCCAACATGGCGCTGTTCAACCGGAATTCCAATTTCCCCCGGCCACGCACGGCCACTCTCAACTCGCAAGTCTCAGTACCGTTACCAAAGTTATAATTCTGATAAACCGTGTAGTCATTCCGGTCATCAAAAACTACGGCTGTGCCGCTTTCAGTGTCCACCACCTCTATACCGGACCCTTCATCAAACTGTTCAGCCTGGATCGGCGATAGAATCTCTCTTATACTCAAGGCGCCGGGCAGTTCATGCGCAGCAGAGATAAAGGTGGTAACGCTCTTCGCTTTCAGGTCAGCGCGAAACGCTCGTTTGGCCACAGGAATTTTCCCTAATTTACTCAGATTTTCCGTATCCGAGGTCCGGTAGGGAATCACCGCTTTTACTCTGGGGAATTTATTCAAATTAAACTCGATGGTCCGCTCTTCATTACCATTATTAATGGCGACAATGGCAAATTTCCCACTGGCTTTATCCTTGTAAGCGGTGACATAAATATCAGGAGCAGGATTAGAATAGGCATTTATTCTTACATAACCCGGTCTGACAAAACGGCTGTAATTCCCGATCGTGTACAAACGTTTGAAAGTGGTAAATGTTTTATAGGTAGTATCCAGGTGGATTAAGGCTTCACCTGGTTTATACGCAACCAGCCACCAGAACAGCCAGGCATTAACTTCGGAAATTGTCATGTGATCATGAAGCAATTTGGCATACTTCAATCCATCGTCGATACTGCCGTCATTAAACCCGATATTGGAGACTTCTGTCTGCCAGACGGCCTTGTTCAGGCTTTTAGCGACTGGTAAAGGCATTGCTTTAAAGTCGTAAGCGTGGGTGCCGATAATATCGACTCCCCGGGCGGCTTCGGGGTCATACAAGGTCTCCAAGGCATAATGCTCCCCGAAGTTCATGGTCTCCGGCATCATGACTTTTACCTCTACGTTTTCCCGCTTCAGGGTGGGAGTGAGGTAATTTTTTATGAAATCCAACAATTGCCGGCCTGTCCAGCGGCAAGAAGAATAGTCCGTGCTCAGATCCGGTTCGTTGGTGATGGAGACCGCATAGATCTCGATATTGTGGTGTTCCTTATAGCCCCGGACATAATTGGCCAAATATTCGGCATAGGCTTGATATTTATCGGGACGCAACTCCCCGCCCCTAATCACACTGTTATTAGTCTTCATCCACGCCGGTGGGCTCCACGCCGTACTCATAAACCTGGTACAACCACGCTTCTTGGCCTCATTCATCAGCCAGATCTGATCCTCATCACCGGACCAGTTCCAGACTCCCTCTTCCGGTTCGATACTCGGCGTCGGGCCGTCGATCTTTTCCCCCCAATCGCCGCCATCGCCAATGATATTCCGGACAATACTTAACCCGATCCCGCGTTCTTGGGAAAAAAGCAGATCCAAGATTAACTCCTTTTCCAGTTCGGGATATTCCATTAAATTGGCGGCTTGATGAAAAGCCCCGGATCCACCGAAGCCGTCAATGACTTGTCTTTCGTCACGCCAATCCACTGTACAGGTTGGCACGGCCGCCAGGGAATCAATGGCCACTATATTGATTAGAGATAGAATAAAGAGCAGTAAAAAAAGGGTCTTGATTCCCATCGGTTTTCTTTGCATCTTTCTCCACCCCTTCCATATTTTAAATTTATTTTAATATATTTCAGAGAAAAAAACAAACGTTTTCGAAAAACTCCAGCCGGGTTTCCTTTGATTAATACTTCCTCTTTCTCCTGCGGATTGGATCACCGCCCAATTTCTGATTGCCCTACACCACCTACGTTTTTCTCCCTAATTAATTTATATACTTGGATGTCTTATTATTATTCAGATTACTTTCAGGAAGGAATTTTTTCTCTACTGTTTAATAATTATTTATGGTATAATACAAACTGATTAACAAACGTTTGACTTAAATTTGTAAGAAATTATGGTTAAAATCTCATTTGCGATCATTTAAAGTTCGGTAAATTCCTTTGTATTCAGGTATATTATTCCAAATTTTTACCCGGGTTAAAGATAACTCCAAAGAGAAATGGGGGTGGTAAATGGATAAATATGTGAGCAAAAACATCCTCAAACCTAAGTCCCTAAATGAAAGGAGTAAAAAAACTAATGAAAAAACTTATTTCCTTACTTCTTGTAGTTGTTCTTGCCCTTAGTTTTGTCGGGTGTGGCAAAAAGTCCGATAGCAATTTGATTGGGGTGGCGATGCCCACTCAATCTCTGCAACGGTGGAACCAGGACGGCGCTAACATGAAGTCCCAACTTGAAGCAAAAGGCTACAAAGTTGACCTTCAATATGCCAATAACGACGTTAATACACAGATTCAACAGTTGGAAAATATGATCACCAAAAAGTGTAAAGTCTTGGTGATCGCCTCCATCGACGGTTCTGCCCTCACCGAGGTTTTACGGAAAGCCGCAGAGAATAACATTAAAGTAATCGCCTACGACCGGTTGATTATGAACTCCGAGCATGTGGACTACTATGCGACCTTTGATAACTTCCGGGTTGGCCAAATTCAAGGCGAGTACATTGAAAAAGCGCTCGGCTTGAAAGAGAATGCCGGACCGTTTAACATCGAACTCTTTGCCGGTTCTCCGGATGACAACAACGCTTACTTCTTCAGCGACGGCGCCATGAGCGTTCTCCAACCCTATATCGACTCCGGCAAATTGGTGGTACCCAGCGGACAGATTGAATTCACCACCCGGGCCATTCATGGGTGGGATTCCGCGGACGCGCAAGCCAGAATGGATAACCTGATCACAGCCTACTATTCCAGTGGCAGAAAACTGCATGCGGTATTGTCCCCCAACGACAGCCTGGCGATTGGAATTATCACCTCTTTGAAGAACGCCGGTTATGGCACTCCCAACAAACCATTCCCCGTCATTACCGGTCAAGACTGTGATAAACCCAACGTCATCGCCATGATCAACGGCGAGCAGTCCATGTCGATCTTCAAGGATACCAGGACCCTGGCCGCTAAGGTTGTGGAAATGGTTGAAGCCATCATGAAAGGTGAAGAAGCGCCGATTAATGATACTAAAACCTACCACAACGGTGTTAAGATCGTCCCGTCATTCCTCTGCGAGCCAGTCTATGCGGATGCTAACAACTATAAAGAGCTGCTAATCGACAGCGGCTACTATAAAGAGTCAGAGCTGCAGTAAATATTAGGGGAATTCCTTATATCAAGTAACTAAATCTAGTAACTAATGGTCAAAGATATTGAGCACGTGCTTTCTCAATTTAATATAGTAATTTGCTGAAGAATCCTCATGTGCTTTTGGGCAGATTTCTAAAGTGCAGTTCACCTTGGGAATAAATTCTGCCCAAAAGCACTACCTATTTAATCCAGTCTATCTCGAACGGCAAATTTAACGCGCGCAGGCTTTATTCTTCACCCGAAACCCAAGGGAGGAGAATGCCTTCCATCTTGCAGAGCGCGTGAACATGATCAAAGGGCGGGATAATATGCAAGCTATTCTTGAGATGAGAAATATTACAAAGAGTTTCGGCGGTGTAAAAGCGCTTGACAATGTTAATTTCAAAGTAATGCCCGGTGAGATCCATGCTCTGGTCGGAGAAAACGGAGCAGGTAAATCCACACTCATGAATGTGTTAAGTGGTGTGCACCCCCACGGCACATACAGCGGAGACATCATCTATCAAGGCAGACACTGTACATTTAGAAATATTAGAGACAGTGAAAAGATGGGTATTGTGATTATTCACCAAGAACTTGCACTAATTCCCTACCTTTCCATTGGCGAAAATATATTTATCGGGAACGAACGAGCAAAAAACGGTGTGATCAACTGGGAGAAAACCCATCAGGACGCGACTAAATTCTTGAACAAAGTAGGCCTGAAGGAAAACCCTAATGTGCTCATTAAAGATATAGGTGTCGGTAAACAGCAGCTTGTTGAGATCGCCAAAGCATTAGCAAAAGATGTTAAACTCCTGATTCTGGATGAGCCTACGGCAGCCCTCAATGAAGACGACTCGAACAACCTGTTGAATTTGTTGTTGGAGTTGAAAAAGACCGGTATAACTTCGATCCTCATCTCTCATAAGTTGCATGAAGTCACCAAAGTGGCTGATTCCATCACCATCCTGCGGGATGGCGCCACCATTGAAACAATAGAAGTTAAAGGCGGAGAAATCAGCGAAGATAGGATCATTAAAGGAATGGTCGGCAGAGAACTTGTGGATCGATTCCCGAAACGCACACCAAACATTGGCCGGGTCTATTTTGAAGTGAAAAACTGGAATGTCTATGATCCGCTGATCGAAGGCAGAAAAGTCATTAAAGACGTCAGCATCAAGGTGCATAAAGGAGAAATTGTTGGAATATCCGGTCTGATGGGCGCAGGAAGAACCGAATTTGCCATGAGCGTATTCGGCAAGGCTTATGGCAGACAGATCAGCGGACAGATCATCAAAGACGGTCGCCCGCTCACTATAAATAACGTCCAACAGGCCATCAACAACGGTTTGGCTTATGTGACCGAAGACCGGAAGACCGCAGGGTTGATCCTGATTGAAGACATTAAGCACAATATCTCTTTATCGAGTTTAAAGAAGATCAGCAAAAGAGGGATCATAAACGACGATGAAGAGAATAAAGCGGCCATAAATTATAGAAAGAAACTAAATATTAAATCCTCCAGTATTTATCATAAGATCCAGAACCTGTCCGGAGGTAATCAGCAAAAAGTGGTGCTGGCCAAATGGATATTTGCCGCACCGGATATTTTGATCCTGGACGAACCTACCCGCGGAATAGATGTAGGAGCAAAATACGAGATTTATACGATTATTAATCAATTGGCTGAGGAGGGTAAAGCCATCATCTTTATCTCCTCTGAACTCCCGGAAATACTGGGAATTTGCGATCGGATCTATGTGATGAACGATGGTAGAATCGTAGGCGAGCTTACGAAGGAAGAGGCGTCACAGGAAAGTATAATGAAATGCATTATGCAGAGTAATAGGGGGCGTTACTGATGGAAACCGCAAAAGTAAAACCTATGCAGTTTGAATCAATTAGTTACGTGCTAAGAAGCAATATCCGCCAATATGCAATGCTTATTGCCTTGGTTGTCATCATGATCTTCTTCCAGATCGCGACTAACGGTATTTTGTTGGTACCGATGAATGTGACAAATCTAATTCTCCAAAACAGTTATGTGCTTATACTGGCCATCGGTATGACACTCTGTATTCTGACCGGCGGTAATATTGACCTTTCCGTCGGTTCGGTGGCTGCTTTTGTCGCAGCTATAATGGGAACTTTGATCATAAACCGAAAAATGGATGTCACAACAGCCATAATAATCGGTCTGCTGATTGGCGCTTTAATCGGCGCCTGGCAAGGTTTTTGGATTGCCTATGTGCGCATACCCGCATTCATAGTTACTTTGGCCGGAATGCTTCTGTTCAGAGGGCTGACCAATACTATATTAAAAGGGTTGACCTTATCACCTTTTCCCAAGTCGTTTCAGAGTATCAGTTCCGGTTATATCCCGGACTTCTTTCCCTTGATTGACGAATTCAACTTGACCCCGCTTGTCGTCTCAGCAATCCTGTCCATTCTTCTAATCTTTGTTCAGGTAAAGAAGAGAAGAGCAAAGATGGAGAGCGGAATGGAGTTGGCTCCAAACTTCCTCTTCATCACCCAGCTCTTGCTGACAGTATTCGCCATCAACCTCTTTGCTTACTGGTTGGCCGCGCATAAAGGTATCCCCATCATCTTGGTAATTCTGGGCGTACTCATTTCAGGTTATCACTTTTTCACCACCAAGACCGTACCGGGACGATACATTTATGCAGTGGGCGGCAACGAAAAAGCGGCCATGCTTTCGGGGATTGATACAAACAAGGTACTCTTCTTTGTCTATCTAAACATGGCTATTTTGTCGGCTGTAGCGGGTATCGCTTTTGCGGCCCGTACCAATTCAGCCTTTCCCGCAATGGGTAACGGCTTTGAATTGGATGCGATCGCCGCTTGCTTTATTGGGGGAGCCTCCGCCACCGGCGGGATCGGTACGGTAATCGGAGCAATCATCGGCGCCTTGGTTATGGGTGTGCTCAACAACGGTATGTCCATTATGGGAATTGGTATTGACTGGCAGATGACGATTAAAGGTTTTGTCCTGTTGATGGCCGTCGCTTTTGATGTCTTCTCCAAAAATAGGGCAAAATAAGCCGGGCATCATGGTTTAGACTCTTACCTCTTTGGAGCAGTTATAAATTTCGATCAAAAAAGAAGCAACGTCCGAACGTTGCTTCTTTTTACGGAAATCAATTGCTTCGTGGAGGCTGCTTTCTCATTCTGTGCATTTTTAAGTCTGTGCCCAAAGTGTGATCGAAGCGGAGACATTTGAGTCACATCCGACCAAGATTCATGGTAACACCCGTCGGCATAATCTGCCTTTCTGAATTTGCTATTGTGATCTAACTTAAGGTTATCTATAAAGCTCTCTCATTCAGCAGAGGAAAGCTCCTTCTTCATCTCCTGCTTCCTGGCGATCAGCTTTTGAAATTCCGCGTCCGCTTCCCCATATTCCGGGGTCCCGGGGACCAGGAGGCTCAACTCGCCCAATAAAGCACTCATTCTATTTTCCATTAATATAAGTTCTTCCTCTAATTCTTTTCTGGAAAGCCCTTCTGCTGATGAAGCCGGAGGTTTGGTCTTCCACTCATTTTCCAGCGTACGCCCATGGAGCAACTCCTGCGCAGCCCCGAATCCCCCTTCCACCATCCGTACTGTGCTTACCCCATCCTGCTCCACAAAGACCAGCAGGCGATGGCAGATCCGTTCCAACATGTAACGATCGTGGGAGGCCATGAGCAGGGTTCCGTCGAACGCAGCCAGGGCTTCTTCCAATTGCTCCCGCTGAAAAAGATCCAGATGATTGGTGGGTTCATCCATGAAGAGTAACTCGCAATGCTCCAAGATCAAGCGGGCGATCTTGAGCCTGGTTTTTTCCCCGGTGCTTAAGACGCTCACCGGCCGGTACAGGGAGTCATAAGTGAACCCCATGTTCAGCAAGATCTGTTTGGCTTCTTCATTAAAGAAACGAGGGGCCAGGCCAAGAAACTCCCAGACGTTTTTGGAAGTGGCAAAATCATGCACATCCTGACTGAGGTAGCCGGTTTTTACCGAAGGGCTTAACCAAATCTCCCCGTGATCGGGAGACAGATCACCACGGAGAATCCGGAAAAGAGTAGTCTTTCCACAACCGTTGGGTCCAAAGAGTCCAACTTTGTCACCGCGTTTTATGAAAAAAGTAGTCTCCGTGAAGAGTATCCGGCCGTGAAAACCCTTTTGCAAGTCGCGGACCTCCAGGATCCGTCGGCTGTGCTTTCCCGCTTCCGTAAAAGCAAAGTCTACCTGTTTTTCCGCTTTCGGTTTTGGCGTGCCATGCTCTTTCAGCCGGTTTAACTTTTTAATCTGGGATTTGACCCTGTTATCCATCTTCTTGGCTTTGGTCCGGTAAAACTCTTTGTTTCCGATCCTGACCCCTCCGGATTTGCCCGCCTCACGGTGTGCCTTGGCCGACCATTGCTTGAGCCTGGCAATCTCCCTTTCAATCTTCTCCTGCCGCTTCTTTTCTATATAATACTGTGCCAACCTTCCTTCGTAATCTTGCCGTTTTTTCCGGCGGTAATCCGTATAGTTGCCCGGGTAATGTCGGAGCTTCCCCTCCTCCAATTCCCAAATATTCGTAACCGTTCGATCCAGAAAATAGCGATCATGAGAGATAATCACGACTGTTCCTTCGTAAGCGGTCAAACGCTGAATCAGCCACTCCACTCCAAACAGATCCAGATGATTGGTGGGTTCATCTAAAAGTAAGAAGTCTGGGTGGGCGGCCAATACCTCGGCCAGCGCCAATTTGGTTTTTTCTCCCCCGCTCAGCTCCGCGGCAGGTCCGGCTTCCTCTGCGCTGAGCTTTCTCAGTCCGAACTCTCGGCAGAGTTTTAAGAATTCTTCCTGATCCGTCCGGACCCCATCGAAGTTGAACTCTTCGGCGGCCTGATTGCAAAGGCGGATTCCCGCCCGGGTCTGCTCTGAAGACTGCCTGAGGTAGCCCATGGTTACCGGAGCAAACC
>DATCJV010000104.1:0-17190 GCA_036562625.1 Bacillota bacterium | reverse complement strand
GTTACAAGGTATGTAGGGGAAATGTAATGCAAAAAAAGAGTCTTAATCGTACTGGCAGTAGTTATCATGACAGGGTTGTTCATAAAAAGTTATAACTCTGTAATTAATGAATCTGTTTTCACCGGAGTACTTCTGGCTGGGAATTATGGGAATTGCGGTATGCGGTAGTTTTGCCAGTCCGGATATGCCGATGCGGGGCTGGATTAGCGGATTAATCGGGTTATTAATAGCTTTCATCGGCATTGAAGATATTCACGCGGTAGCCCGCTTTACCTTCGGTCGGGCGGAACTCTTTACCGGTGTAGAGTTAATCTCGGCGATGATGGGCTTCTTCGGAATTCCAGCCGTGATCAGCGCCCTCCATACCAAACAGGAGGTAGTCGCGGAACAACTTGGAAAACAAGACTTTCCGATCTGGAAGTATCTGAAAGACCAATTTTATCATATCTTCCGCTGGTCGGCCATAGGGGTGTGGATTGGCGCGTTGCCGGGGGTCGGTGAGAATGTCGCTTCCTTTCTGGCATACGCCGACGCGAAAAAGCACCATCCCGACGGTCCGAAGATGGGAACTGGTGTCTATGCTGGTGTGGCGGCGCCGGAGACCGCGAATAATAGCGCTATCGGCGGCGCGGTTTTACCAATGCTTACTTTGGGTATTCCGGGCAGTCCGCCGGCAGCGGTCTTAATGGGCGCCTTGATGTTGCACGGGTTGCGCCCCGGTCCTTTGCTGCCTACGGAAAATCCGGAAGTGATCCCACAGATTGGCGCTACCCTGTTTGTTGGCACCATTCTCACCTTGATCGTCGGCGCACTTTTAACCCGACCAATGGTTAATGTCCTGAAAGTCCGGCCGGAGATTCTGATGGCCTTTGTCTCGGTTTTGGTGGTGATTGGTTCTTATTCCATGAAGAGCAGTATTTTTGATGTGAAGACCATGATCATCTTCGGCATCCTCGGTTATATCTGCGATAAACTGGACTTTAACCCGGCGCCGATTGTGTTGGGGATGATTCTTGGGCCGATGATCGACTTTAATCTACGGCGTACCTTAATGCTGAACTCCGGCAATCTGCTTGGCTTTTTCAACCGCCCGCTTTCTCTGGCGTTGATTGCCTTGATTGTCTTATCGTTTACCGGACCATTAATCAAGAAATTCAAAAATCCGCAAGCTGGAGGAGTCGGTGCTTAAGGTCGAAAGGTTACATCGCACTACATTTTCCACTCAGAGGTGGCGCTGATGTCTTATGTGTTATATCTCACTATTCCATCGGGAACTCGTGTTACTTTCCTTCATCCAGCTGAAGGGCACCACCTCCTCAGTTATCTCCGATGGTAAAAATATACGCAAGGAGTGTTGAACATGCCTAAGCTTGCCATAATTTCCGGTTTTTTAGGCGCTGTGAAAAATCGATATGTTACATATCAGGAAGACCGACCTTTGGCGGAAAAAATCGCCCTGGCCGCTCAGGTCGGGAAGATGAGCGGTTTGGAGCTTTGTTATCCTCAGGATTTCGGTGACCCGGCCCAATTAAAGGAGTTACTGCGCAAATATAATCTGGGAGTCTCCGCCATAAACTTCCGGTCGCGCCGGACCGGACATTGGATGAGGGGTTCCTTCTCTTCCCAACTCAGCCATGAGCGCCGGGAAGTAGTGGAAGACTTGAAAAAGGCTATGGACTATGCCGTGGAATTCGGTTGCCACCGGATTACTACGTGTCCGCTGAATGAAGGACATGACTACATCTTTGAAATGGACTACATGCAAGCCTATGAATTTTTTGAAGAAACAATCCGTGAGGCCGCCGCTTACAATCCAAAGGTAAAGATCTGTATTGAATACAAGTGGAATGACCCCCGCGCCCGCTGTTTGCTGGGGAATGCCGGTGAAACCCTGGCCTTTTGCCAGCAGGTCGGTTTGGCGAATGTTGGTGTCACCCTAGATTTTGGCCATTCGATTCAGGCGGGTGAACGCCCGGCGCAATCCGCAGTGATGTTGGCCCGCGCCAACCGCCTGTTTTACGTGCACTTGAATGATAACGACAAGTTCTGGGATTGGGACATGATTCCCGGGGCCTACAATTTCTGGGATTTCATCGAGTTCTTCTATTATCTGCGTAAATTAGGTTACAATGATTGGTTTGGTTATGACGTTTTTCCAAAAGAAACAAATACGGTGGAGAATTTCAAAGTCGTTGCGGAAATCACTCTCAAACTGATGCAGATCTCGGAGAAACTGGATGACGCCAAAATTGCCGAACTCCTTGATCAGCGAAACCCGGCGGAGAGTATGAAGTATCTCTATTCCATCTTATAATGGCGGTGAAGAAAGAATGATTAAGGAGATTACTTTGCCCTACCGTGATGAGATGATTAAGGTGAAAGTGCCGTCGAAAAACCTGGCTTATGTGGTCTCCCCCGGGGCGCTCCCCGGGGTTCCCGACCCGGCGGCGGAAGTGAAAAGAGCATTGGCAAACCCGATTGGATTGGCGCCTCTGGCCGAACTGGTCAAAACCCGGGGCCAAAATGTTGTTTTATTAGTGGATGACATGACCCGTTCCACGCCGCAGAAGAGTATTCTCCCGGCTTTACTTGACGCCTTAAACCAAGCCGGAGTGCCGGATGAAAAGATTACCGCCATTATCAGCCTGGGGACGCATCGGCCGATGACCGGGGCGGAGATTCTCGAACGTTACGGGGAGACTGCTGTCCGGAGAATCAAGTTTTTTAATCATGACTGTTATGACCGGGAACAGTTGGTTGAGGTGAAAAACCCCAATTCAGAGACGCCGATCCTGGTTAACCGCAGGTATTATGAGAGTGACATCAGTATTGCGGTTGGAAACATTATTCCCCACATGTACGCCGGATGGGCGGGTGGCGCCAAAATGGTGCAGCCGGGAGTCTGCGGGGCGGCCACCACCAGCGAAACCCATTATATGGCCGCCGAGCATGTCCATGAGATCCTGGGTAATATTGACAACCCGGTCCGCCGGGAGATTGAAAACGTGGCGGCCCTGACCGGTTTAACGATGATTGTGAATACGATTTTAAACGCCAATCATGAAATTGTGCGAATCGTAGCCGGGGAACCGACCGCCGCCCACCGGGCCGGAGTTGAGATTGCCAAACAGATTTACCAGATCGAAGTTGATGACTATTGCGATATCGTAGTGGCGAGCGCTTCACCGGCGGATCTTGATTTCTGGCAATCGATTAAAGCCTTGAATAACTGTGCGCTAGCGGTGAAACCCGGTGGGGTGTTGGTGTTGGCGGCTGCTGATCCGGAAGGGATCGCCAACGATCATCCGGACTTGGTGAAATTGGGGGTCCGTAGCGCCGAAGAAGCGAAAGCCGCCTTTGCCGCCGGAGAAATCACCGATAAAGTGGGACTCGCTACCTACCTGGCCATGAACTTGAACCGGAACCGGGTCCGGGTGATCTTGGTCAGTAAAGGTGTTTCCCAAGGGCAGGCGGCCGCCATCGGTTTGGACTGGGCGCCGGATGTGCAAGCTGCGCTTGAGCGCGCCATTACGCTGACCGGCCCGGATTGCCGGATTGGTGTGGTGACCCAGGGCGCTGATATTTACTTTAAAGTTAAAAACCGGTCCGGAATATAGTTTGGAAAAAAAGCAAAAGTTTGGTAGAATAAAGAGGTCAGCAATACGCTCGGAGGTTTGGAGATCAATGGGTAGAACAACAAAAAAATCAAATACCGGTTATCTACGTGATAAAGCCTATAAAATGATTAAAGATATGATCATTAACTGTCAATTGACTCCGGGCGAGCCTATTTCCGAGATTGATTTAATGAAGACGGTGGGCGCCAGCCGGACGCCGATTCGGGAAGCTTTAAACAAACTAGAACATGAAAATTTAGTGATCATCTATCCTAAAAGGGGCGTTTTTGTCACCGGTATTTCGATCAAAGATATAATTGATATTTATACCATCCGGGAAGTTGTCGAACCGTTGGCCGCCAAACTGGCGACCTCCAATATTGATCTTAAAGAGCTGGATAGATTTTATAAAATATACGCTGACCCCGAACACCAATATACTTTGGAGGAACACATCAAAGTTGATCGTGATTTCCACTCGCTGGTGGCAAGATCAACCAACAACCAATTACTGGAACAGATCTTACTCAGAATCTACGATCAGAACAGCCGGATCCGTATTCTTTCTAAACTACGGGTGAAAGAGCGCCATGAGGAAGCGCGCCAGGAACATTTCGAGTTGGTGAAAGGTTTTATGGACCGGGATGCCGAGCGGGTGGAAGAGGTGATGAAACGTCATATCGCCAATGGGAAGAAGACTGCGCTCAAAATTGTGTAAAGTAAGGCCGGGCCCCAGGTGGGAGCCTGGGAGGCGTGGTGGATACCATTAAAAATGCAACATGGCGACAGAAGATTGACGGTAAGTAAAGACGGATGAGATGAACTGGAAAGGCTCATCTCATTTGTTTTTGGAATTAGAAGATCCCGGTCAGATTGGAGTTCAGCAAGAGACAAAAAAGTTAAGAAAGGAATAGGCATAATGTACAACGACAACGAGCAAAAGAAGAAAACCAGACCCCGGCTTGGCCTTGGCAGCTTTGCCTACCGGTACGCTATTGGATGCGAAGGTTTCAGACCGCTGCAGCCGATGACAACCTTGGATTTTTTAGAAGCAGCCCACCAAATGGGTTTCGAAGGCGTTCAACTTTGTGAGAATCTACACTACGCCGAGCTTAGCCGGGAAGAGTTGATAAAAGTAAAAGAAAAGGCCGCCGAGCTCAACCTCTTTGTGGAACTTGGCATGCGGGATTTGACCTTGGAAAATATCCTGTTCCACCTTGACTTGGCGGAATTGCTTTCAGCCTCTTTCCTCCGGGTAGTGCTGGGTAAAAACAGGCCAGTTCCGGAAGAGGCGCCCGGGAAGTTGGTAGACTCAGCGATTAAAACCTTGAAAGCGGTTTTACCCCGCTGTGAACAGCAGGGAGTGATCATCGGCCTGGAAAACCATTTTGACCTGCGCACCCAGGATCTTTTAACTATTGTGCAAGAGGTAAACGACCCCAGGGTGGGAATGATTCTGGACACTACCAATTGTTTGGGTTTTGTTGAGCGTCCCGAAGAGACCTTAAAGGCGCTGAGCCCCTATTTACTTTCCATTCACTTAAAAGACTATTTTATAAAAAAGGTGGAGGCCGGTTACTTAATTACCGGAACGGCGCTTGGCGAGGGGTGGCTCGATACGGCCGGGATCGTGACACAACTATTTGATCTCCCCCGTGAGCTTCTTTCGATCATTATAGAATTGACTGTTCGCCGTGGGGAGCAGCAGTCGCCGGAAGAAATTTTGGCCTCTGAACAAGCGGCAATTGAACGCAGCCTTGCCTATCTGCGAGGTGTCATGCCATAACCGGCTGCTGTAAAGGGGCCAAAGGGAAAATATAAAAAACAAAACAACCAAAGCCCGGAAAGGAATTTCCGGGCTTTGGTTTAGGCACACGCCACGCCTGGCGCGGTCTATTCTTATTTAACGGCTTAATATGCTCTTCTGGCTTGGAAGCACTCCCGGCAATAGACGGGTTTGTCGCCGCTGGGTTGGAAGGGCACTTTGGTGGCGCTGCCGCAAGAAGCGCAAACTGCTTCGTACATCTCCCGTTGGCCATGGCGGTTATTTTTTCTGGCCGCGCGGCAAGAGGGGCAACGGCTCGGCTCGTTTTCGAATCCTTTTTCCGCATAGAATTCTTGTTCACCAGCGGTAAAAGTAAACTCTTGCTTGCAGTCTTTGCAGACCAGGGTCTTGTCTTCGTACATAAAAAAACCTCCTTTTTAAGCCCGGTGGGCTGATTATTTGACCTTTCTTCGGGCTACTAGGAGGCAAATTTTTTTAAAACTTGCGAACCATGGTCAGCCTTAAAGCATAGGTACTTAGTAAAGTATATCATTTCTATAGGAAAATTCAAGCATGAATTTTAGGGAAAGCCGATGGCGGTAACCATAGATTTATGGCCGCACTGATCTTCCAAACGATAATTCTTCATTTTTCCGTCTCCGTCAGTTGTGGATCTACATCTTCTGAGGAACTGACGGAGCCCATTGGTGTTTTACTGATTTAGCCGGTGATATTCCGCGTGACTTTCTTTATCCACCGTCCGGACCTGAGCCGTCTTAAACCCAGCGCGCATTTGACGATCTCTTCCACTATGGCCAGAGTATAAACTATATAAGCAGGAAGTTTCAGCAGAAACGCCCCTCCGATCGTCAAAGGCACTCCAATGAACCACATGGTGAATCCTTCGGTCAGCAGGGCATACCGGGCGTCGCCACCACCCCGCAGAATTCCGGTGATCAGAATGATATCAAGGACTCTGATGAAGAAGATGGCGGAGACCACATACAGAATGATGCGGGCATAATGTAGTGCCTGGGCGGAGACGTTGAAGAATCTGAGCATATATGGAGAGGCGAAGGCGAGCAAACCCCCGAGTAAAAAACCGATTGCCACCGAGAGTCTGGTAAACTTCCTGGCATACACCTTTCCCTGTTGAACTTTGCCTGCTCCAATACAATTGCCCACCATGACCGCGGCGGCGTTGGATATGCCGTAGATCACCACCATGAAAAGGTTGGAGACTGAATTGACGATCTGAATGGCGGCCACCACTTGCGAACCCATGTGGCCGTATACTGCGGTATATACCATAGCCGCCAGTCCCCAACAGAGATCGTTTAGGAGCACCGGAAAAATGATTCGATAGGTTTTTTTAATATAACTGAGATTGACATCAAACAATTCTCGTCCGCTGGCGGCCAGCACTCCCCGTTGTCGGTAGACGGATCCGACCAGGAAGACGGTCTCGACTACTCTGGCGATGACGGTGGCCAGGGCGGCCCCCTCCACTCCCATGGCGGGCGCGCCGAGCTTTCCGAAGATAAACACGTAGTTGAAGAAGACGTTGATGAGCAAAGCCGCTGCGCTGATCAGCATCGGCTGAAAAGTGTCGCCGATTGATCTGAGGGCAAAACTATACAGAAAGGTGACAGCGGTAAAGAGATAACCGGCCAGGACAATCCGTAAATATTTGGCGCCCAGAAGAATAACGCTTGTTTCATTATTGAAGACCGCGATAATCTGTTCAGAGAACAAATAGCCGAGGCCCATAAAGAAGAAGGCGACCAGGGCTACGGATCCCAGACCGATCCCGACGATCCGTCTGATATTCCGCGTGTCTTTGGTTCCCCAGAATTGAGCGATAAATACGCTGCAACCGGCACAGAGTCCGATCAGAAACATGTGGAAAAAGAAGAAATACTGGTTGGCCAGGCCCACGGCGGCAATCTCCGTCTCCCCTAATTTGCCCACCATAACCGTGTCGATGATATTTAAAAAAGCAGCGATAAAATTCTGGAGAACTATCGGCCAGGCTAAAGCAAATACTCTGTAGTAAAAGCGGTTCTTACCAAAGACCCTTGCCACTGATGCTCCATTTCTTACAGCCACATTTCTTCCTCCCGAACTAGTGATGACCATACTTTCTAATCTGTGCAAAGTAGAATTGGAATAGCTCTATCTGCTCAGTGATTATATCATATCTCTACAGATCAGCCACACCTCTGCTCTTTTTGTTGATCGAGTTTTGCCTCCTGTCTGCCGGTGATCGGAAGATCCCCCTTTTGTAACTATTCGGTTATAAGTTATTGAATTTGGGAAGAGTAAGGAAGGGTTTTTCGCAGCAGTCTGGAAGGTTCTTTCCAGGAGTCTTTATCGCATTGCATATTTACTCTTTCTCCCCGGCCTTATTTTATAATAATTTTATCTTATAAAGCCCTTCTTTGATCACATCCTGATCAGAAAGGCATCATCGCGAAGAACGCTTTTACTTCGGATCCCTTAATAAAAGGAGTTGTCTGATGAGCAAGGAACAGCTTTTGGGCAATGAGCAGATTGGCAGATTATTAATAAAACTATCCGTACCCGCTACAGTAAGCATGTTTGTGAATGCCCTTTACAACTTGGTGGATACGATCTTTATCGGCCGGGGCGTCGGCTATTTGGGCATCGGCGGTTTGACGATCGCCTTTCCCGTACAGATGCTGATTATGGCGGCTGCGCTGATGATCGGAGTGGGGGCGGCCTCCGTCATCTCTCGGACCTTGGGGGCGGGAGAGCGCGAGCGCGCCGGGCGGGCGGCCGGCAACTCCTTCCTCGTCGTCGGCTTCCTGGGCTTGGCCATCTGTCTTTTTGGTTTGGTCTTTATCGATCCCCTGCTGCGAGTCTTCGGAGCGACTGAGGAGATCCGGCCTTATGCCCGGGAGTATCTGCAAGTAATCCTCATCGGCAGTATCTACTTTCCTGCAGTGGTTTCCAGTAACAACTTAATCCGGGCGGAAGGCAAAGCAATGGTGGCCATGAGTTCCATGCTGATCGGCGCGATCACCAACATCATCTTGGACTATATCTTCATCTTCCCGTTGCAGCTGGGAGTCTACGGGGCGGCGTTGGCCACCATCCTCTCCCAACTGCTCTCCGCCCTCTATGTTTTGGCCTATTTTTTCAGCGGACGCAGCGCCATCAAGATACGGCTTCGCCACTTTCAACCGGAGTGGAGAATTTTACGGGAGATCATCGCCGTCGGTTTTGCCTCCTTTGCCCGGAATGCCGCGGGCAGCCTGATCGTGATCATCGTCAATCACCTGCTGGTGGCTTTCGGTGGAAGCCTGGCCATCTCCGTATATGGAGTCCTGCAGCGTGTACTCAGGTTCCTCTTTATGCCGCTCTTCGGCATAGTCCAGGGCATGCAGCCGATTGCCGGCTATAATTACGGCGCGCGGAAGCCGGATCGGGTTAAAAGGGTGGTCAAACTCTCTCTAATCAGCGCTACCGTTTATGCCACCATGACCAGCCTCTTGGGACAGGCCTTTCCCACCTATGTCATTGGCTTGTTCGGGAAGGAGCCGGCTTTGATTAGAAACGGTGCTTACGCTTTGAGATTTGTTATCGCAGCAGTGCCCTTGATCGGCGTGCAAGTGGTCGGAGCGGCTTTATTCCAAGCCATTGGCCAGGCCGGCCCCTCGCTCTTTTTAACCCTCTCCCGGGAGGTGCTGTTTTTTATCCCGTTCGTCTTGATTCTGCCGGGATTCTTCGGATTGACCGGGATTTGGCTCTCCTTCCCGTTGGCTGATGTTTTCTCCATTTTCGTCACGGTAGTGCTTCTATACAGGGAAATGAGGAGGATGGGGCCACGGGAAGCGGGCAGAAGGCCAGAGAGCGTTTTGTGAGGGTCCGTGGGTAGACGTCAGTAAGGGTCGCCTGGGGCAGGATTTTCCGCCCAAGCCGGGTCTTGCGCCTGCCCGTAGCGGTCTGTTTATCCGACTAGCAGGAGAAAGAGCGGAAGGGTAAACAGGGACAAGACTGTGGAGAAGAAGACGATCCTGGAGGCGAAGAGGGGATCTCCATTGTGTTTCTCCGCGAAGATGGCAGTGATGGAGGCGGCCGGCGCGGCGACGCAGAGCACACAGATACCTTGTAAAATCGGGCCCAAGTTGCAGAGGCCGGTGATCAACAAGGTCAGTCCGGGGATGGCCACCAAGCGGATGAAGGTTCCATAATACAGGGCAGATCCGGAAAACAAGTCTTGAATCCTGACTCCGGCCAGGAGCGAGCCGATCACCAGCATGGAGAGGGGGGTGGTCATTCCACCGACCAGCTCCAGCGCAGAGTAGACCGGGCCGGTAATCTTGATGGACAGCACAAAAGTAGCCAGGCCCAGCACAACCCCGATAATATTCGGATTGAGCAGTTCCTTTCCCAAACCGTTCCGCCCTTGCTTACCGGTGAAGATTACCACCCCGACCGTCCAGATCAATGCATTAAAGACTATAAGATAGATCGAGCCGTAGAAGACGCCGATTTTACCGTAGACTGCCTGTAAAAGAGGGAGCCCCATGAAGCCGCAGTTGGGGAAGACCGTAATAAAGCGGAGGATAGTGCGAATGGGTGTTGGATACATGTTATAGATGACCAGCCCCAGCAGTAAGGAGAAGAGATGAATAAACAAGCTGAAGACGAGGACTTTTCCTGCTGAGCGCAGCATATCACTGGTGTAAGTGAACTGAAAAGAGGTAAAGACCAGCAGGGGCGAGGTGATATTGATCAGCACATCCGACAATCCTTTGGTCACTTCAGGAGTAATTACCCCTCTTTTGCGGGCCAGAAAACCAATGAGCATCATCACTGCGAAGATTAACACTTGAGCGGTAACGGCGTTGTTATTCATGACTGGTCCTCCTCTGTGCGTAGTGCATTAAAAACCCGTTGGCGCCGGGTGACGCAAAACCGGATTGGCGCCGCTGAATCGATGTTCAAGGAGATGACTGGGTTTTTCTGCACATTATGTACATCAATTGTACCACACTAAACCGGAGAGAGATGTTAAAAAAGGATGTCACCAATGCCGACTTTATTGACTGACCGCCTTGGCGACCGGGGCGCATGGGTCCGTCATTTTGAAGTTAATACCTTCAAGATGACGTTTTTTTTATCTTGAAATCTGGAAAACCATGTTTTACAATATGACTAGAGATTCATATGAATGTGAATTCACATTCATTCCACAAGTATCTATTCCGGGTTTCAAATCGCGACTCCGGATTCAGGGTTTGGAATTCCGAGATTCCGAAATTCGTATTCTGCAGAACGGAGGGGTTTTCATGCCAAAGGATACTTTCTTTAATTTGCCAGAAGAGAAGCGGGAGCGGATTATGGAGGCGGCCATTGACGAGTTTGCCACCCACCCTTTTCACCAAGCGCGGGTGACGGCCATCGCCGAGGAGGCGGGGATCGCGAAGGGCAGTTTTTATCAGTATTTCGAGGATAAGAAGGACCTTTTTAAATACTTGATGGAACAGATCGTGGAGAAAAAGATGTCCTATATCAACTGTAATCTGGTGGAAGGCAAAGGTAAATATGGCTTCTTCCAGCTCTTGCGCGAAGTTTATCTGAGCGGTATCCGGTTTGCCAAGGATAATCCGCGCTTGGCGCCGATCGGAATTATGCTGCTCTCCGATAAAGAATTGTATAGGGAGATCTTCGGGGAGCATACAGACAAGAGCGTTGATTTTTTCCGGCAGTTGTTGGAATACGGAAAAGAGCAGGGCGCCGTTCATCCGAAGATCGATTCGGTCCTGGCCGCCAAGATGTTGGCGGGGATGAGTTATGCTTTGGTGGACTATATCTATGCCGACGGAAGATTGGACTATGATGATATGGTGATCATCGATCAAATGCTCTATATCATTGAAAATGGAATTAAGCAAAAAGAGTGACTGCTCGTAGTTTGATGTTGCCACTCGCTCTTCGTTTCACAAGAAGCCTTTGTCACATCAATGGAAAAGCGGTTTCTTTAGTATTCAGAGGTCCGAATTCAACGATTGGAATTGCGGGCTTGAGGAGGTAATGAAAGATGGCTTTACTGGAAATGCAGGGAGTTAAAAAAATCTATGAGCAGGGAAAGATCGAGGTTCCGGCTTTACGTGGGATCGATTTATCGGTGGAGCAGGGAGAGTTCACCACGGTCTTTGGCACTTCCGGCTCCGGGAAGACCACTCTCCTGAATATGATTGGCTGTCTGGATAAGCCCACTGCCGGGCGGATTATCTTTGACGGGCAAGAGCTGAGCGGATTGGACAAAAAAGGCTTGGCGATGATCAGAAGGCATCATGTGGGGTTTATCTTTCAAAGTTACAACCTGATTCCGGTCTTGACGGCTTACGAGAATGTGGAGTTCGCCCTCAGGCTGCTCAACCGGTATGACAAAAAAGAAGTCAAGGCGCGGGTGCTGAAGATCCTGGCTGCTGTAGGCTTGGCGGGCTTGGAAGACCGCAGGCCCAATGAGCTGTCGGGCGGACAAAAGCAGCGGGTGGCCATCGCCCGGGCCCTGGTTAAAGAGCCCAAATTGGTCCTGGCCGACGAACCTTCTGCCAACCTGGACTCGAAGACCAGTGAAGAAGTGCTCCAGGTGATGCTCAAAATGAATCAGGAGCTTGGCACCACCTTCATCTTTTCCACCCACGATCCCCGGGTGATGGAGTACGCCCGCCGCTTGATTGAGATTAGGGATGGGCAGATCGCCAAAGACCAAAGGAGGGGATAAGAAGATGTTCCTGACCAGACTGGCCTGTAAGAATCTGGCCCGGCATAAAAACCGGACTTTGATTACTTCGATCATTATTGCCTTTGCCATCTTCTTTTATATCCTCATGGATTCCCTGGTCCAGGGCATGACGGAAATATCCTATAATACGCTCATCAACTATGAAATCGGCCATCTGCAAGTGGCGGATCGGGAGTATTGGGCGGAAGAAGAAAAATTAAAGTTGGAAAACTTATTTACAGTTGATGAGCAAATAATGGCCTTTCTGCGGAGCGTCCCCGGGTATATAGGCAGTTCACCGGAGTTGGCTTTTCAAGCCCGCCTGAACAATGGCCGTGACGAACTGCCGGTCATCGGAAAGGGCGTGCGCCCCGAGGATTTTCAAATGGTTTTCGCTCTGGCAGACCAGTTTGTGGAGGGCTCCTTCTTCACTTCCGGAAAAGCTCAGGCCGTCCTTGGGAAGCGACTGGCCGAGTTGATGGAGTTGGAAGTGGGCGACTACCTTACCCTGGTGGTCAAAGATAAAAATGAGACCTTTAATACCATAGAAGTGCAGATCAGTGGTTTGGTGCATACCAGCAACCCCAATGTCAACCAGAATATCGTCTATCTCCCCCTGGACTTGGCCCAGCAAACCCTGGATGTCGGGGAGCAAGTAAGCAAAGTTGTCATCCGGATGGAGAAACCGTATTCGGCGCCAAGAGTCGCCCCTGAGCTGGAGAAGAAGTTGAGCGCCGGAGGAAACGCGCAGCTTGGGGTCTATCCCTGGAATGAACTGGAGGCCGTTTCCTTTGTGGAAGCGCAGAATATAGAGAATCGGGTAATTTTGGCGATCATCCTCTCGATTGCCGCCATCGCCATCATTAATACGGTCATCCTGGCCGCCTTGGAGAGAAGAGAAGAAATCGGGATGATGAAGGCCATGGGCTTACGCAACAGCGAGGTAGTTTATGTCTTTGTCCTGGAATCCACCGGCATAGGGGTCTTGGGCGGAATCATCGGTGTGCTCATGGGGATCTGCGGTGTCTGGTTAATGAGCACCTATGGTATAGACTTTGAGCGCTTGTACGGTATGGATCTGGCCTCGTTTGGCATGCCGGTCATCGGTAAGATTTACGGAGTCTGGAATCCCGTCTCCTTTGCCAAAGTCGTGGCCTTCGGAATTATCGTCTCTTTGATCTCCAGCGTTTTCCCGGCGTATTGGGCGGCGGATAAAGACCCGGTGCAGACGATTTATCATCGTTAGGGGGTGACGGAAGATGCTATTCCTTACGAAACTGGTTTTTAAGAATCTGTTCCGCAGCAAATCAAGGACGATTGTTTCCGTGATCGCCATTGCCTTTGCCGTCATGGTGGTGGTCTTTGCCAAGGGGTTAATTGACGGAATGATTGAGTCCGTCACCGCTGACCATATCTACTATCACTCCGGTCATATTAAAGTGGTTGACGGGGAGTATCAGAAGCGGGAACGCTTGTTGACTTTGGATTATCCAGTGGATGGTCTGGCCGGGCAGGGACTGGAGGAGATGATCTCCTCCCTCCAGCAGGTGGAAGGGGTGGAGATGGTCATTCCCAGGCTGAAATTCGGCGCCATGGTCAGTACGGAAGAGGAATTAGTCGCCATGAGCGGCTGGGGGGTGAATCCCGATCAGGAGTTGGCCTTTACTGATCTTGAAGATTTGCTGGTAGAGGGAAGGATGGTCACTCCCGGGCGACTGGAAGTGGTGATGGGTTCCAAGCTCCTGGCGAAGCTGGATCGCCGGGTGGGGGATGAGGTAACCATCCTTTTTAATACGGCATTTGATTCCCTGCGGGGCGTCACCTTCCGGATCGTCGGACGCCTGGAGACCGGCTTAAAGATCCTGAACGAACTGGCTTTCTATTTACCTTTGGACCAGGCGCAGCAGCTTCTATATATGGATGATCAAGTGACTGAGTTGTTACTGGTCACCTCAGACAAAAAGCTGGTACCTCGGGTTTTGCCGCGGGTGCAGGCGCTTTTGGCGGAGAGGGACGACCGCTATCGGGCCTTTGGCTACCGGGAGACCAGTGATTTGATTCCCTTAATGGATTTATCCGCGGCCATCTTTAAATTCGTCTATATCTTCCTGGTTTTGTTATCCTGTATTGTGGTGATTAATACGATGTTCATGATCGTAAAGGACCGGACGAAAGAAATCGGGATGATGTCCGCCCTCGGCCTGGAAAGTAAAGACATTATGCGCCTTTTTATCTTGGAAGGCACAGTGATGGGAGTAGCGGGCAGTCTGTGCGGTGCTGCTTTTGGGCATCTACTCAACATTTACCTGTCCAAAGTCGGTTTTGATTATGGCGAGGCTCTCTCCGGGATGAGTTCGGAGGTGATCTTTGACACCATGCTCTATCCGGTCTCCTCACTCAGTAATACCATCTTCGCTTTTGCGCTGGGCACAGTAGTAGTGGCGATCGCTTGTCTCATCCCCGCCCGGCGGGCGGCCCGGCTCGAGCCGACTGAGGCCATGCGGGAATAAGGCCAGATGAGGCAGGCAACAAAGGAAGCCTCACTTCTTCGTCTGGAATCTTATGAAGGGAGTCGGTACATGATGAAAAAACACCTGTTTTTCTTGGTTGTTTCTGCTTTAGTCATCTCGGTCTGCACTACGTTGGCGCTGGGCGCGCTGACAGCGGAAGAGATTATCAAGCGACGGGATGATAACGAACATTTTGACACCGCACAGGTAGAGGCGGAGATGATTATTATCAACAGGAACCGGCGGATCATAAAGACCATGACCACATACGCTCAGGGTGATAATGGTTTGGTCATCTTCAGCAACCCCCGGGATCGGGGCACGAAATTCCTCAAACGCGGAGACGACCTCTGGATGTTCTTTCCGGATGCCGAGGATCTGGTGAAGATCTCCGGGCATATGCTGAATCAAGGGATCATGGGCAGTGACTTTTCCTACCAGGATGTGATGGAATCCGACAAGCTGACTGATTTATACCGGTTTGAACTGATCGGAGAAGAAGAGGTGGAAGGTCGTCCCTGTTATGTGCTGGAAGGGATCGCCAGGGAAGGAAAGAAAGTCTCGTATTACCGGCGGAAATCTTGGGTGGATAAAGAAAGGTTCGTCGGCCTCAAAGAAGAACTCTACGCTCGGAGCGGACGGCTGTTGAAAGTGATGTCCGTCACAAAAGTGCAGAAGATCGAAGACCGCTGGTATCCAATGACAGTAGTGATGGAGGATAAGCTGAGGAAGGACACGCGGACAGAGTTTATAGTCAAAGCCATTGCCTTCGATCCGCAGATTCCGGCCGACGCCTTTACCCTGGAGAATTTGAAGTGAGCGCCGCTCGTTGCGCGCAAGGATTCGCCTGACGCAAACTTTACGTGACGCATCAGTATTCATCACGTGCTCAGACTGGGGAAGACCATCATTCGCCTGAATGACGGACGCCCGGTGACGAGTTGTTTCCGCCGGTCAAAAGGAGGGTTACCTCGATGCAAAAAAGGTCAAATCACTTCACCCTGGTCGGTATAATACTATCACTATGTTTGTCAGCGGTCATTCCGGCGACTCCCGTCTGGGCGGTAGAGGCCGGGGGTGAGATCGAGGCGTCTTTTTCAGGAGCCCTGGCAGAAGACGGGGATTTCACAGATGACCAATTTGCGGACCGCTTGGACCTGGAATTCTTTTTACCGCCGCTCGGGGAGACCGAGGTCAATTACGCCTTCCGGATCGGCCATCCGCTGCAGGGATTGACCGCCGGTAAAGAGGCCTCCTACTTCACGAAGAAGCTTTATCTCAGGCACAAATTTGACCGGTTTCATCTGACCGTCGGCCGTCAGCCGGTCTCCTGGTCCTTCGGTTCCCTGCTGAACCCGGTGGATTATACCCTGGGGTCGGTGGCCTTGGATGAAGAAAATAACAGCAAATACACGGATGCCGTGGAGGTCTATATCCCTTTGAACTGGAACTCCAGCCTTTCGCTGGTCACCTCCTTTTCTGCAGGGTTTGACCTGGAGACGGAGAAGATGAAATGGGGAGTCAGGGGAAGGTTTGGGGTAAAAGGTTACGACCTGACCGTCAATTATGTGCGGGAAGCGGCGGCTGTAGCCGGGGCTGCGGCTGAACTTACGGGCTGGGGAGAAGCGGGGGGAGCAGTTCATAACATAGCAGCGTTGCTTCCCAGTATTCTTCCAAGACAGAGAGCGGGTTTCACTTTTAAAGGGGACCTGGGAGAGATCGGGGTCTATGGCGCTTACGGTCACTATTTCGACGATGGAGTGGAGAGCAGTAACAGTTATCTGTTGGGGGCGGATTACAGCTACAATCTGCACTATAACACCAAGATTACCATGCAACTGGAGTATATAGGGGTGGAGTTGAACTTCCTGGAACCGTCCTACCGGGCAGCCCTCCTGAAGCTGGAGAGTGACGACGACCGGATTGACCTCTTGACCGGGGCCTTCCGCTATCCGCTGGATGACTTTTCCACTGTTTCCCTGATTACTCTGGCCAATCTGGATGACGGCAGCCTGTTTCTGACCCCAGAATACCAGACCACCCTGCCCGGAAATTTGGATTTGACTGTCAATACTACAATCTTCTTGGGGGGCGACGGCGCCTTTTTTGCCCCCAGTGACCGGCTGCCCCAGGCCGCCTTCTCTGTGACGCTGAGCTATCCGTTCTAACCCAGACAGGGGGAGAGGGACCCGTCTGACTCCTCCTCTCGGACGAAGGATAGGGACTCGTCTGGCGCCCAGACCTCGGCCTGAAAGCCATCTTAAGGGTGAGCAGATGCGGTGAGAAAGTCATCCGGGGTTAGGTGATTCATCAAATTTGAACAAGTTTTGAGGTGAAATTCTTTGTACCGGCGAAAACCTTTACCCAGCACAGTTTTTTTCTTGGCAGTCCTTTGCTTTTCACCATTGATCCTCGTAGTTCAGGCCGGAGAGAACAGCGGCGCCTATGAAATCTTTACCGATGCGGCTACCGGTGAGGTTTATTATATCCAAGACTCCGGAAGGTTTAAAAAGACGGAAGGGCCGGTAGTCGCTGTGG
>DATCJV010000103.1:0-5571 GCA_036562625.1 Bacillota bacterium | reverse complement strand
GGATGATACACAAAATGTTCCAAGGGTACTGCCCGGTCCTTTTTAATAACTACCTGAACGGGATGCCCCTTGATCTCCGCAATCCAGTCGGCGAGTTCCCGCGCATTGGGAATGGTAGCGGATAACCCTAATAAGCGGAGGTTCTTGGGCATAAAAATAATGGATTCTTCCCAAACGGTACCTCGATCTTCATCAGAGAGATAATGAATTTCGTCAAAAACCACATGGGACAGATCCGCCAGTCTTTCCTGGTCTTGCTGGAGCATATTCCGGAAGATCTCCGTGGTCATGATCGTCACTTCCGCCTCTGGGTTAATCACCACGTCTCCAGTGATAATTCCGACTTTTTCCTCACCGTACAGCTCTTTGAATTCCTTATATTTCTGATTGGACAAGGCTTTAATCGGCGCGGTATATGCGACGCGTCGTCCATGCTTGATGGCGTCTTCGATTAAGTAATCGGCGATTAAGGTTTTTCCCACACCCGTCGGGGCCGATACCAGCACGGAACTACCCGCTAAGAGATGGTTGATCGCTTCAATCTGAAAATCATCCAATATGTAATTTCTGAAACTTAGCTCAGCTTTTTTTAACATAAAAAAACCTGCTCCTTGTGGCGTTACTTCTTTATAAAAATAAATCCTGATTCCAACCTAAGTTTAGTATGGTACTTTATAGATCACCTGACCCTTTGTCATTAACCTAAATTTATCTTAAAAAGTACCGTACGCCGGGCGCCTATTCCTGTGTTGGCAATCCGGTCTCCCGGATCATCGCAAATTCATCGCAGTTTGGGAACTTGGGACAGTTAATGCACTCTTTCCAGACCTTCGGTGACATCTGATCTTTATCGATCAATCTGAACCCACACTTTTCAAAGAATTCTTTTTGATAAGTCAAGGCGAATACTTTAGGTATGCCCAACTCCTTAGCCTCCATAACCAACCTTTCTACAAGCTGTCGTCCGATTCCTTTTCCGATCGCCTTTTTCGTTAACGCCAACGCCCTAATCTCTGCCAAATCTTCCCAAATAATATGTAAACCACCGGTTCCGATAAACTCACCGTCCTCCTCCACAACAGTAAATTCGCGCAATGCTTCATAGAGCATACTTCTGGAGCGGGCCAGCATCAAACCTTCTTGGGCATAAGAGTTTACCAGGGCGTGCAGGTTTTCTATATCCGTCATTTTGGCCTTTCTAAAGGTAATCATGATTATACATCCTTTCTCTGTATCAAAAATCAGCTGAATGGCTAACTGCCTTTCCACATGGAGATTAAGATTCTTTCCCAGCATTTCATAAATAGATTGTTATTCGGCAAAAAATCCAGTAATCCTCTTATCTGTTCTAACGTTCAGGGCGAAGCACGAGATACACGGGAAATGCATTCACCTAAGTGAATGATTTAAGTGGGTGAATGGATTCATCCCCGGGAATGTGTTTTTTACTAAAACCATCTTTATTGAGGAATATTAGATCTAGAGGTGAGACCATGCCTCCGGAGTCTCTTTCCCATGAACTGCAAACACTCATTGGCAACCCTTGGGATTTGACGCGCAGGAACTTATGCCTTAATGGACAGCGGTTGGAAGTCCTCTATCTGCGTGGTTTGGTCAAGGAAGAAAGGATAGACCAGGCTGTCATCCGCCCACTCCAAGACTTCCTTGCTACAATCGAGGGCACTTCAGATCAAGACTTGTTCTCTACTGATAATTTCCCGCCTGCCTTCCGGACGGCCACGGAAACCCGGATTCTGCAAAATCCGAAGCAAGCTACTGAGTTGCTACTGGAAGGATGGGTCCTGCTCGTCTCCAACAAAGCGAAGTTTATTCCAGCCCTGTATCTGCCGGGATGGACCAAACGTCCACCCAGCGAGCCACCAGGGGAAAAGACCCTCCGCGGTCCCAGGGAAGGCTTTACCGAAGACCTGTTGGAGAATATAACTTTGATCCGCCGCTGGATTAAAGACCCGAGGTTACGTGTGGAAGAAAAAACCGTCGGGAAACGAACAAAAACCAAAATACTCCTGACCTTCCTGGCTGATCTGGCTTCTCCCGAATTAGTCAGGGAAGTCCATAAACGACTGGATGCTATTGAGATTGACGCCATTCTGGAAAGCGGTTATTTAGAAGAACTAATCACCGACGAACGTTTAACGATTTTTCCGCTAATCCAAGCCACCGAACGATCAGACAAGGTTACCGCCGCTCTCCTGGAAGGACGGGTTGCCATTTTGGTGGATAAATCGCCAAGTGTCTTGCTTGTTCCGGTCACCATCAACGAGCTCTATCAATCTCCGGAGGATTACTACTTAGGATACTGGCTGGGAAGTCTGTTACGAATCATCCGTCTGATCGGTAATAACCTAGCCATCCTCCTCCCCGGGTTGTATGTGGCGCTGGTTCAAGTCAATCCGGAGCTTTTACCGTCCCACCTGTTGCTGAATATCGCCGGTTTGCGAGCGAATTTTCCTTTTCCTATAGTAGTGGAGGTGCTTTTTGTGGCGTTTGCGGTGGAAATTTTTTACGAATCCGCTCTGCGCCTCCCCCAGTCCGTGGCTAGTGTGGGCGGGGTGGTATCCGGTATTGTCTTGGGCTACGCCACGGTGCAGGCGGGGATCATCTCCAGCCCAACTCTGGTGGTGATCATCGTCTCCACGATCTCCTTATATTCTGGTCCCAATTATGATGTCAGCATCGCTTGGCGGGTCCTGAAATATTTATTGATTTTAGGCAGCGCTCTCCTGGGTGTCTTCGGGTTGGCGGTCACAGCCGCTCTGATTCTGGCTCATGCCGCTACCCTTCAGTCCTTCGGCGTTTCCTACCTGGCGCCCTGGGCCCCGTTACAACCGGCGGCTCTGAGCGACGCTCCAGTGCGTAAACCTTTATGGCTAAAGAAGAGACGGCTTTCGACTTACCGCCCACAAGAGATGAGCCGACAAGGCGACACTAAACAGGAAGATGTTTCTTCCCGTAAGGGGGATGAAAAGGATTAATAAGCATAAAGTCCTCTCCCCCGGGCTCTTCTTTTTTCTTCTCTTTACACCGAGCTTGGTTTTTGCCTTTATGTTTTTCCCCTTAACCGGCGCACAGCTGATAGGCGCCGATGGCTATCTGGCCATTCCGGTGGCTTTTGCTCTTACTGTACCCATTACGCTGGTCGCTCAATATTTTACTGCCCAATACCCCGGCTTAACCATGATTGAATATGCGCCGTTCATCCTTGGGAAAACTCTGGGTTTCCTCTACAACCTGCTTTATCTCAGTGGCTTGCTCCTAATCACCATCGTCTTTTTTCGGGAAGTTACCGGGATGGCCTATGGTTTTCTCATTGACCGCGCTCCTTTTCTCTTTGTCACTCTTCTGATGGTCGGCGCCGTTTTATATATTAGTTATTACGGGATCACTTCCGTGGCGCGCCTGGCCTCTTTCCTGTTTCCTGCCTCTCTCTTTTTGGGTGTTACCATCCTCTTGGCCTTCCAAAATTGGCAACTGCTCAACATCCTGCCCATCGGCGGGGAACCGGTTGGTACTTATTTAAATGGGGGAGTGCAAAGCCTTTATATCTTCTACCCGTTTACCCTCATCTTCCAGGCAACAGCCTTCGCTGACCGCAGAGAGAAGGTCTTCCCCCTCTCTCTCCTGGCCCATGGCCTAATCTCCCTCCTCTATTTTCTGAACTCCATCGGTATCACCGGGGTCTTCACGGCCGAGGGAATCACCCGCTACCTCTGGCCGAATATGGAATATTCCCGCACTATAGATCTGCCCTTCTTTTTATTTGAAGAAGTTGGGCTGGTCTTTAATATCGCCTGGGGAGTGCTCTCTTACTCCACCATCACCATTTTCTTCTTCTTTCTCGCCCACGGTCTGGCTCAGCTCGGTCTCAAATCCGGGGACTTCCATGGCCCGGTCTCTTACCAAAAGATCCTAATCTTTTTAGGTGTAATCATTTTCGGAGCTTTACAACTCATCCCCGACTTGAATATTCTACGCGCCCACTTCAGGAGCGTACAAATCATCGGCGGACTACTCCTCTTCGGCCTGCCAGTTCTCCTCTTTCTCTGCTCGTTGCTACGCGTTTACTTCTGGCGGAGGACACAAAATGGATAGGAAAAGAAAACCTGTTCACCCAGAGAGCGAAAAACCAACCTCTGTACGAGGAAGCACACGCCTGAAATTCTGTCTCCTGCTGGCCTGTATCTCCCTGTACAACGCCGGCTGCTGGGATGTGATGGATATCGAGAAGCGGGACCTCATTACCGGACTGGCGCTGGATTTGACCACCGACGGCCAAGTAATATTAACCGCTCAAATCCCCATCCCCAAAGTAACGCTGCCCAACATCAGTACCGTCAACCCCAAAGCCAACTTCTATACTATTTCCGCCCTAGGCGCTTCCACCCTTGAGGCTTTTTCCCTTTTTCAGACTAAAACACCCGGGCATGTCAGTACACTAAAGACAAACGTCCTCCTGTTCGGGGAGAGAGTAGTAAAAAAAGGGCTCACTCCTTTTTTGGACACTATTGCCAGAATACCAAAATTCCCAATAAAGGCCAACCTCATGATCGTGCGGGGTGATCCCGGCCAGCTCTTAAGAGAGGAAGTAGCAGCCGCCATTTTACCCAGCTTTTACTTGAAGCATTTCTTCGAAGCTCCGCAAAAAAGCGGAATGGTCTATCCCATGAAGCTTTGGCGCTTCTATTATAAGCTGGACAGCCCGGCCATTGACCCCTACCTGCCCGTACTAGACTACCATCCGGAGGAAAAAGTGTTTTTACCGGCTGGACTCGCTGCGCTCTCCGGGGATACCCTCGCCGCTTATTTGTCCCCGGAAGAGAGTAAAATCTTTGGGTCACTATCTGAAGAAGATGAAGAGGTGGTTCTATCTACCGAATGGCACGAAGGACGCTTCATTTCCATTCGCTATGTGAACAAACGGGTCACCTATCAGTGGCTACCTCCCCACATAATCAATATCCACATGAAAGCCAACGGTTACCTTTTGGAAGAAACCGGCGCCACTCTTCCCCTGACCCCAGGCCACCTCCGAAAGATCGAGGCAGCGCTGGCCAGTAAAGTGAAGAGTCAGGCGGAAGAATTAATCCGGCGGTTACAAGCGGTCAACTCGGATCTGATCGGTCTGGGCCGAATAGTACGGGCTAAAGAGCGCCAAAAATGGTCGGAGACCCATTGGCGGAAGCTCTATCCCACCCTTGAAATTAGGGTAAATGTGGATTTTACCATCACCAGAAGCGGACGGCTAAACTAAAAAAAAGGCCCTGCACAGCAGGGTGAAATGAGTATGGGGTAACTCAAAATACATTACGACATAACGTCTGTCTCATGCAAATAATGACAGAAATATATGAAGGTTAGATCTGGTTTTCCAAATTTACCGAAATTCTTCTTTAAATAATATTTTATTTGGGTGAAAGCCCCGGCTATAGAGAACACTATTATCTCACGCTTGAAACAATGTTGCTAGTCTCTATGATTTTCCGGAAGTTTCTCCACAATTTCGGCAAAGACCTGATCAGCCTTGTCCGGAGTGACTCCACTGACCACCTT
>DATCJV010000100.1:0-30908 GCA_036562625.1 Bacillota bacterium | reverse complement strand
CTCAGCAATCAAACCTAAGGTGGGAAATAAGTAGTGTTGATCAAGGAATAACTTGGGAGAGATTGGTTTTAAGATCTCCGGCCGGGCCGGATCAAATATGGAACCGCTCAAGAGTTTACCGCTTTTGGCCGAGTTTACCAGGATCCCGCCGGTGCCGATCACTGTCTTTAGGTTGGTCAAATCTTTGCCGTCCTGAAGATAAGAGAGGCCATACGGGGTATAAAACTTTTCCACCCTACCGACATGTCTCTCCACAGCGCCCTTGACCGCATAATAACCCAAAGTCTCTTCCAAACGCGATGCCTTCTCATCAGTGGGCAAGTAATTGACTTTCTCCGCGCGCTCACGGACTCCATCCATTACCTCTTCTTCAGATAAACCACAGGCCTCTGCGATTACCCGCGCAGAGAAGCACTCCACCAAAGCCGGGGCGCTATAGCGCATCCCCAAATCCCCTTCCACCGTCCGTTTTACTCGGGGCTCGGGCAGACCGCGTAGCATCACCTGGGGCTGGGACGGAAAACCATCCGCCACACTATGCACATCAGTGGTTGCGCCGCCCACGTCAACCAAGAGCAGCTCTCCCCAGCCGGCTCTCTCCCCGCTACCGGCCGCCAGACGGCATGCGGCGGCTAAAGCTGCAGAGGGGGTGGGCATGGTGATCCCGTCAATTACTGCATTTACTTCTTCCAGACCCTTAGCCCGGATAATCCGGCTCAAGAAAAGCTCGCGAATAATCTTTTGCACCGGTTCAATCTGAAGCCTGCCGATCTCCGGCAGGACATTGGGCGCCAGGTAACACTCTTTGCCTGCGGCGGTTAGGGCCGCTTCCACCCCAGGAGCGACTGTTTTATTGCCGGCGATAATAATCGGCGCATCAATACTGCTTTCCGCCAAGACCCGACCATTATGGAGGAGACATTCCTTGTTTCCACCATCCGTACCGCCCGCCAAAAGAATCAAATCCGGTTTTAACTTGCTGATTCGGGTAATCTCTTCCGCGGTCAAGTTGAAACTAAAGGTTCCGACAACTCTGGCCCCAGCGCCTAAAGCAGCTCGCTTCGCCGCCTCCACCGTCAGTTCCGGAACCAGTCCAATCGCTACCATCTTCAAACCCCCGGCCGCGCTGCTGCAGGCCAATCTCTTGACATACTCAAGCTCACCGGTTTTCTGTACTAAATCAGTTAAGGCCTTCCGATATCCGGTTAAAAGTCCCTCCTCAATAGTAGTGAGGGCTTTGGCCGTGCCCAAAATCCGGGGATAGGCCAAGTCTACAGCTGTCACTTTCGTATAGGTGCTACCGAAATCGATCAACAGATATGGTTCCATGGCGCCTCCTTGTCTTATTACTCTTACTCGCTCCGCAGATATGCGCAAACCCCCTGGAAGATTCCTTCCGCAATTTTATCCTGAAACTGTTCGGTCTTCATAATAGATTCTTCCTGGCGGTTGGAGAGAAATCCCATTTCAATAAGGACCGTCGCCATCTGTGTCTCTCTGGTCAACACCAGGTCCTTGCTGGTCTTCACGGCTAACGGTTTAATCTTCACTTGTCGCATAACGTGTTCAAAGATGGCTTTACCCAGTGCGGCGCTATCCTTCCGGTCCGGATGGTAAAAGACCTCAAAACCATTAACCCTGGAGTCCGGATGAAAATTACAGTGAATGCTTAGGGTGATAATGGAACCGGCGTTATTGGCAATAGCCGCCCGCTCATATAAGGACACGTACTTATCTTCTTCTCTGGTCATGATGACATGAGCGCCGGCCGCTTCCAACTTTTTTTTGAGTTTAAGGGAGACTGCCAGGTTGATTTCTTTCTCCCGTCCCCCTTGACTGCCGATCGCTCCGGCATCCACTCCGCCATGTCCAGGATCAAGCACAATCAACCTTCCCTGCAGCGGAGGGGACTCGGCAAAGCTGATCCGCAACTCATTACGATCCGCATTTAATTCTTTCTTGTATTTAACCGGACCCGGCTTTGGAACTTCGATTCGTACTATGGAGGCGGGGTCTTCCGCCATCACCAGCTGCGTAGCTTTTGCTTTTTCCTTTAACTCCCCGGCCAAAACCGCGTGGCGTAAGAGGATGACCATCTTCTGCTCATCCTCGGTAAAGGCCACCTCTTCATTGATCTCACCGGTGCTGCGGATGAGTATTTCCTCAGGTGTTTTCTCCTGATTCCACTGGACGTCAGTAATCCTTTGAATCGTCTTAATCTCCAACCGGTTATCGACTGTGCGGGAGGGAGTGACTACACAGCCCCGGGGTTCTTTCACATCCAAAACTACCCTGATAGTCTGCGGATCAAATTGGCTGACCCTGATCTGGCTGATCCAGGCGCCGCCCCCCGGAATGACCAAGGACTCTCCCATCAACGTGACATCCCACAGATCAATAATTACCCGGTGAGGGTTGAGGGCCAGTGTTGTTTTGTATTGAATGGGATGGGTCGTGTCAATGAAGATGCTCGGTTCCGCAGTGTTGGAAATAATCCCGACCTCCTTTAAGACGCTATTGAAGACCACCAGCAATCGATCGGGTTCTTCTGCGGAATTCACCAGTTTATAGCCGACCAGGGCGGAAAGATCAAAAACCACCCTGGTTTTTTCCGGATTCTGTCTCCCAATCCTGATCGCCTTCACAATGCCTGAGGCTTTAAAATCGCCATAACCTTCTGGAGCGGGAACTACTCCATCCAAGTCAATTACCAGACGATCCGGCTTTTTGAGCAGAAACGAGTCAAAAGTAAACTTATTCGTCGTCCGTAGCAGAAAGGCCGGGCGTCCTAAATGCGTCACCTGTTCAATGGATAATAAATAATTCTCCTTCCTTGCCTCAGCCTGATTAACACGGCCGTCCTGCGTCGGGGAAACGTCCTTTACAGACGTCTCCGCCGGGACCCAAGTCTGGTTTTCGACAGCCGGTAGGGGTTGGGATAGGTTATTCACAGGCAGCCGCCGGCCAACGCCATATATAATACCACTCGCCAAAAAAAATAGAACACAGAGACAGGAATTGATTATTCGTTTCGTCACAGGGTCTTCCTCCTATCATCTCCTGATAGGATCTTCGACCTGTAAAATACCGTTCCTTCCTAATCTTGCAAAAAAACACAGGAAATAACTCCCGGATAATCGCGGTATACTCCGAAAATCCGCCTCTGGTGGGTTTATACTTTTTCCAAAGGAGCATAGGAGAGGATCAGTTTTTTAATCCCCAAACCAGGAAAAGCTACTGTCACCTGGGCCTCATCGCCCTGGCCGTTTACGGAGATCACCGTACCAATCCCCCATTTTTCATGGGCCACCTTATCGCCGGCCTGTAACTCTAAAGCAGTTCGTTCCTTGGGCTTTGGCTGGATTGACTGAGCAGAAGTCTTCCTTTCACTCCCGGCGGCAAACCTCCTGGCGCCCGGTCGATCGAGGAGTTCCGGAGAGATCTCTCCCAAGAAGCGGGAGGGAATGGAGTATTGAGTACCGCCGTAAAGATTTCTCATCGCCGCATAAGTCAGGTATAACCTTTTTTTGGCTCTGGTCATCCCCACATAACAAAGGCGCCTTTCCTCTTCCAGCTCTGCAGATTCCATTAACGAGCGGCTGTGGGGAAAGATCCCTTCCTCCATCCCGACCAGAAACACTACGGGAAACTCCAGTCCTTTGGCAGAGTGGATTGTCATCAAGGTCACACCCTCTTGTTCCTGGTCATACTGATCCGCCTCCGCCACCAGAGCCACGGTCTCCAAGAAGCCTCCCAAGGACTTGTCGTCACTTTCCTTTTCAAACTCCGTAGTGAGCGCCAAAAACTCATCCAGGTTCTCCAAACGGCTCTTCGCCTCCACGGTGTCTTCGGCCTGTAATTCCTGTAGATAACCTGATTTTTCCAGAATCTCTTTGGTCAAGTGGGAGACGCCGGATGTTTCCCTTAGTTGCACCATCTCCAATAGAAAATAATAGAATTTGTTTAGTAAATTAACGGCGCGGGAAGGAAGGATACCCGCCTGGCCAATTTGGGATAATCCTTCCAGCAGTGGCAGCCCGGTATCATCCAGAAAACCAATGAGCCGCTCCACCGTAGCCTGACCAATCCCCCGCTTTGGGGTATTAATAATCCTCCGCAAGCTGACCCGGTCCTGGAGGTTATAGATTAACCGGAGGTAGGCCAAGATATCACGGATCTCTTTCCGATCATAAAAGCGTAAACCGCCCACTACCTTATAGGGAATTCCCTTTTGAATCAAGGCTTCCTCAAAGGTACGGGACTGGGCATTGATCCGATACAAAAGACCAATATCACCATAAGAGTACCCCGCTTTGCGCAGATCTTCGATCTCCTGCGTCACCCACCTGGCCTCTTCCCGCTCATCAGCGGCCTGGTACAGAGTAGCCGGATCTCCCGGTTCATTTTCCGTCCAAAGGGTTTTAGCCTTTCGATAACTGTTGTTCCTAATCACCTCGTTGGCGGCTTGTAAAATCTTCTGGGTTGAGCGGTAATTCTGTTCCAACTTAACGATCATTACTTCCGGATAATCCTTCTCAAATTCCAGAATATTGCGAATGTCGGCACAACGGAAACTGTATATGGATTGATCATCATCTCCGACCACACACAAATTACGATATTTAGCCGCCAGGAGCTTGACCAGATTATACTGAGCATGATTGGTGTCTTGATACTCATCGATCAAAATATATCTGAACCGCTCCTGATATTCCTGAAGAACCTCGGGAAATTCCGCCAGAAGCTTGACTGTATACATGATCAAATCATCAAAGTCGACGGCCGAATTTTTCTGCAGGTTCTTCTGGTATAAAGGGTAGATCTTCGCCACGGCCTGTGTCCAAAAATCGGCCGCTTTATTCTGATAATCCTCCGGACCGACCAGTTCATTTTTGGCCTTGGAGATACTGGACAGGATCGCCCGGGGATTAAAATTCTTCTCACTCAAATTCAACTCCCTCATCGCTTCTTTCACTACGATGAGTTGGTCTTGCGTGTCATAGATGACAAAATTTTTATCCAAGCCCAGACAGGTGCCGTCCTGCCGTAAGATCCGGACACAAGCCGCATGAAAGGTACTGATCCAGATTCTTTCCGCCACCGGACCCACCAAGTTGACTACACGTTCCTTCATTTCCTGAGCTGCTTTGTTCGTAAAGGTGACTGCCAAGATCTGTGCCGGCGGCACGCCCTTGGCCAGTAAATAGGCGATTCTATAGGTTAAGACACGGGTCTTTCCGCTACCGGCCCCGGCTAAAATCAAAAGCGGTCCTTCCGTATGACTGACCGCTTCTTGTTGCGCCGGATTCAAGTCTTTCAGTAAGCTTTCCATCAATAATACACCCCAATTTTCTTACCTTCTTTTCGCCAACTCCGCCATGAGTTCGTGCGGATCGATTTGGTGCCAAGCCAAGAGTACCAACAGGTGGTAAAGGAGATCGGCAGCTTCATAAATCACTTCATCCTTACTGTTATTCTTGGAGCCGATGATTACTTCGGCGGTTTCTTCCCCGACTTTCTTCAAGATCTTGTCTTGTCCCTTTTCCCATAGATAACAAGTATAGGAACCTTCTTTTGGGTGAACCTTTCGATCAAGAATCACCCGGTACAGCTCATCAAGGATCCCGTAGCCCTCCCCTTTTCGCCCCACATCTCCGCCGGCCTTACCAGCCAGTTTCCGGTGGAAACAGCTTGTTTCTCCGGTGTGACAGGCCTTTCCCCCTGCGGGTATTACTTTCAGTAGAAGCGTGTCCCCGTCACAATCCAAGCTGATCTCCACCACTTGCTGGAAGTCGCCGGAAGTCTCTCCTTTGTGCCATAATTCCTTCCGGCTCCTGCTATAGAACCACGCTTCTCCAGTCTCCAAGGTCTTAACTAGGGATTCTCGGTTCATATATGCCATCATCAAAATTTGACCGGTATTGGCATCCTGCAAAATAGCTGGCACTAACCCTTGGACATCGAAAACAACTTCCTTAAGCAAAGCAGAATCATATTCCACCAGCGACTCACTCCTTAATAACCTTAACCGGTAATTTTACCGGGTTCCAGTCTGACCGCAATTCCGGCCTGCGCCAGGAATTCTTTGACTTCTTTTATTGTATATGTCTTATAATGAAAAATCGAGGCCGCCAAGACAGCCGAGGCTTTTCCTTTTAGGACAGCGTCCCGCAAATGTTCCAGCTTACCGGCGCCACCGGAGGCGATCACCGGAATCCGCACACTTTCACTGACTGCACGTAAAAGGTCATAATCGTAACCATCTTTTGTTCCGTCCGTATCCATACTGGTCAGGAGGATCTCCCCAGCGCCCAGGCTTTCTCCTTTCTTTACCCAATCCAGCACGTCAATACCGGTCGAAGTATGCCCGCCATGAGTATATACTTCCCAGGACCGTCCGCCAGCGGAATCACGTTTCTTGACATCCACCGCCAAGACAAGACATTGGCTGCCGAAGCGTTCCGCTGCTTCACGGATTAGGTCCGGGTTCTCCACCGCCGCTGTGTTAATTGAGACCTTATCCGCTCCGGCCAGCAGTAACTTTCTAATATCCTCCACCGTAGAAATACCGCCTCCCACCGTAAAGGGGATAGATACCGCTTTTGCTACTTTCTCCACCATCTCGATGACAGTTCCACGGTGTTCCTGAGTAGCGGTGATATCCAAAAAAACCAGTTCATCGGCGCCCTCCCGGTCATAATAAGCGCCCAACTCCACCGGATCGCCGGCATCCTTCAAACCGACGAAATTCGTTCCCTTGACCACCCGGCCGTTCTTCACATCCAAACAAGGAATTACCCTTACTGTCAACACAAATCCTCTCCTTCCAGTCTACGGATGGCTTCCGCCAGATCAATCCGCCCGCTATATAGGGCTTTTCCAACAATAGCGCCGCTCACGCCCAATGGTTCCATGGTTTTAATCCGCAAGAGATCAGCCAAAGAGGAAACCCCTCCGGAAGCAATCACCGACAAACCGCTCTCCTTGGCCATGACCTCCAGAGCTTCCAGGTTAGGGCCGCTTAAAGTCCCGTCCCGGGAGATATCGGTATAAATTATTTCCTCCACGCCCAGCTCCTTAGCTTGCTTGGCAAAGTCCGTCGCCAAAACCCCGGTATCTTTCAGCCACCCATCAACCGCCACTTTCCCGTGACGTGCATCCAACCCCAAGATAATCCGGCCCGGATATTCCGCGCAAGCCCAGGCCAGAAGCTCTCGGTCCCTTACTGCCGCTGAACCCAGGATCACCCATTGCACCCCGTCCTCCAGGTAAGAACGGATAGTTTCCCGGGTCCTGATTCCGCCTCCTACCTCCACCGGGATCTGTGCTTTTTCTACAATTTTTCGTACTATTGCCTTCTGTAGCGGAGCTCCGGCTTTGGCGCCGTCCAAATCAACCACATGCAGCCTTTTGGCTCCCGCCGCCACCCAACGTTCCGCCACAGCCACCGGATCCGCTCCATAGACAGTTTCCCGGTTATAGTCGCCTTGTTCCAAGCGGACACAAGCGCCGCCCCGCAAATCAATCGCAGGAATGATCCTCATCTTACATCTCTCCACAATTCTTCAGGATGGTTAACCCCGCCCACCCGCTCTTCTCCGAATGAAACTGCGGGCTCACACAGATGTCGGGTAAGAGTCGCTTACTCCAGCACTCCTTTAGTGGAAGGAATCCCGGAACGGCCCGGGTCCAGTTGGACCGCTGCCCGTAGGGCCCGGCCGAAGACCTTGAAGACCGCTTCCAGAATGTGATGCCGGTTTGTGCCGGCCAACAAACGGAGATGAATATTCATCCCGGAACGGCTGAGGGCGAAAAAAAACTCTTTGGCCAGCTCACAATCGAAGTAGCCGCCCAATTGTCCGTCGACGGGTACGGCAAAATCCAGGTAGGTGCGGCCGCTGAGGTCGACAGCGGCTAAAACCAGCGCGTCATCCATGGGGAGAATCGCCGAACCGTACCTGGTAATGCCCACTTTTTCGCCTAACGCCTCTTGGAGGGCTTGCCCGAAGAGGATACCGACATCCTCTACTGTATGGTGAGCGTCCACCTGCAAATCCCCTTTGGCCTGCACTTTCAAGTCTATTAAACTCTGGTGGGCCAGATGACTCAACATGTGATCAAAGAAACCAATCCCGGTCTCCACCTGATACTCTCCTGCTCCGTCCAGGTTCAATTCTATGCTAATCTGGGTTTCCCTGGTTTTCCGGGACACTTCCGCTCTTCTCATGGATTAAGTCTCCTCCTTAAGCCTTAATTCCACCGCCATGGCATGGGCTTCCAACCCCTCCAAACGGGCAATCCGTACCGCCGCCGGTCCATACTCCCGTACTCCGGCCGGAGTATAACTGATGACACTCATCTTCTTTACAAAGTCATCCACACTTAAAGCCGAGGCAAACCTGGCTGTACCGTTGGTCGGTAAAACGTGATTGGTTCCGGCCACGTAATCGCCGATGGGTTCCGGAGAATAAGCGCCCAAAAAAACGGCGCCGGCATGTTTTACTCTCCCCAGCCACAAGTAGGGATCCTCCACGATCAGCTCCAAATGCTCCGGCGCGCAGTCATTCGCCAGCTCAATTGCTTCCGCCAGATCCGCGGTCCTAATCAGCGCGCTGAAATTCCTGAGGGCAGCTTCCGCAATCTCCCGTCTGGGCATAACCTGCACTTGCCTATTAAGTTCCGCTGCAGTTTCCTCAATCAGTTCCGAGCTGGGTGTAAGCAATATAGCGCCGGACATCGGGTCATGCTCGGCCTGGGATAACAGATCCGCCGCCAAAAGCTTCGGCTCTGCGGTATGATCGGCCACGATCAAAATCTCGCTGGGCCCGGCCAGCATATCCAAGCCCACCCGGCCGTAGACCAAACGTTTGGCTATAGTCACATATGCATTGCCGGGCCCCACAATCTTATCAACCCGGGGAATGGTGTGAGTACCAAAGGCCATAGCCGCTATAGCCTGCGCTCCTCCAACCTTATAAACCTCGTCGATCCCCGCCTCGGCGGCGGCGACCAACAGATAAGGATTGATACTCTTGTCGGCTCTGGGAGGCGTGCAGATGATGATCCGCCCCACCCCGGCCACCACCGCCGGCAGCGTATTCATAAAAACCGAAGAAACTAAAGGTGTCAGGCCACCGGTTCCTCCCGGCACATACAGCCCCACAGAGTCCAGGGGGATGTATCTTTGCCCAAGAATCACCCCGTTATCTTCATACACTGACCAAGAATTCTTCAGTTGCCGCCGGTGAAAACGGAGAATATTCTCTTTGGCCGTGCGGAGAGCAGCCAGCTCCTCCGGAGCGACTTCTCGATAAGCCTGGTCAAACTCGGCTTTGCCGACCCTTAATTCTGACCGAGAGAGCTCCACCTGATCAAAGGCTTTTGTATAGTCGAGCAAGGCTTGATCTCCATGAAGCTGTACATTGCGGAGAATCTCTTCCACACTCCGCAGACGCGTCCGGGCGTCTTCCCCTTCCCCGGTTAAAAGACCCCGGCGGTCGATCAACTTTTCAATCTCCTTCAGGTCTTTCGCAGAATCAAGAATTCGTATCAACTTCTTCACCTCCGGGGGAATCCCCATCCCCCTGTTTACACCTTTAATCAACTTCGTTTAATCTTGGCACGTTAAAGTACTGTCTTGCACATGCTTCCTAACCGCTTGCGCCAAACGATGAATCCGGTCAAACTCCATTTTAAAACTGACGGGATTTGCGATCAGCCTGGCCGTACAGGGCGTAATCTCCGCCAATATTTTAAGTCCGTTTTGCCTTAAAGTCTCGCCGGTGCTTGTAATGTCCACAATCGCGTCGGCCAAACCTACCATCGGCGCCAATTCAATGGAGCCGTGCAGCTTGATCAGATCCACTTGAATACCGTGGCTTAAAAAAAAATCCCCCGCAACTCTAGGGTATTTGGAAGCCACACGTCCATTCAAAGGAAAATCCTGTAAAGATTGGAAACCGGTCTCTTGCCGTACCGCCACGACCAGCCGGCAACCACCCAGACCCAAGTCAAGAAGCTCACAAACATCCTTGGCTTCTTCCAATAAAACGTCCTTGCCCACCACACCCAAATCGGCGGCGCCATACTCAACGTAGGTAGGAACGTCCGTAGGTTTAGCCAAGATAAAATTCAAACCGCTTGACTCATCAGATAACAAAAGACGCCGGGAATCGTCGTCAATTTTCCTTCCTAAATAACCGGCTTTATGTAAAATGTTAATTACATCTTTAAAGAGCCTGCCCTTTGGTAAAGCAATTGTCAGGGGGCGCAATCCAAACCCTCCCAGTGTTTTACGAATAATTTACCACACCGTCCAAGCGGTGTCAAGAAAAAAAGGCCGTTTTAACGGCCCTGATGTGCTGCTTAACTAGTTATTAAACTTACTTAGTTAACTATAGATTTAAGTATTGTGTCTATATAAATTATCCACCTACAACAATACCGGCGATCCCCAGAATAATCCCGATTATCGCCATAATCTTAGCGCTCTTGGCTTGCTTCATAGCCTCTGCGGCAGAACCGCCTCTGATCTCTTTCATTTCCTCTTTCAAGGCAGCAATTTCTTCGGTATTAGCCTCAACTGTTTGCTCCAGAAGAGTTATTCTGACACCTTGTTGTAGAAGCTCATCCCGGAATTCTTTCTGCAATTCTTGAATGGCGGTATAAAGCTCATCGGCTTCGCCTGCATCCAGGCCCAGTTCTTCCCGGATCAAAGCTCTAACCTGATTAGCATTGAGTCCGCCTCCGGCGCCTGAAGCCACTTTGCTCTCAATATAGGTGAGCACTCTACCGGTAAGTTCAACCATTTCATAACGGGTAGCGTATCTCTGCCCCTTGAAGGTCCCATCTGGATACCCTTTGAGCAACCCTGAGTTATATACCAACATAAAGTTGTCATATACCCAGTGGTCTGATTTGGGAGCATCATCGAAACCCGCCATGGCCACTGACGCCAGGGTCAGTACTAAAGATACCGCGGTTACAAGAGCAAGAAACTTCTTCATCTCCACGCCTCCTTTTCTGTAGATTTTTGTTTATAGATGAATGGGAATTTCCCAAGGAATTTTATTGTTAATTCCTGGAAATCCCAGACATCACCTGTATACAGTTTTCCCCAAACCCTTATCGTATGTATATTATCCTTACACATACTTACCTTTGCCTATAGGGACACTAAAATATATTATTCGCTGACCTACATCAAATTCCTTCCTTTTCATCAATATATTTTCCATTACTGTAGAATTTATGAGTTGTTTTCCTCCGGCATCATTTTTCTGCCATTTCCTCACTGAATCCTTCCCCCAAAACCTCATGCACATTGGTGATGATCATGAATGCCGCAGGATCTTCCTGTTTAACAAGTTGTTTTAACTTAATCTCCTCCGCGCGCCCGATCACGCATAATAATACCTCTTTATCCCGACCGGAATATAAGCCTTTCCCGGAGAGACCGGTCACTCCCCGGCCCAACTCCGTCAAGATCCTGTGGGCAATCGCTCCGGCGCGATCGGAGATGATGAAGACCCCCTTTGAGTAATTAAGCCCTTCCAATACCCCATCAATGGCCTTACTGGTCACGCCCAGGGAGATCAGAGCATAGAGCATTGCTTCCGGAGTTCTGAACACCAAGCCGGCCAAGGCTACCACCATTCCGTCGATCAACAGTAACCCATTGCCTACTGATAATGTGGTGTAGTGTTCAATGATTCGGGCTGCCAAGTCCGTACCGCCGGTGGTCCCTTGATACCGAAAGGCGAGACCCATTCCGATCCCGGCCAAGACCCCCCCATATAAAGAGGCCAGTAAAGGATTGAGGGTTAAAGGCGTGACCAGCCGCCCCCAATATTCCACTGCCAAGCCCAGAAAGGTTGCGCCAAAAAAAGTTTTTGCACCAAACCGTGGGCCGAAAATTTTCAAACAGATCAATAACAAGGGGATGTTCAAAGAAAAAATAACCAAGCTCACTGGCCAATCCCACAAATAATAGAGGATGGTGGCCAGCCCGCTGACTCCACCGGCCGCGATTTTATTCGGGATTAAGAACCACACCAACGCCAGGGCGGTAAGGTTAATCCCGGCAAAGATTCCTATGTAGTCCCGGACTTCCCTCCTGAACTTTTCGACGCTTCTCTTCCTACTTTTCACTTCTCAAACATGCCTCCAGGACAAATTTGGGCAACACCTTTAATCTGGAAAAGCGTTGCGGTTCTTGCAACGTACGGAAGAGCCACTCCAGTCCGAGGCTCCTAACCAGTCGGGGCGCACGTCTCGCCCGACCGGCCCACAGATCCAAACCGCCGCCGATTCCTACGGCCAGTTTGACCTGGAGTCTCTCCCAATGCTCCGTCAGCCACAGTTCCTGTCTGGGTAGGCCCATGCCCACCAATAATAAATCGGGCGCCCCATTATTCACTTCTTCCATGATTTCCTCATCTTCCTCAGCAGTAAAATATCCGTGCCTGCTGCCGACGATCTGCACCGACGGCCACCGGCGCTTCATCCTTTCGCCGGCCTCCTGCGCAACTCCCGGCCGCCCACCCAGGAGAAACAGCTTCAACTCTTCTTTATACTCTGCATAATGATCCAACAAGCCCTCAATCAGATCCACCCCGCTGATACGGGCTTGCCCCCTGATGCCCTTCCGACGCATTGCCCAAACTATTCCTATTCCATCCGGTACGCAGAGATGGCCCTGACGAACAGCCTGAGCAAAACGTTGATCTGTTTGCGCCCGCATCACCATTTCCGGATTAAGCGTTATGATCCGCATTTTCCGGCCTGTCTCTACAGCCCGCACCAAGACTTCCAGGGCTTCCCCGGGAGAAATGACATGGACCGGGATATCCAGCACGAAGACACGCGCGTCTACTTCAGAAGTTCCGTAATCGCCCTGACTAACCATATCCGCTCCTGCCTCGCCTTCTTTTCCAATCGTTTTACGGTCGCCACCAAGCGTTCCTGAACTGCCGGAAGGTTCTTAATGATCTGCATTACTTCTTCCAAAAACAAACCGGTGAGGGTCTCTTCATAACTCAACTCTTCCCAAGTAAAGTGGGGGTAGCCCATGGTATGACAAAACTCTTTGATCTTGGGGTCACCCCCCAGCCCAATCCCGGGTATGCCCAGCCGCGCGGCCAATAATAAACCGTGTAGTTTTTCACTGATTACCAGGGTCAAGCCTTGACAGGCCGCAATCATTTGGGGCAGCGTTCCAATCTCCAGTGTGGAAGACAAGTAAACGTTACCCGTCTGATCCCGCAAAGATAATTGATCCTGCGGCGCTAAAGCCATGGCGCGCACACCCATAAAATTCAGGCGCAACATGGAGACCAATTCCTCTTTTACCGACAAATACCTCTCTTTTTTTTCTTTTCGTAAAAAAAGGCCGATTATTGCTTTGGACGGTGCGGGTGGAAGCAGCTTCTGCCAGGGGAGATTCAACCCTCGTAACCCCCACAGCGGATCAACCCCCAGATGTATGGCCGGGCGGTACACGTTAATCTGGAATAGATGCTTGACCGAAGCCTCATCTCGACAGGTGATGAGGTCGACTTTATTCAAGACCTTTGCCGTTAATCTCGCTCCTAGCGGAGAGAGCGGGCCCAGTCCCTGTCCGGCCAGGATGATCCGAACCTTTTTAAACTGCGCCAGGCGAAGCAAGGCTAGATAATAAAGCAAACTTCTTTTGCTAGTCGCATCCTGGAAGAGACTCCCTCCGCCACCAAGCAGGAGATCTCCCTTGGCCAACAACCCGGCCAAGCGCTTCAGGTTCCATCTGGAGACATACTCCACACCGTCACCTGCCTCATAGCGCGCAGGACCATTGACCAACACGATTAAACGGCGATGGGAAAACCTCTGCTTAAGCAGATCAAGATAGTAGGAGATGAACAATTCATCACCCAAATTAGAAAAACCATAATACCCGAAGAGCAAAATCTTTCCTTTATCCATCTCCGGCCTCCATTAAATACCCATACCCTAACCAAAAGAGACACAGCATTAGTGGAGCGGCCCAGACAAATTCGGCTATACCCGCCACCACCTGTGTAAAGAGGGCGGCTTTTACCCCCCGGTCCGCGAGGTCCCCAACCGGTAGGGAAAGGACATGGTAAAGAAGGATGGAGAAAATAAGCAAACCGGGAAAGCCTTTCTCCGCCACAATCTGTAAATATAGGTTATGGGCATGATCCGCTTGATAGATGCTGAAAAACGGATAATAGCGGGAAAAATTGCCGCTTCCCACTCCGCTATATGGAAACTTCTTGATTAATTCCCAAGTTCCTGCCCATATTTTCAACCTATATCCCAGTGTGCCGTGGGAGAGTGCCGGCTGTCCGGCTATGGCCGAGAGATATAATGGTTGCAGCAAAACCAAGAAAAACAGAAGTATTACTCCGCTCCGGCGCCACCCTCTCCTCTTCTCCGGAATGACAAAGGAAAGCGCACTGATGATCGCGCTCCACCAAGCAGTACGGGAAAAAGTAGGATACAGGAGTAAAGCATAGAGCGGCGCCAAGACTATGAACCAACCACCAGCATAGCGCCACCGGTGTAAACGGTCCGGCTTTCCCCGGCTGCTCTTTAATCCGGCCAGCCCTGCTCCTAAGGCCAGGAAAAGCAGAAAAGAAAGGTATTCCCCTAAGAGGTTAGGGTTGCCGAGGGTCCCGGTGATTCTGGTGAAGACACCGGGTGCCCGCTCCGGGGATACCCACTCCAGAGGATACGCGCTTTTCTTTACAGTTTGGACCACCCCTAAAAAAATCACCGGCAAGCTGAAGGTAAAGAAGATCCCCCAACCTACCGGTTTTCTTTTCAGGTACTGTCCGGCCCCAATGCCCCCTAGACTCACTACCATTTCCTTTATCCAGTGCACCATGGCCTGACCTGGTTCCATTGACCACAAGGAAGCACAGAACCCCCATCCCAACCAAAAGCCGGCGACAGGGAGGCCTCTGGGCTTGACCGGCGCTACCGGGGAGAAAAAAAGTGCCGACGCGAGCAGCAAATATAGCCATAATTCTTTCTGAAGATAAGGGATTAAAGCCAAAGCCAACCAAACCAGGGGTTCCCATCTTCTTTCCAACTGAAGCCGGTAGTTTATCCGGCTTATTTGGAGACAAGACAGCTTAACCTGATTTTTTACATGTAAGCGGCGGCCGGATTTTAGATCTCTGTCATTCCTCATCTTTCAGCACGGAGAGGTAGTCTATACGTCCGGCAAACACCGTATAGAGCGTTCTCAGCATCCGGTTTTCACCGATTCTGATTGGTTTACGCCCCAAATAAATCCCATCATCCTCCCTCACCTCACCCGGTCCTTCAATAATTAAAACCAGGTCTACGTGGTCCTTTTTACTGGACTTGGTTTGAACGCTAACCACCTTCCCCAGATAATCCCCAGTGCGGCCATCCTGTACCCACTGGCCTTCTCTGATACTCTGACCCTGTCTGATCGGGATTTGTTCCAAAACTACTTCCACTTGAATTACTTTCTTCTCCACTACCCGATCCGGAGGCCACAATAAACTGACTACCCGAAAGATCACAGCCAGGGCGATTCCGAGCAACAGGACAGTAAACCAGTGTTTATAGACTCCTCTTTGTAGGCCGCCAAGTATTCGCCTGTTCCAGCCGGACTTGGCCTCTTTCCCATCCGCCCCCATCTTCCGCCTTACCCAACAATCTTCTCACGTTCACCAGTTTTAATATTAATCTCCCAGGTACCCAAGGTGTTTTGGTTGAGGTCAGGCGCCTCCGGCCTAGCGTTTACTCTAATAATCAGACCGCCGCTGTCCGGTTCCCATCTGTTGAATTTGACTTCATATTTATCCGGCGGAAAGGCTTCATCCAGTCCCAGATTCAACCGGTTACGTCCATCCGTCCGGTATACACGAAGAATACTACTCCCCGAAGCCTCCACGGTTTCAACAGCCAAGTATTGCGCATCAGGGGAAACCGCCATTAACTCCGCCACCCCATTGAAGACCAAATCCACCGGGATTAACTCGCCTTTTCGCTGTTTACCGGAAGGCGTGGTATCCCACTTGTGAACGGCGATTAGGCTATGCCCCCCGGTAGTGCTCAAAGCCAACCCCTTATTATCTGGAAAAAGCACCACACTGGAGAAACCAGCGCGCCCCACACCAAATTTTTGATCCGGTGTTCCCCCAATCGGCACCAGCTCCGTCGGCAGTTCCGTCAGCCGCACCACGGGTACTTCTTCTTCCTGCCCGTCTGCAGTCTCGCGCCGCCACACCAGGGTATCCTCCTTCACCTGCGCCAGATTTTTCTCAACAAACCGCGCGGAAGACACCCGGTATTCGTCATGATCATACCGGATGATTATATCTTCCAGAATATTACGGGCGCCTGCCGACTCCAGATCGACCTCTTGCACGATAATGGTAAAGCCAAACCTGTCTTCCGCCAGTTCCGACTCGTCAGTAATCCTGTAACCCACCACTTCCTGGCTATTGGTAGACTTGAAGATAAAGTCCTTCCCTTGATAATCCCGCCAGGCCTCTTCCGTCAAGAAAGCCCGCATATAGTCTTCGGATTCTCCGGTGATCCGGGCCTGCATAAAAGAGTGCGCCAACTCACGGGCCTCCTCAATATTGCCCCGGGCAGGAGTTACTTCCCGTTGGGGAGGTTTGAGATAATCCCATAATGTGCACCCTGACAAGGTCAGTAAAAATAAACACCAGTAGATTATGGCCAGTTGATTCCTTTTGCTTTTGATCATAATCCTCACCCTTATAGTCTCTTTGCTCACCTGTGTATTTTTCCCCCACTGAAAAAAAATACACGAAAATTTACTTTCCATCTAGACTTTGGCAGGAATATCCTCAGAATTTTTAGGTGAATTAATTACTGCTAAGATCACCACTTCCTGATGGAGAAGTCTCTTTTCATGGAAGGCCTTCTATTGTTCTACAACAAACTCAGATTCAAGCGATCCCTCATAAATGGTTTATCACAAAATCCATTTATCTCTCCTCCTCTTCGGAGTTAGGCTGGACCCTCCTGGGTGGCCAGGAGCATCTCCTTTTACAACCCGGAAAAGAAGAATATGTAGTGCTTTCCATCCTCCTACCGGCACATCCAAGGAATCTTCCAATACTTCAGGTCCGCTCACGGTAAAACCAAATCAATATTAGTGTGGGACAAGATAATCTCCACCTTTTCCGGAATGGTGACGGAAATGGTATGGGAGGCCCGTTCATCGGTAAAAGCAGTCTCCATTAAAGTTAGAATGGCCAATAAGGGTAACGCTCAATAATCTGATGGTTTTTTTCAACTGAACTTCCTCCTCGAAAAAATTCGTTCTCTGCGTAGATGATACAAACGAGGTAAAATAAAATAAAAAAACCGGATTAAAGAAAAAGATCTTTAATACCGGTTTCACTACTCGCTCCATTTAAACCAAGTGACCACACACGGTTTAAAACTTCATCGATTCATATCAGATATTTGATATTTCATATTATAGCTCACAGGCGGTTTTTTGTCAATTGGTATATAACAATTGATTCGTACCGATCACTTAAAAGGTCACATCAACCACTCATCTTTTTCCAGCTCCCGTTTCCAGCCGTCGCGAATACCCGCCCAATAAAATCGAATCCAATTCAAGTCTTCCTGAGAATCAATGTCAAAACCCAACTCCGAATAATGACTAATGATCGCCGCTCCCCTAAACTTGTATTTCTTCTTGATTATCTCTTCAATATCATTGATGGTCAGGCTCTTGCGGGCAAACTTCCCCCAAAAACCAAGTCCAAAATAGAGGGCTAAAATCCATGGACGTTTCCGCAGATTAATTGCTAATCTAATTAACTTCCGGTGCCGGCGGAAGAAGGAGGTTTTCATTAATACCATATTACCACCGGTGTAAACTCCGTCGCTCAGTTTAATATAAGTGCGTTCCGAACCGGGATAGGCGTTTTCATAAAGTTCCTTCGGGATCACCGGATAATACACATCTGCCTGCCTGCTGCGACACTTGGTAATAAAGTCGGCACATGCTTGACTTGTGATTAACGGCAGATCGGAGGCTACTACCAAAACTTCTTCCTCTCCGGGGATGCTTAAAATCCCCTGTTCCAAGTTGGCAAAGAAAGACTTACCGGGAGCTATGATCCGCCATACCTTCTTTCTTTCCTTCTCCTTCAACAGACTCTCGGCGCCGACCACCACGATCCGCTCTACGGATTTGATCTTGGAAACAACATCAATCACCTTTCCCAGCATGGTGTCGTTTCCCAGACTGAGACCGGCTTTATATGACAGCTCTCCCGTACCGCTGATTCCCTCCGCTCCGGCCAGTATTACCGCATACATGCAAAACCCTCCCTGAAATAGGCTCATTCCTGATACCTGTCACCACCGATTAACGGGTATTATTTCTGTTCCATACCCCAAATGTCCTGCCGGCTACTTAATTTCTCCTCACTAAAACATATTATTCTGCTCAAAAATAATCTTCCCCCTCATCCGTGTTGGCATCATTTCCTAGGTCTTGATCAGTACGGGGCCTTTAAAAATAGTAGAATATGGAGAAATTCAGAGTGGTTCCGGCGTGAAAACTCCCATCGGACTTGGAAAACCCTCCCAAGCCAACTTCGATGGCAGGAACCAGAAGAAACTTTTTGTATTCAGCGCCGACAAAAACCTCAAACCCATACTCCCTCTGTCCGGAATCATAACTTTCAGTTCGTCCCCAGCCTATCCCGGTATAAGGCTGTATATGCCGCCGGTCGGGCAGCAAGTACAGTCCTCTTAGCCCATAATCAATTTCCCCGGAAGTATCGCCATTTTTACGGTCAATAGAGAATGAAAGGAGAGGTTGGAGATAATACCCGTCAGACACAGGAAATTTCACACTAAAACCACTGGCCGGCTTCGTATATTGCCAGCCTACTCCCAGCGGGTTCTTTCTGTTCTGGCTTTCGACGGGTCCGGCCCCGGCTTGAAAACCTGGTAATCCTTGGTTTTCTTGGGGTTCTGACCGATTATATACAAAATCAGCGGACTCTTCCGCCCAACTTATCCCCGGAATGAAAACCAATAAACAGAGAATTGTGCCAAAAATACTGATGCATTTGGTAAACATATTCTTCTCTCCCTTGCCTGGTGTTGTCTGCTGCCTACTTACTACATAAAAACCGGTACCCTGATCGGTGTTGCCAAGGGGATTACGCCGGAACTAACCGCCCGCCCTCAGTTGACAGATTAATAACTCCCAGCTCATCACTGTATTCGCAAAGATTCTTCTCTTTCCTGCCTGCCGGGGAAGGGTTCAATTTTTTGGCAAAGACGCCACTCCAGACTGCCCCCCTTTTTACTCCTTGAAGACTAGTTTCCTAACTTCCCTTGTATACAAAAAGCGCTCCGTTTTTTCGGAGCGCTCCCTTTATATGGCTTATATAGCGGCCAATTCCTGATCCGACAGCAACTTGTAGCCTTTTTCCTTCAATACCCCTTCAGCCAGAGGATACTTCTCGGCTTCAATCACCACAGCCGCCTGTTTTTTACTCTCTACCACAAAACCATAGCAGTCTTCCAAATTAATATTCTTTTCCGCTAAAACGACCAGCAGGTCGTACATGGCGCCGGGGGAATCAGGCAACAGAATAACCAGGATCCTTCGCTTGGAAACAGTAATGTTTTGTTCCTGCAAAGCGGCAAATGCCCGGTCACCTTCATTCACCAACAGCTTGACCACGCCGAATTCTCCGGCGCTGGCTAAGGAGATGGCGCGAATATTGATCCCGTTATCCGCCAGTACTTTCGTAATCTTCTCCAGTTTTCCCGGACGATTCTCCACAAAAATCGATAAATGGTAGGCCATGACCACACCCCCTCTTATTTACTTCGTAAATCCTGAACCCGTTTGGCTTTTCCTTCCCAGACTGGAAGGGTACCGGGTTCGACCAGTTGAACTGTTGGCGTCACTGTAATCTCTGCCTTCAATTCTTCCGTAAGTTTCTTCTGTAACCCGGTGAGACCGGCCAGCGTTCCTTCGAAGATCTCCTTATCCACTTCTACTTTAACATAGAGTTTGTCCATGAAATTCTCGGTTTTTACTTCGATCAGGTAATTCTTCCCGACCCCCGGCACTCTCATGATCGTTTCCTCGATTTGAATGGGGAAGATATTGACTCCATTAATGATTAGCATGTCGTCCGCTCTTCCCTTAATCCTTTCGATTCGTTTATGAATCCGTCCGCATTCGCATTTCCCCGGGAGCACCCTGGTCAAATCGCCTGTTCTGTAACGCAGGAGCGGCATGGCCTCTCTCTGCAGGGTAGTGAGGACCAGCTCCCCTTCTTCACCGTCCGGAAGCACTTCCCCGGTCTCCGGATCAATAATCTCCACGTAATAATAGTCTTCCCAAAGGTGAATGCCTTTTTGGTAAGGACATTCAAAACCCACACCCGGACCACATACTTCGGAGAGACCGTATGAATTATAAGCTTTAACTCCGAAAAGATCCTCTATTTCCCGGCGCAACTCTTCACTATGAGGTTCGGAGCCAATGATAAAAGTCTTCAACTGCGTATCCTTCTTAGGATCAACATTCATCTCCTCAAAGATTGAATAAAGCCGCAGGGCATAACTGGGTAAGATATGCACCACGGTAGTTCCGAACGTCTGCATGAACCAAACCTGCCGTTTACTGTTTCCCGGACCGATGGGTATGGTTAAAGCGCCAATTTTCTCCGCGCCGTAATGAAACCCCAAGCCTCCGGTGAAAAGTCCGTACCCCATGGTGTTTTGGAAGACATCCCCGGGACGGACGCCGATCATATACATACACCGGGCCACCTGATTGGTCCAGTTTTCAATATCCGTCCTGGTATGAAAGACAACTGTTGGATTTCCGGTGGTGCCGGATGACGAATGTAATCTAACCGCTTCGGATAAGTCTGTACGTAAAAAACCATAGGGAAAGTGCTCCCGCAAGTCCTGTTTCCTGGTGAACGGGATCTCCCTGATCTCATCTAAAGTCCGAAGCTTTTTACTGGAAATGTTACGGTAAAAAGGCGCCTCCACGGCTTTGGCCAGTGTCTGATTGACCAATTTTAGCTGCATCTCTTTTAGCGTGCCTTCGTTCATGGTTTCTAAATTCTCTTCCCAATACATCGGTGCAACCTCCCTGTCCTTCACCCCTCCGGGTTGAAAATTTACCTGGCAATGCTTCTATTTTACCACAGAACCTCAAGAAATTCATAAAAAATACCGAAATTTTGGCATAGAGGATATCTTCTCCTTCACATGCCAGTCAAAGAAAGGTAAAATTAGGGTAACAGACTATGCCTTTCCGTATTACTTTTTTATTTCATTTACTCCTTCTCCGGAGGTGCTAATGATGAAAGAAATAAAGGTCAGTCTCTTTTCAGTGTTTTGTAGACAAAGCTGGTGGCTGATACTCTTCTGCTTGTTACTCTTTGCCGGGTGCTACTTTGCCCTGCAGAAAGCTCCTCCCCTGTACCTGGCACAAGCCGTCATCAATGTTGAAAAGCGAGAATACGGCCTGGAGGAACTGGCCTTTCGAACAGAGGGAACAGAAACAGCGGTGGGAAACACCATCCACTTTCTGCGCAGTGACGCGCTGCTGGATAAGACCCTCAAACAACTGGGCTACCGGACGGAGGGTTCCCACCGGAAGCTGCTCAAACATTTACTCAGAGTAAACAGGATCTCATCCGGAAGCCTGGTTAAGGTCAGTCTAATCTATCCTTATCCGCAGGAAGCAAGCATGATCGTAAATACTTTAATCGAAACATTAATGGCGGAAGAGAAGGAGAAGCGCCTCTCCGAACTGGCGGAGACCAAGTCTCATCTCCAAGCTGAACTAAGAAAGCTCAGAGCAAAAAAAGGAGAAGCTCCGGGGGGAAAAAGACCGGACAGTCCGCCGCCGGTGCGCCCGGCGGCAAAAATCCGCCACAGAGAGTACCTGCAGACAATTGACGGTGATATCAGATATACTAGAGGGAAGATCCAATACTATCTTACCGCCCTTCATGCCGACGAAAGAAAGGCCATAGAAAAAACCTTAACCCCGGATCACTGGATTCTCAAGTCTGTGCGGGCCAAATTAGAAAAAGAAGAGGAAAAACTGGTCCAAAGCTTACTGGCAGGTGGCTGGGAGGCGCCTCAGGTCAAAAAAGTGATGACTGATATCTGGCGCATCAAGACGAAAACTGCTGATATTTTTAAGAAACACTATAACACCAAACTGCCGGGACCGGATAATATCAAAAACGCCTTATATATCTTCTATATCAACCTGTACGATCTGCAGATTCGACGGGAACAGTTGCTGAAGGGCGCCCAACCATTGAGCGTCGCAGCTGTGAAGACTGGTCGTGGCAATCAGGCCCCGGAAGAGCTAGCCCAGGAAAGAGCATGGCGGGAGGTAGAGACCAAACTACGCAGCAGACTGGTGGAGCTGGAAGCCATTGAAGGAATGGTCCGCTCCGACCTGACCTGGGTGGAACAGGCGATCCCTGCCAGCCGGTCGTTCTTTCCTACCCGGCGCTCGGTAATGGGCTTGTCTTTGCTGGTGGCGTTCATCTTTGCCTGGATCTGTCTCTTGGTCGGTTATTCCCACGACAAAAAATGGCAACAAGCCCTGCCCCAGCCCGAAAGAGACTTGGAATAAATACAGAAAACTTTTGTCATTAAAAATGAAGGTAACCAGATGAACACCGGTTACCTTCATTTTTATCAACCTTCAACCCTGCGGGTTTTCCTTATTTATCAGGAAAATACCGGACCAAGGCTTTGATCAAAAGATAAAATACGGTGATCCCAAGGAAGGTCAATAATAAACTCTGCCCCATAATGCTAAGGACATTCAACATGCGCCTTTCTTACCTCCTTCATCCCTATAAAGCCAAGGAACTAACAAGATAGATGAGGATTCCCCCGGCCAGCACCGAACCGACTTGTCCGGCCACATTCGCTCCGATGGCCTGCATCAAAATATAATTTCCCGGGTTTTCTTTTTGCGCAATCTTCTGGATGACCCGCGCCGACATGGGGAAAGCAGAGATCCCGGCTGCGCCGATCATCGGATTGATTTTCTTTGGTAAAAAGATATTAAGCAGCTTGGCGAAGAGCACGCCGCCTGCGGTGTCAAAGATGAACGCCACCAAGCCCATGCCTAGAATCAGCAGAGTCTTCCAGGTTAAAAAGGACTCCGCCACCATGGTCGAACCGATGGCGATTCCCAAAACCAGCGTAACCAGGTTGGCCAATTCGTTCTGGGCGGCCTTGGAAAGCTTGTCCAAGACACCGCATTCGCGAATCAAGTTACCGAACATCAAAGACCCGATCAAGGAGAGGCTCAACGGAGCAATCACCCCAGCCACCAGAGTCACCAAGATCGGAAAGAGAATTCTGGTAGTCCTGGAAACCTTGGCCAAGTTCAAATCCATTCCGATCTTTCTCTCCTCCACAGTAGTCAAGGCCTTAATCACCGGCGGTTGAATTATGGGCACTAAAGACATGTACGAATAAGCGGCCACCGTAATCGGACCAACCAGATCTCCGGCAAAAAGATTCGCCACGTAGATGGAGGTCGGCCCATCGGCGGCTCCGATGATCCCAATGGAAACAGCTTCTTTCAGACTAAAACCGAAAAGGGAGGCAAAGATGGTAGTCATAAAGATCCCGAATTGCGCAGCCGCTCCGAAAAAGAGCATAAAAGGTTGTTGCAGCAGGGGTCCGAAATCAATCATGGCCCCAACGGCAATAAAGATTAAAACCGGAAAAAGCTCGGTGCTAATCCCGGCCTCATACAGCAAGGTCAGGAATCCGTGCTCCCCAATGGCTGAAGAGAGCGGAATATTCGCCAAGATAGCACCAAAACCGATGGGTAGCAGCAGCATTGGTTCATAGTCTTTTTTAATCGCTAAATAAATCAAAAGCCCGCCCACTAAGATCATGGCGATATTTCCCCAAGTAAATTGGGTGATGGTATGTAATAATGCAGTCAAATGATTCCCTCCTGTGGTATCAAGTGATCAGGGGCAAAAGAAAAAGGTTATTACAAGTTAAGTTGGTTTTACATACTAAACTAGTATACTATCATTTATGTACAGAGTCAATTACTCAGGCGTCCTTACGTTTATCGGCGGAGTCGATGACGGTGCGGTGGAGTTCACACCGCTTGCTCTTCTAAGCAGGATTTCGGGCAAAAAAAAACTCCGCCCACGGAGATTCGACCGGTTCTGGAGAATGTCTAACCCTACAGTGCTTTTCTATCATCCAACACCCTATTGAGTACAGTTTTAATCTGCTCAAGAAAAGCAGCGGGTGTAGGTTCAAGAGGGAAAACTTGCGAAACGTAGACATCTCCGCACCGTTGAAAGGTAAACCCCTCTTCCGCCGGAACAAACCGGCTCTCTTCCGGATGAATATAATAAAGGTCCCCCTGCGCATCCCTGCCAAGGTACTCCAGTCTCAAAGACTTATCCTTCCTGGGACGCAAGACGATTTGGATCTCGATGAGATCAACCATTTCCAATTTAGTCTTGAAAACAAATTCCCTTGGGTGAAAGCCTTGCGTGTAATAAGTGTCGTCAATTTTAAAGCCCACCACTACCATAACTGACTCCCCTTTATCTACTTTACCTTGTTCCGGCCTTTGTTCCATAGGTAGCCATGACAATTATTTCCTTATCTACATATACATAATAGATCAATACCAAGCGTTTGTCAGCCCCTATTTTTTCACTTATATCCGAATCTTCCTACAAACCGTATCAAGGGCAAACATACTTTTGCTGGTCAGTAACTCTAAGACTGGATTACATCGGCGGTTTAGAAAATTACAAACCCTGCGCGGTGGCGGGGATTTCAAAACTGAATCTGGTCAAGACCTCGCGAAGATACCCATAAGAAAACCTACCGTCCAGTTCTTTAATAATCGCCTCCGCCTCTTTTAAATTCTGATCATCATCCTCACAAAGCTCAACCTGGCGTATCTGGTGCTGCTGTTGTTTTTTATGGCAAAAGATACTGAATTGATATTTATCTACACCTTTCTCAATAGTGACCACTACCACACGGGGATTCTCTTTCTTCAGCGCCGGATTATTGAGGAAGTAATTGAGCGCCAACTTAAGAGCTTTGCCGATTTTAAAGGAATTATACATTTCCTTGAGGGAAGACCCGTTTTCGATCTTGATCTCCACTCCCAGCTCCCGGCCTTGCACGATCTGTTCCAGCAAAGCCGAACCCAGGATGGGGTTGTCAAAATCAATAGCCTTCGTATTGATCATTTCACTATTGACTCTGTCTATATACCTTACCGCTTCCTGGCATTTTCCCAAGTCCACCATGCCCCGTAACACCTGTAGTTTATTTCTAAACTCCCTTTGCTCGCCGGCTAATAATCTAATCAGCGCGGAACTCTGTTCCAGTTGTTGATGCAACTGCTCCCACAGGCGATCTTTTTCTTCGCGTTTGAGGGATTGGTGTTTGAGGATAAAAGCCAAAATAGCGGTTGTAATCAAGAATAGCTGTAGAATAAAGGAATAAAAAAAATAATCATTGGTGGAATCAACTATTAAGCATATATACTGACTCATTAATGAACACATTGCCAAAAACAATACACCTAAAATTACTATTCCTAAAAGTTCTGAATCACGTATTTTTTTACTTAACTCAAAATCATAATATTTAAGAATAATTGAAAACATAAAAGGGAAAAACCCCTCAATTAATCCACCTATTATTAACCCTGAAGGATCATGGAAAAGATATATATACAAATTTTCATTAAAACGAATTACAGGCTCAACAACAATAGGGCCTAAAAAGGTCAAAAAAAACATTATTATTGTGGTCAATAATGTTTTTTTTAATGTCAATTTTCCAACAAAACTCACCAATATAAAAGCTACTAGCATCGATATAAAACCAAAAAACTTTTGTGGAAGAAATACTTTGCCGATAAGTGAATAAATTGCTGCAGGAAAACACCAAAGAATTATTTTCTGCCATCTAATGCTAATTTTATTCAATCTCATAGCAAGTTTAATAAACCAAAACCAAACAAAGAGATAACATAGTCCGTTAAGTATTATATAATGATATTGATTTCTACTAATAAGGCTTATTAAGACTTCTTTAGGCATGGATAACACCACCGATAGCCATAAATCTTTTACAAAACAGACAAAATATACCAACCATCTTAAAAAAAAATATACCACATTTTATACTATTATTCAAATGATATTAATGGTGACATTAATATGTTACTTCCTCTCCGGCAACTCCGGTTGATACCAAACAAAAAGGCAAGCTGAACTAATACTGCAAGCACCCAAAACCATCAGCAAACTGATTAATAAAGAAGCCAATTTCTTTTTCATCTTTCCGAGCCTCCCTTCTTTAAAGATTCAATACTCTTTCTTCTTTCTCTCTACGAAAGAGCATTAGGATGCTGTGCCTCTTACACAGCTTTGTTAAAAGTGCGAGTCGCATAAAAAGTAGTTTTATATATCTCTGCTTATCAGTGGTGTGGTCTTAATAATTTAAAATAAAAAATCACCTGCCGGTTTAAAAAACATGTACCCAACCAAGCCCATCTCCACTTTCCTTCTAAAACACCGGGTTCTTTTCCACGTAGCCCATGATGTGGTCCAGCTTGCCCACTCCTATGGCGGTAACCTCCAACAGATTTATCCCCTGAAATAATAAGGAGTAAAAGAGTTCATTCATTCCCCGGACTTTTGGAAAGAGCAAACAGAAGAAGGAGGCGGAAAAAACCAGGACTCTGGAGAGGACAGCCAGGTTATACTTGTGCGACGGAGTCAGGGGTTTCCTCTTCGTCTCCAGAGGGGCTTTTCGCCAAACAATTACATTAATGGCGATCAGGAATACCAGTCGAAAAAACGCCGAATACCGGGACCAGGGAAACCATAGCGCCAAACAGCTGAGGACCACTACGGTAAACGCGCCTGTCACGGCGCAACGCAAGGGAGTGCTCATGTGCAGACCGCCGGCGATACTTTTTAAAACGGCTATTGTCGCAGTAATAAGCAGAGCAGTTCGGAATACCCTAAAAAGCAAGGAAGCTGCAACAATAAAAACCAACGATAAGGCGCCAGACAAAAAAGTCTCAAACACATACCGGGCCAAATCTCTTCGATAGGCATCTTCTTCTCCCGCAGCCTGTGCCAGTGCGGACGCCCAAGTTTCCGCCAATCTTCGGAAGAGCATCGAGTAATCCCCCTACTTTTTCTCTTCACTTTATAAATCGGCAATTGTAATAAAAAAATTATAGTTTATTTTATAATAGTTATTTAAATTTAAAATTTGCTATTTTCATTAACAATACTTCAGAATATTAGCCTATTCGACATTGGTGTCATAAATTAACGAGAATAAGTACTCCCTGACTCTATCTCACAGGCAAAGTGGTCTACTTTGCGCGCGTCAAAAAATGACTCCTGTCCTTCAGAAGTCATCTTTCGACGGTTATAAGTAAATCTACTTATTCTAGCCTTCTTGTCCGGTAAGGCCGAAAAACCCCCCTTTAAAAAGGTTAAATCCGTGTATAAACCCGGGGCACTCGATCGCTGATCATGCAGACCACTTCGTAATTGATCGTATCGAGCAGGGCTGCGATCTGATCAACTGTAATCTCCTCCCGGCCTTGTTTGCCGATGAGCACTACCTCTTCGCCCACTTCTACTTGGGTGTCGCCCACCTCTGCCATACACTGGTCCATACAGATCGTGCCCACTAAAGGATAGGAGCGACCCTTCACCAAAACCCGGGCTTTTCCGCTTAAAGCCCGGATCCAGCCGTCGGCATAGCCAAGGGGCAGGGTCAGAATGTTCGTCTCTTTTTTTGTCTGATAATGCTGCCCGTAACTTATCCCTGTTCCCGGCGGCACCCTTTTCACCTGTGTGACCCGGGCCTTCAGGGTGAAGGCAGGTCTCACGGAAATCAAGTTGCGGTTGAACGCCGGTGAAGGATATAACCCATAAAGAATGATTCCAGCCCGGACCAGATCAAAACGGCTTTCTGGAATATTAAGCATCCCGGCGCTGTTGGCCAAATGTTTCAAGGGAAGATCAATCCCCGCCCTCTCCAGGTCGGACAAGACGCGCTGAAACACTGCCAATTGATGGTAAGCATAGGTTAGATCTTCTTCATCGGCTGTAGCAAAATGGGAGTAAATTCCTTCCACTTTGATCCGGGGCAGAGTCAGCAGACGGCGAATAAATGCCTCCGCCTCCCGGGGTTGGATCCCCACCCGGCCCATACCGGTATCAACCTTCACATGTACTGCGGCCTCTATTCCTCTGCGTTCCGCCTCCCTGGACAGGGCCAAAGCGCTCTCAAACGTGGTGATACTACCGGTTAACCGGTGCGTGCAGAACTGCCCGGCCTGTTCGGGCAAGAGCGGCCCAAAGACCAGGATGGGCTGGTCAATTCCGGCGTTTCTTAAAGCAATCCCTTCTTCGGGTATGGCCACGCCCAGCCATTCGGCGCCGGCGGAAACAGCAGTTTTGGCCACGGCAACGGCGCCGTGCCCGTATGCCTCCGCCTTAACCACCGCCATGATTTTTGGTTTTGCCCCAATTACCTCTCTAATCTTCCGCACATTATCCGCAATGGCCTCCAGGTCAACCTCCACCCAGACCGGCCGTATTCTTTCTTCACCGTATCTTGACACAATCCACCCCTCTTTCTTCTTTATGTAATCAACGCGCTTCGGCAACTTACTAAGCCCGTTACTTCCCGGCAAAATAGCCATGACTCCATAGTACTCAAAGGTTTTCCCGCACAGGCGGAACAAACGTATACCGCCCGTCGGCTGAATCAACTTCCGCCTTTGCGAATTTTCCTCCCAAGACCCGGGGCAACCTGGAGAGTACATCCCCGGCAATCATCCCGGTATAGCCCAACTCTTCCGCAGCCAGATCCGCAGCCGCCCCGTGCATATATACGCCAAGGCAAGCTCCTGCCAGCGGGGAAAGTCCTTGTCCTAAAAACGCTCCGATCATCCCGGATAGAAGATCACCGGTCCCGCCCGTGGCCAGCCCCGGATTGCCGGTGGGATTGATATAGATTAGTCCCTCGGGGGAGGCGACGGTTGTTCCCGCCCCTTTTAGAACTACAACCGCCTGCCAACGCGCTGCGCTCTCCTCCGCGATGGCCAGCCGGTCTTTTTGCACAGTGGCAACATTCAATCCGGTTAGACGGGCCATTTCGCCGGGATGTGGAGTCAGAACCAGCGGACCCTTGGCTTTTGTCCACCACGCTTCTGCGGTGGACAAGATATTCAAAGCATCCGCATCCAGCACTTTGGTCAAGTTTTCTGTGGCCAAAACCTTAAACAGCAGATCCCGGCCATCCGGCGCAGTTGATAAACCGGGACCGATGACCACCGCATCATATTTCCGGCCCAATTCTAAGGTCTCAATCTCCTGCTGAAGGTGGGACCAGGATTTAACTATCAGTTCCGGGGGCTTTTCCGTCAGGAGCAGTCCATCGCGGAGACCGAGCGTAACCAGACCGGCGCCGCTCCGTAAAGCACCCATCCCGGCCAAGACTGGGGCCCCGGTCAAACCGGCGCTGCCCCCAATGACCAACAGCCGCCCGCAACTGCCTTTATGGGCCTCCGCCCCCCTTCGAGGCCGCAGTTTTTCTACTTCTTCCGGAAGATAAGTGAAGTATTTAGTGTGCTCTCCACCTAATAATTGCTGCGGAAGGCCAATGGGGTCAATAATTATCTCCCCGGCGAACGCCCGCCCCGGATAGGCCAGCAAACCTATTTTAGGCAGGCCGAAAGTAACTGTTTGCCCCGCCTTTACCACCGGACCATTCACCCGTCCGGTGTCAGCCTCCAGACCGGAGGGAAGATCCACCGCGATTACCGGCTTGCCTGAGGAGTTAATGAGCTCAATCAAGCGTCTGTAATCACCTTCCGCCTGTCCCCGGAATCCGCTGCCCAGGAGGGCGTCGATGAGCAAGTCATAACTTTGTATGTTTTCCACCGCACCCAGCAGCGTCTGCCAATCTTCCGCCCGTACTCCCAGCCTCAGGCTGATTTCTCTGTTCCGTCCGGCATCCGGTGGAAGATCAACCCCTAAGCCCGGATGAAAGACGGTAACGTCCCAACCGGCCTGCAGCAGCAGACGGGCGAGGGCCCATCCGTCCCCGCCGTTATTTCCACGACCACAGATAACGCCGGTCTTCACCGGCGAAGGAAATTTCTCCTTGATTACTTGAAAGAGCGCGTTGGCCGCGTGTTCCATGAGAATTATCCCCGGGATGGCATAGTCTTCTATGGCTTTCCGGTCGATTTCTCTCATCTCCGCCGCTTTGACCAGTCTCATCTATATTCACCCCTCCAAAATAACCTGGGCGATGGCGTACTCCTGATCATGAGAAATGCTCAGATGTGCGCAGGTTATCCCTTGAGCCTCAAGATGCCCGGCTAAACGCGGGGAGAAGTGGAGATAAGGCGCGCCCAGTTCATCGTTTCTCACTTCCAGATCGTGCCACTTGAACCCGCGGAAACCGGAACCCAATGCTTTAAAGAAGGCTTCCTTGGCCGCAAAACGCCCTGCCAACTTATATGCCCGCCAGCAGCAGGCTTCCCGCTCCGCGGGGGTAAAGACCTTCTCCAACAACCTCCGGCCTCTGCGGTTCAGCGCTTCGTTAAAGCGCGGGATACTCACCAGATCAATACCTGTGCCTTTAATCATTTTCTGATAACCCTTTCTGCTTTTCCGCTCCACCTTTTTTAGTTGATGCTTCGGCATCCTGAATGATGCTACACAAAACTTTCAGTCCCCGCTTCATTCCCCATCCATGGTCTTGATCTTCTTGTAAAAAGAAGAAATAGTGTTCTCAAAACC
>DATCJV010000093.1:0-18923 GCA_036562625.1 Bacillota bacterium | reverse complement strand
AGATTGAGGATCAAGAGATATGTGGCGGATACGGCGCAAAAGGCTATTATTCAAGTAAAACAAGATCTAGGGAAAGACGCCTTGATTTTACACTCAAGACCATTTAAGGAAGGGGGCTTTTTGGGCCTTTTTGCGAAAAAGCGTTTTGAGGTGTTGGCGGCGGTTGATGAAAATATCGAGCGCGCCCGCATTAATTCTCACTTTTCCGCCGCTGCCAAGCAGAACCCGGCGCCGACGACTCAAGTGAACCCTCAGGTAAACTCCGTAGTAAAGCCTGAAGCAAAGCCGGAGAAAGACAGTATCATCCCCGAGATTCAACTGTTGCGTAAAGAATTGGAGGAATTGAGACAGGCGGTGGAGGGAGTCTCAAAACGGGTCCAGGCGGCGGAGCGAGAAGGATCCTCCCCGACGCCTCAAGTATCCTTGAAGCGCCAGTTAGAGTCGGAGACATCATCACGTACACGCGAGACGGAGCAAAATATTGCCGTACAGAAGCGGCGACTTACTCTTCCGGCGCCCGCGCCCATTAAAATAAGTAGCAAACCGACAGTGGTTGTGTTGATTGGGCCGACCGGGGTGGGTAAGACGACGACCATCGCCAAACTAGCGGCTAACTTTGCCCTCTTTGAAGGTAAATCCGTAGGTTTAATCACCATTGATACCTACCGGATCGCCGCGGTCGAACAATTAAAGACCTATGCCGAGATTATCAATCTGCCGATTGAAGTAGTGTATACAGTCGGTGAGTTTAAGAAAGCCCTTAGCAAGTTGGGAGACAAAGACCTGATCTTGGTGGATACGGCTGGACGCAGTCAAAAAAATAAACATCATATCAAGGAATTAAAGCAATTTTTGGCAGGTCGTAATCCCGATGAAACCCATTTGGTCTTAAGCGCTAACACTAAATTGGATGACTTATTGGAGACGGCCGAGGCTTTTCAAGCGGTCTCTTATAACCGTTTGATCATTACCAAACTTGATGAAACGAATGAATTAGGTAATATTATCGAATTTTTAGAGAGGATTAACATTCCCATTTCCTATGTGACAACCGGACAGAGTGTTCCCGAAGACATAGAAGTGGCGGTATCTGATGTTTTTAAGCGGTTTATAGATAGGGAGTATAGCCATGCGTGACCAAGCAGAAAAGCTAAGAGAACTGGTGAATGAACATGCCAATAATAAGCAGAAAACCTCGGGGACCAGAGTAATCGCGGTGACCAGCGGCAAGGGCGGAGTAGGGAAGTCGAACCTCGCTGTTAATTTGGCGATTTACCTTTCCACGCTGGGTCAAAAGATTACCCTGATCGATACGGATTTGGGTTTAGCCAATATAGATCTGATTCTTGGGATAACCCCCGAGTATCATCTGGGACATTTCTTCTCCGGGGAGCGCAGTCTTTCTCAGATTGTCATGGAAGGACCAGGCGGGCTAAGGATTATAGCTGGTGGATCGGGTTTTCAAGAGTTGGCTGATATCAGTGAATGGCAACTGGATAAGTGCCTGCAACAATTCTATAGCTTAGAAAAGGATTCCGATATAATACTTTTTGATACGGGTGCGGGGATCTCCAATAAGGTATTGCGCTTTGTGATTGCGGCCAAAGAGGTGATGGTCGTAACCACTCCGGAGCCTACGGCGATCGCCGACGCATATGGCGTAATCAAGGTGCTGGCCAGGGAGAATTCAGCCTCCAAAGTTTATTTAGTCGTTAATATGGTGCATAAGGAAGACGAAGGACAGCAAGTGATGAACAGGTTGGTCATGGTGGCGGAGAAGTTCCTCGATTTTCAGGTGGAGCCTTTAGGGATGGTCTTTTATGACCCCGTTGTCACCCAAGCGGTAAAACTGCAGCAGCCCTTCTCCTTGATGGATCCGCATTGTAAAGCCGCCAAGAATGTGCAAAACTTGGCCCATAGAATCTTGTCTCTTCCTGAGATTCCCACCGGCGGTTTCATTTCTTTCTGGCGCCGGTTGGTGAAGATGAAACACCTAGGAGAATAAGCCGGTTGTCTAGTGAGCGAGGATGAACCGGTTTATAATAAATATAAAGGAATTCCCGGAAAAAAGTTTAAATCATCTATATATCCCGGAGGTGAATTGCTGTGGATACGTCACAATATCTGAATGTATTTATGGATGAGTGTCAGGAACATTTGCAGATCCTAAATCAGTCTCTCTTGGATTTGGAGAAGGACCCGGAGAATATAGATATATTACATGCGATCTTCCGTTCAGCCCATACGTTGAAGGGCGCTTCCGCTACTATGGGTTTTAATAAAATGGCCAATGTCACACATGCCATGGAAGATGTGCTGGGACTCTTGCGTAAACAGGAGCTCCAGATCAACCCGGAGATCATTAACCTGCTCTTTGATGCTTTGGATCTTCTGGAGGCTTTGGCTAAAGGGATTACGGAAGGTAGAGAAGAAGACATTGAAGTGGCCGGGATTTTGCAACGCTTGAAAAAGTATTCCCAGCAACCGGAGGAAAAGACAACACCGGCCGACAGCAATGATCGGCGGAAGAAGCTTCAACTGCGTTATACTGCGGAGGAAAAAGAGAATATCTCCAAATTGCTGGAGAGTGGGAGTTTCCTCTATCACCTGGATATTCAGTTGAAGAAGGATTGTCTCTTAAAAGGCGCCCGGGCTTTTATGATCCTGCGCGAACTGGAATCCGTCGGAACAATCATGCGTACGATTCCGACTGCGAAAGAACTCGAGGATGAACAGTTTGATCTGGAGTTTATCATCGGTTTGTGCAGCAAAGAACCGATTGAAAAAATCGTCAAGCTCATCAAGAGAGTAACTGATGTTAAAGAAGTGAAAAGTGAGAGTGTGAAGGCGGAAGAGATTCTGATCGAACGGAGAGAAAGTAAACCGCAGGAAGTGCAGACCACCGTGGCAAAAACGGAGACTGCGGGCAGCGCTGCACAGAAAAAAGATGAACCAGCCCAAAAACCTTCTTCTCCAGTTCACACCGGGCCTAATATCTACCCCACAGTTCGGGTGGATATTCGAAAACTCGATACTCTAATGAACCTCATTGCGGAACTTGTCATCAACCGCTCACAGATTGAACAATTGAGTTCCGAGATCAAAGATCAACGGTTGGAGGAGACTGTAGAGCACTTAAGCAGGTTAACAATTGATCTGCGTGATCAGGTCCTTAAGACCAGGATGGTTTCGATTGATCAAGTCTTTTCACGTTTTCCAAGGTTGGTCCGGGATCTGGCCAAAGGCACCCAAAAAGAGGTGGAATTACAGCTCAGTGGAGTCGATACTGAGCTGGATCGGACAGTAATTGATGAAATCGGAGATCCTCTTGTTCATATCATTCGTAACTGCGTAGATCATGGGATTGAAAAACCGGAGGAGCGGGAAGCCGCGGGTAAACCCAGAACCGGTGTGGTGGCGCTGGATGCCTACCAGACAGGAAACAGTGTAATCATCACTGTAACGGACGATGGAAGGGGTATGGATCCGGAGAAAATCGGCGCAGCTGCGGTAGAGAAAGGGTTTATCACCAAGGACGCGCTGGACGATCTCTCCGATCAGGAGAAGATTAACTTAATCTTCTTGCCCGGATTCTCGACGGCCAAAGAGGTCAGTGATGTATCCGGACGGGGTGTGGGGATGGATGCGGTCAAAAACAAGATCTCTGCTTTGGGTGGTGTAGTGAGCATCAATTCGGTACCGGGAGAGGGAACAAAATTTACTATCCAATTGCCCTTAACCCTGGCGATCATCCAAACATTAATGATTCAACTGGGCGAGGAGGTTTATGCCATTCCTACCAGTTTTGTTGATCAGACGATCAGTGTAAATAGGAAAGACATAAAAATCCTCCGTCATCAGGAGGTGACCCTCTTGCGTGGGGAGGTTATCCCGCTCTTGCGATTACAGGATTATTTGGGAATTCAGGGCGCTAGAAATTCCGACCTGGACGAGTTGGATGTAGTGGTCTTCAAAAGCGGCGAGAAGCGGGTTGGATGTGTAGTGGACAGTCTTCTTCGCCAGCAAGACGTGGTCATCAAATCTTTAGGCGGTTTCTTGGGGAATATCCCCGGGATTGCCGGCGCCACCATCTTGGGTGACGGAAGAGTAGCCTTGATTCTTGATTTGAGGGACGTAGCCTGATTCAGAAAAAAAGCCTTAGGGGGGAGAAACATGAAGAAAGAAGAAGTGAGAGAAGAGACTACACAGTTGGTAGTCTTCAAATTGGGAGAGGAAGAGTTCGGAGTTAATATTCTCCAAGTACGTGAAATTGAAAAACTAGATCAGGGCTTGACCAGAGTGCCGAAAGCTCCCCACTTTGTGGAAGGTGTTATTAATTTGCGGGGTGAAATCATCCCCATTGTTGATTTACGGAAAAGGTTTGGCTTGACCCTGCCGCCTTTGGGCTTGGATTCCAGGGTGATTATTGTGGAGGTCGGGGAGGAAGCCGTAGGCATGCTGGTCGATGCAGTGGTCGAAGTTTTACGGGTTCCCCTCTCCGCCATTGAAGCCGCTCCATCCATTACCAAAGGAGTTAATTCGTATTATTTGGCCGGTGTGGCCAAGATTGAAGAACGGCTGATTGTCTTACTCAACTTAGAACGGGCGTTAAGTCCGGAGGAGGCCGAGGAGTTATCAAAGGCTGAATTGGGGTGATACATAATGACGCAATTTGCGGATCTTAGTTCAATACAGCTTGATGCCATGAGAGAAGTAGGTAACATCGGCGCCGCGCACGCGGCAACGGTTCTCTCACAATTGCTCAAGCAAAAGGTACAAATGTCTGTGCCTCGGGTTAGCGTTACCTCATTGACTGAGGCGGCAGAATTTATCGGAATTCCGGAAATGCCCATGGTCGGCGTCTATCTTAGAGTATTTGGTGACGCCCCCAGTAAAATATTGTACCTTTATCCAAAGGAGCAGGCGTTGTTCTTAGCCGGGCTGCTCCTGGGAGAGACGTACAAAGTCCGAAACATCCTCGGAGAGATGGAGGTTTCTGCTTTAAAGGAGATCGGCAACATTCTGACCGGCGCCTATGTCAACGCCTTTTCCAACTTTACAAAGCTTAATATGATCTCATCAGTACCAGCCCTGGCCTTTGATATGGTTGGCGCAATTGTTAATACAGTCTTGGCTGATCTGGGTGAGGTAGGCGATTATGCCCTGATTATTGAGACTAAGTTAACCACTAGTGATTCCAGTATTAATGGACATTTCTTTTTGGTTCCGGATCCGGATTCTTTGGGCGTAATCTTGAAAACGTTGGGAGTGAATGGCGAATGTCACAACTCATCCGGGTCGGGATGTCGGAAATAGCCTGCTCCCGTTCGCCGGATGTGTTGGCCACCTATGGCTTAGGCTCTTGCGTAGGGGTATGTGTTTATGATCCCTTGCTGAAGATCGGGGGAATGGCCCACATCATGTTGCCTGATAGTAGTTTATCCAAGACAGTGACGAATAGGGGCAAATTTGCCGATACTTCCATTCCCGATCTAATAGCCAAATTAACACAGATGGGAGCATTAGTCCCCCGCATGGTAGCTAAGATTGCCGGCGGTTCCCAGATGTTTGCTTTTATGGGAAAGGATGATAAGCTGCTGATTGGCCCCAGAAACGTAGCGGCAGTGGAGAATGCCTTGGCTCAGCAAAAGATTAAGCTATCCGCCAAGAATGTCGGTGGAAATGTGGGTCGTTCAATCTTGTTTGATTTGGCCACCGGCGAGGTAACCGTCAAGATGTTGAACTCCGCAGATATCATTTTATGAGAGGAGTTTACCCGAAAACGTAGAAATTATTATTATCTCAGAATATTACAACGGATAGGTAGGGGGGTATATGATGAGTCAAGGGCGGGAAGAACGGCTTTGGCGGGAATTTACAGAAAGCAAATCTGAAACTGCCCGGGAAGCCCTGATCCTTGAGTATGCTCCACTTGTAAAATATGTTGCCGGTAGGATTGCCATTGGTTTACCGCCTAATGTGGAATTTGATGATCTGGTCAGTAGCGGAATATTTGGGTTAATGGACGCCATCGACAAGTTCGATCCGGAGCGGGGGATAAAATTTGAGACTTACGCTATAGCCAGAATTAGAGGCGCGATCTTGGACAGCTTACGCAGTAATGACTGGATTCCCAGATCTGTGCGGCAAAAAGCCAAAGATTTAGAACGGGTCACCCTGGAGTTGGAAAACCGTTTGGGACGTTATGCCACGGATCAAGAGATTTCTGAGGCTTTACATATTACCTTGCCCGAGTTTTATCAAATGTTAAGCGAAGTTAGTTGTACGACCCTGGGTTCATTGGATGAGCTTTGGATTACCAGGAAACCGGATGATGACAATGTACGGGTCTTAGACCTGGTTGAGAATGAGGGTAGTTCGGATCCGGAGATCCAAGTTGAAATTGAAGAATTAAAAAACGCGCTTTTCCAAGCCATCGACAATCTCTCAGAGAGGGAACGCATGGTTATTACTTTATATTATTATGAGGGTTTGACTTTGAAAGAGATCGGTAAGATTCTGGAGATTTCCGAGTCACGTGTGTCGCAGATCCATACTAAAGCCATTTTCAGATTACAAGGGAGATTAAGCAGATGGCGTTCGGCTGCGGCGATTTTTTAGTCTGGGGGGAGAAGGAACATGGGCGAGATAAATAAAGACAAAAATAATCCGGATAAAATATTACAGGATATAATTAACCGCGATTTAATTGTGCTGGAGGTATCTTCTGATGAGATGAAGGCTTACCTCCATCTGGAAAAACCTGGAAGTAATGAAGAATGGCCTACTTATGAACAGGTAATGGCGAAGATTAATGAGTATGGGATCGTCTTTGGATTAAAAGATCTGGTAGTCAAGCGGGTAGTGGAGGAGAAGATTACTACGCCGGTATTGATCGCTGAAGGACAGGATGCTGTCCGCGGAGAAGACGCTCAAATCAAATATTTATTTGAGACAAACCGGATGAAGCTTATTCCCAAGGAACTTGAGAACGGGCGGGTTGACCATAGAGAACTTTCACTGATTCATAATGTGAAAAAAGGTGATGTACTGGTTGAGAGAAGACCACCGACTCCCGGAACCCCCGGTCAAACTGTTACAGGCAAGGAAATAAAAGCAAAGCCTGGTAAAGATATGCAGATTATTGCCGGGAAGAATACCGTCTGGAATGAGGAGAAGACGCTCCTGACCGCAACCATTGATGGTGAACCCAGCTTGGTCGGGCGGAAGGTCTCTGTGCAAGATCTACACCGGGTCGCCGGTAATGTCGGCTACGGCACCGGAAATATTGATTTTACCGGTAGCGTGCAGGTCAGGGGCGATGTAGAAAACGGTTTTACTGTGAAAGCAGCCGGTGATATTTTTATTTATGGTAATGTAGACGGCGGTTTTCTCTATGCGGACGGAAACATCACGGTGAACGGTGGGATTATCGGTCAAGATAAAACTATAGTTCAGTGTAAAGGGGATCTTTATGCCCGGCACATCGAACGTTCGAAAGTTGATGTGTTAGGCAACATTCAAGTGCGCGACACTATTATCCATAGTCATGTGAATTCCGGCGGTAAAATTACTTTGGGTACGCAAAAGGGATTAATCATGGGTGGAGTAGTCCGGGCCAAAGAAGAGATCAGCGCACAGGTAATCGGTTCCCGGATGGGCACTATTACTGAAGTGGAAGTGGGAACGGATCCAGCCTCGCGTTTAGAATTGAACGACATCGAAAAACGCCTGGCGGAATTGGAGAAAGAAATCGATAAAGTCGAGAAGGCTTTAGCAATCTTGAATAAGCAGGGCTTTAATCTTCCTCCGGAAAAAGCGGAAATGAAGGCCAGGATTACGAGGACCAGTTTTGTGATGAAAGGTGAAAAGCGAAAACTGGAAGCCAGAAGAGACGAAATTCTGGAAGAAATGACCCAGAGGAATGTGGATCGGGGACGGATCAAGGTACAAAGGATCATCTTTCCCGGTGTCAGAGTAATAATCGGTAAGGCGGTTCGGATCTTCCAAGACGAGGTGCGTTATTCCGTCTTGACTTACCATGAAGGGGAGGTAGTAGTTCAGTCTTACCGGTAAGGGGGTGTTAGTATGTTGGGGCCTCTGGATGTACAGGTGTTAACCAATCGCACCATGGAAATCCAGAAAGCACAAGGCGCCGCTCTCCGTCAACCTCAAGATGAAAGAGAAATAGCCCAGATCCGCCGGGAGCAAGATATTCAAAGGCAGGAAAGGCAAGTTCGCCGTAAGGAGCAGTTGGTGGACGGGAGAATCGACCAACGACAACAAAGAAGTAGAGAGGAGAGAAGCTTTAAACAGAAACGGACACCCGTAGAGGAGAAAGCCCGGACATTACCGGAAAAGAATGACGCACAGTCACAGAAAGCGGATTTTAGGGGACGGATCATTGATATTCAGGCTTAACCCGCTAAGGGGGGTTCAAAATGTCTTGGTTTGCTGTGGTAATGTTTTTCTTCTATTTTCTCTGGGAAAAAAGAAGGCTGAATAAGAGACTCAAGGAAACTATTGCCAGATTGGAACAGGTAGAAGAGCTATTGTTGGAGGTGTGTAGGATCATTGAACCTTTGGAAGAGGAAGCGGCGCTGATTTCCAGAGAAAAGCAGGAACAGGGGAAACCTACTGATTCGCCGATGGATAGCAAGGAGGATTCCACGCGCGAGCCCGCAAAACAACCCGTTATAGCTGAAGCAGGGGAAAAGCAGCAAGAACCTGTCCCAAGAACTAAAGCGCAAGACGTTGGGGGCGGTTCTTTTTTATTCGAGGAGCGGGCGGCCGAGGCGCCATCAGCGGAAGCGGAACCGGTAGGGTCCACACCTGTGGGGACAGGAGGCCGGATCGAACCGGGGACGGTGGAGGAGCAGAAATCTTCCCAACCGAAGGAGGCGGTAGGGGAGACGCCGAAAGGCGCGACCACTGTCACTTCTACGCAGAGTAAGGGGGGCAGTAAACCTTTGTCCGGCTCAACCTCACGTAAACGAAGATCTGCCTCAAAGAGGCATACCGGAACCGATCGGCAAGAAGAAACCGGTAGCCTACAGAGAGAGAAAGAACCAGTTCAGCAGAGAAAAACAGTGGAAAGTCAGGAGTGGGTGCAAAAACAGCCGGTAGAGGCGAAGAGAGATCCATCCGACAGCAGCGTCGATGTCCCAGAATTGATCAGCCCCGGCGCCAATAAGCGCCAGATGATCATTGATTTGAGCAATGAAGGGGCCCCGATCAAAGAAATCGCCAGACAAGTGGGGATGGGGCAGGGAGAAGTGCAGTTGATTATCGATCTTTATTCCAAAAAATAGAATTTCTTGTGTGACAGAGAAAGGCGAGATCACCTGAGAGACTTGGAGTTATCAAAAATTAACATACAGGTGGGATATTTTTCGTTTCCACAAAAGGGTTCCGTCTTCTTTTGTGGAAATTTAATAAGAATATGCTTATCCGGATGAAAGCAAAAGCATATTAAAGGAAACATTTTATTCTTGTTATTTGTAGTTTATAGAAAATACCGGGTGTTTATCGATATAACAGTCTTTTGTAACTGGTCTTAACTTGATATACGGAATAGGAGGAGCATTTATGCTTCAATTTGAAGTGACCAACCAACAGTTTGCTTCGATCAAAGTGATCGGTGTGGGAGGTGGCGGCAGTAATGCGGTAAACCGGATGATTGAAGCCGGTTTGCAAGGTGTGGAGTTTATTGCCATCAACACTGACGGACAGGCTCTTCTGCGCTCGAACGCCGACATCAGACTACGCATTGGGGACCAGTTGACTAAAGGTTTAGGAGCGGGTGCTAATCCGGAGATTGGGCGGCAAGCCGCTGAAGAGAGCAGAGATGAGATTGTCAAGGTACTGCAGGATGCGGATATGGTTTTTGTCACTGCCGGCATGGGTGGGGGAACAGGCACCGGGGCCGCGCCGGTTATTGCCGATATAGCCAAAGAGATGGGCGCCCTAACGGTCGGAGTGGTTACCAAACCATTTAGTTTTGAGGGGAAGGTCCGAAAAACCCAGGCGGAAGAGGGTGTCAAATCTTTAAAAGATCGCGTGGACACCTTGATTACCATTCCCAATGAGCGCTTGTTACAGATTGTCGATAAAAAAACTTCTATTGTCGATGCTTTTCGTATTGCCGATGATGTATTACGCCAGGGTGTGCAGGGGATCTCCGACTTAATCACCATTACCGGGCTGATCAATGTGGATTTTGCCGATGTGAAGACAATTATGAGCAATGCCGGATCTGCCTTGATGGGTATTGGTTTGGCCAAAGGTGATAACAGAGCTTCAGAAGCGGCCAAGACCGCGGTTTCATCACCATTATTGGAAACCTCCATTGAAGGAGCAAAAGGAGTTCTTTTAAATATAACCGGCAGTTCCAATCTGGGCCTCTTTGAGATTAACGAGGCGGCCGCCATCGTTACCGAGGCCGCTGATCCGGACGCCAATATCATCTTCGGCGCTGTGATCGATGAAGAGATGGGAGATGAAATCCGGGTTACAGTGATCGCCACCGGTTTTAACCAACGGAAAGCCCAACGTTTGGGCTTGGATGATTTAGAGATTAAGTCGTTTGCCGACACCGGAGAACTTGAAGTTCCGGCGTTTCTGCGCAAAAAAGGGTAAGCGTCGGCCTTGGGTTGACTGGATGATTCCCGTGCGTACCACCTGCGTATCTAAATGATAGATGTTACGGATGAAGATAGTTATCCTTCCAAGAAAAAAGTTGTTTGAAAATGGCATCTCGCCATTTTCTTTCGTTTTAGGGGTCTCCGTTAAAATCCGGGCTTTTATCCAAAGATATTTGGTTTTTGTCGATTTTGGCGCCCAGCTGTGTATACGTACGGATGGTATTTTGCTGGAAAAATAAATCCTTTATAAATTATAGCTCATGAGGATGAACCATAATTTATAAAGGATATGCCGTCAACAACCGGTATCATCTTACAAAGGGGAGTTGTGATGGTCAGAGAGGTTTTTATTGATGAATGGCTGATTGGCGCTGTGATCAGTTGGGTAATGAATGCTCTTTTATTGTGGGCAACGGGAAGGATCTTTTTTCGCAAACAAGCTCAGCAAAGAGCCAAGACCTGGCGATTAGTGCTCGCCGGATTTTTTGGCGGTGTTTACTTCTTCTATTTTTGTTACCGTTGGGAGATTGGATTGTTAGGCCAAGAAGAACTCCTCTTTTTTATCGGCGCAGGGATTGCCATGAATGTCATAGCCTTTACACATTTGCGTAAGAGACGTTGGATTATTGAGTTAATCAAAACCACCGGGCTCTTTTTTGTGCTGGCCATTATGACAGTGGGTATTACTTCTCTCGTCTATTACTTGTATCAGTTCTATTTTCACCGGGTTTTACGGGGATGGGAGATCGTAATCGTTAACGTCTTCTCTTTATTAGTCTTGACCGAACTGGGATGGGGGCTGGTTCATGAGACCATCTGGGAGAAGAGTTGTCTGGTGCCGCTGAAGATTACCATCGCCGGCCGGACAGTAGAGCTTCCGGCTCTGCTTGATACAGGAAATTTACTTGTTGATCCGATTACCAAGAATCCAGTGGTAATGGTGGAAGTCCATTCCATTGAAGAGCTTCTGCCGGAAAAAATCAGAAGGTTATCCCATACAATTTTACAGGGAGATCTGCCTAATGAGGAGGAACTTGATTTACCGCCGGATTGGCTGGTACGGGTCAGGTTTTTATCCTTTACGAGTGTAGGAAGGGAGAAAGGCTTCTTACTTGGTATCAGGCCGGATGAGGTGAGAATTGGAGAGGAGAGTACCGGAAAACAGGCTCAGGCGATCATCGGCCTTTATCATCTGGATTCAACAGAAGACCGGAATTATCAAGCGTTATTACCCGGAATGCTATTGGCTACGGAATGAATCAGGTGGCGTGGATAACCACAGTTATAGGCTGTGTACTGTTAATGGGCGTTACGTTTCTTCGGCCATTTGGGAGATCCTGGAGGGGGTATAGTTTATGGTGAAAAAAATATGGATTAGAATCAAGCTTAACTTGCAATTGCTGGTAGTTCGCTTTTTACAAAGGTTATCGCTATATCCGGACAAAATATTCTATATCGGAGGGAGCGAGGCTTTACCGCCACCTTTAAGCGCTGATGAAGAAGGGTACCTGCTGGAGAAGTTGAAAACCGGCGACCGGGCGGTGCGGGGCTTGTTGATCGAACACAATCTGCGCTTAGTGGTCTATATTGCCAGAAAATTTGAGAATACCGGGATCGGAATTGAAGATTTAGTGTCCATCGGGACAATCGGCTTAATCAAAGCGGTAAATACTTTTGATCCGGAAAAAAAGATCAAATTAGCCACTTATGCTTCACGGTGTATAGAAAATGAAATTCTTATGTATCTACGGCGTAATAATAAAACCCGTTCCGAAGTGTCCTTTGATGAACCGCTTAATATAGATTGGGACGGTAATGAATTACTGCTCTCCGATGTATTGGGAACGGAGAATGATTCAGCTTATAAGCATTTGGAGGAGGAAGTCGATAAAAACCTGTTGCTAACTGCCATGTCCAGCCTGTCCGGGCGGGAAAAGTCCATTGTTGAACTGCGTTTCGGTTTGAAGGACGGAATAGAAAAGACCCAAAAAGAAGTGGCTGATTTTTTAGGGATTTCTCAGTCGTACATTTCCAGATTGGAAAAGAGAATTATTAGAAAATTACAGAAAGAAATGAAAAAGTTGGGATGATTTTCATGAAAAAAAAGGATTTTACTGCAAAAAGACGAAAATTATCTTAAATTATCGTTCCATTAATCATTCTACATCATAGAGAGGGGAACATTCAACCATGTCTCATCAGCAGAAAGTACCCAAAGATACACTGTTAATGAAGTTGTTAACTCCCGGTCTCTTGTATGACTTATGGTTAAAACCTCTTAAAGAACAGATGACGATCCTCTTCGATTTTTTTGTGGTGGTTTTTATAGCTGGGTTGTTCACTCTTTTGTTTATAAGGTCAATATACGGGATCATAGCCCTCTTTGGGGTAGTATTCTTAATCTTCCTGTATATCCGGTCTTTTTTGAAACTGTCGGTCAAAAACTTCTTGTCCGAAGTGGAAGAAACCGCTTTTCTCTCAGTGAAAAAGGTGATTAACTCTGAAGTGCTTGAAGAGACTTCACAAGAATTAAATAGAGTTTTGACTGAGTTAAGGGAGGCTTTTGCAGAAACCGTTACCACTTTGGAGCAGTTGAAGAAGGTGGATCAGGAACAAGCCGGTCCCACTGATTCAATAAATGACGTGATTTCGCAGATTAGCAAGGTATTCTTGGATTTTCGACAATGGTCCGGGAGAATTGCTAATTACGCGAGTAAACTGACGGAGATGGCGAACCGCACTTCAAATGAGTTAAGAATTGGCATTGAAGAGGTAAGCTCCATTCTATCGGTGGTCATCGATAATGTGCGCCGGTTTTCCGGAATGACGAACCGATTCTTCCGGTTGGAAGAGGAGATTAACAAGATTGATTCGGTGCTGGAAACCATCCTCCGTATTAATGAGCAGACGAATTTATTATCACTCAATGCGGCCATCGAGGCGGCGCGGGCCGGAGATTCCGGGCGTAGCTTTGCCATAGTGGCTGACCAGATCGGGAAGCTGGCTGAGGAGACAAAGGAAGCGGCCGAGGAGATTAAAGATACCACTGACGCGATCCGCGAGGCTACTTCTGGTTTGAATGGGGTGTTTACCTCAATGCAAGCAGAAGTTAGTTTACTTCCTGGAGGTACGCAAAACTTCCATACTCTATGTGAGAGGGTGGAAGATTTATGCCAGGAAATTATTAGAGTCTCAACAGATATGGAGAAAACCGTAGGAGAGCAGGAGAATAATTCTGATCAGGTTAAGCAGGAACTTTTGCAGATCACGTCAATTTCCGGACGGATCAAGGAAGATTTTGACCGCAACAAACTCGCCCTGCATTCTCTCTATTCCCAACTGGACCGGGTGGTAAAGGTCAATGATCACCTGCTAGTAAACATCAAGAAATTTACAGATCAACTCTCCACACAGATGCAGGAGTTAAATGAGGTTTCGCAAAAAGTGCTTAATATAGTATAACTTATATATAGTATATTAAGTATAGTAAAGGTTGAGGATGGATGACTATAGCTAATCTGTTTACCATTGTTCGTCTTTTATTGGCACCCATCTTGTTATGGGCTTTTTCCACTTCTGATCGGTGGCTCGTGATCCTGATCCTTTCCATGGCCGCGCTCACTGATTTTCTGGACGGATGGGCCGCCAGGAAATTTAATCAAATCAGCATGCTTGGGAAGATCCTTGATCCGATTGCCGACAAATTAACTGTGGGCTTTTTTCTGCTTGGGCTGGCGATTTGGAAAAACTTTCCCTTTTGGGTAGCCCTTATTTACTTCATCAAAGAGGCGCTTCAGATTTTTGGCGGCGCTTATCTCTATTATAAACGGGCGGAGATCCAACCCAGTAACTTATGGGGGAAAACAGGAACCTTTCTATTCTTTACCGGATTCTTCCTTTATTTCTGGCTGGAAACAGTCGGTATCGTCTGTATAGGTTTGGGCTTTTTCGTCTCTTTCATCGCTTTATGCACTTATACTAAAGCCGCGTTTAATAGGAAGTAATATATTCCCAATGGTAATGAAGAGGACTTTTCTAGACCTTCTTTGGCAGCGCTAAGGAAGGTCTATAATAATAAGGTGACCGGTCCGCCGACATCCTCCGGAGGAGAGTGGTTTTTCCGATCTGGAGCAAAACAGACACTGGTGGAGAATTGTAGGATTACGGAACTAGTTTCCAGCAGAGTGAGGCATAATCCGGAGAGGCCGGGGAGCAGAATATAAAGGCTCGTAAATAGAAGGGTGCGCGTATAAGAGGCGTGAGCCGTGCCTTTTTGGAAAGGAGCTTTTGTGATTGGCATCGGTTTTTTTAGTCTCCATTCTTCCGGGAATTCTCTGGCTTTTTTACTTTTATCGAAAGGACCTTTATGAACCGGAACCCAAAAAGCTTATAGGAAAAGTCTTCCTCGGCGGGATGTTGATGGTCTTCCCAGCCGGATACTTGGAGGGATTCGGCCGGGACGGGTTGGCGTTGGCCCGGGAGTCCGGGGATTTTTTTCTGATCTTCCTCTATTCTCTCTTTTTAATCGGTTTGATTGAGGAAGGCTTAAAGTTCCTGGTCTTAGGAGTTGTACTAAGACCTTTCGGGGAATTGAATGAGCCGGTTGATGGGATGATCTATGGAATCTCTGTTGGCTTGGGATTTGCCGCTTTTGAGAATCTCCTGTATACTCAGGCTCTCGGAATTCAGGTGGGTTTATGGAGAGCGGTGGTTACCTCTTTAGCCCATGCCGCCTTTACCGGTTGGGGAGCCCGGCTCTTGACCCGGTCTGACCGGATCTCCCGGTTCTGGTGTTTTTTGGCTGGTTGGGGGGTGGCCCTCTTTTTCCATGGATTGTATGATTTTCTGTTACTCACGGGGGTTTCCTTCCTTTCCTGGAGCGCTTTTCTGCTCGCTGGGGCCTTACTCTACCTTTTACTGAGGGAAATCCATAGGACTGTTTCCGCCTCACCCTTCCGTCCGGAAAATGGTTGATTGTTACAGACTTAAAAGGTATACTTTTATTACGAGCGCACGCAAGTTCTTTGCGTGTTTTTGCGCATTAATATTCCCTAATAAAAGAGGTGGTATCATGGCAGGTCATTCCAAATGGTCAACGATAAAAAGGAAGAAAGAAAAGACCGACGCTCAGAAGGCCAAGATCTTCACTAAGATCACCAGAGAAATCATTGTGGCAACCAAAACGGGAGGAGGTGATCAGGAGGCCAATTTCAAGCTGAAAATGGCTATCCAAAAGGCAAAAGAGGTTAATATGCCTAATGACAATATTGCCCGCGCCATCAAGCGGGGACTGGGGGCCAGTGAGAGCGAACAATACGAAGAAATCATCTATGAGGGTTACGGACCGGCGGGCGTAGCCTTTTTTGTGGAGGCCTTATCCGATAACCGTAACCGGACGGCAAGTGAAATAAGGTACATTTTCTCAAGAAACGGTGGCAATCTGGGAGAAACCGGCTGTGTCTCCTGGTTATTTGAGCCGAAAAGCCAAATTCAAATTTTAAAGAACAAAGCCAAGATCTCCGAAGAAGACCTTTTTGAGTTGGCCATAGAAGCAGGAGCCGATGATTTGGAACAAGAGGACGAATACTACGTGATTACCGGCGCTCCCGCCAACCTGGACTCCATTCGCCGGAAGATCGAAGAGCAGGTACCAGTGGAACGGGCAGAACTTACGTATATTCCCCAAAATACGGTTACTGTCACCGGAGAGGATGCCCAGGCGGTGGTGAGACTCTTTGAAGCCTTGGAAGAACATGATGATGTGCAAAATGTCTATGCCAATTTTGAAATCGATGAAGAAGAATTAAAGACTATGTAATAGAAAAGGCCAGGAGTATGGGGGATTATTCACTTCCAATCCGGCCATTAATAAATAATAGCTTATAATTCTTGCCTTAAATTGGGAATGCTAACGGTAATAAATCAGGTTGGAGGGGATCGTCAATGAAGATTTACCGTCGGCATCTCCCTTACATAATCGGAGTAAGCATTGGATTAGTTACTGTTTTTGCCATGGGTTTCTTTTATTCGGTTTCTGATTTTCCACTGAAGAGAGGAGGCCGTGTTCAGAAAGGGGATCCAATCGCGCAGGAAAGCGAGCGCACGCGGGGGCAAATACAGGTCCGTGTCATCGACTATTACCTCAGGTGCCACCATAATACAGTAAAAGTCCTCACCATCCAGGAGGAAGATTATCACAGCTTTCTCTCGGAGTTAACTTGCGACTGGGAAGCTAGAGGAGTCGCGGATGAAAGGACTCTCACCAAGAGACTGAACACCCTCTGCGACAATTGCCAACACCAAGAGTATCTGGGGATTTACCAAGATTATGTGGCGGTTTATCATGGAACCCCGGATTGCCCGGGTCCGGTGAAGGAAGTGACCGGGATAAGGGTATCAGGATTGCCTGAAAATGAAGTGTTGGATTTAAAAACCGGAGTCCCCTGCCGGGAAACAGAAGAGAAACTACTTATCCTGGAGAGTTATTCGGAATTGGCGGTGGAAAATCGCGGGCGCTAAGTCGTGCATAGCCATGCGCGTATCTGTATTCTTCGCAGCTGTATTTTTTAGTTCATACTCATCTGGACTCATTGCACCATAGGGGGAGTGAAATATTTCTAGGGGGTGATCAGCCCCCTAGAAGATCAAAGCAGGAAACAGCCGTGCTTTGATCGCAACGGGCTGTGATCCCGACCTGCGTGCCGGCTAAGAGAGATCCCTACCGGACCGACTACTGCAGCTATCGATCCTTCGCTGTAGTTATTCCAGAACCCCTCATAACCTTTACCCGAGCCATAGACCTCCCTTTTTGCACTGTGGCAGTACGCAAGAGAAGCATAAGACTCTTGACTCAGCTCCAGTGACTCATCTACACAACACAACCTCAGTTGCATCCCATAGACAAATCAGTGGAACCTTCGCTCCGGCCAAGTTCGATATGGATAAACTCACACCATATCCACCTTGACCTTTGCCCGACCTCCCCCGGCCGGTGGTAAACTACAGCTTTACCAGGAGCCGAATTCAGTCTTCGTTCAGCCGGGTCACTTGCCTTTCTTATTTTATCCAAATCCTCGGGACCTAAACGTATTATTACTAGAAATTTTTAGCAAACTATCAATATAGGTGCAGGATTTTCCTGTATATACGGGCATGATCCAATAAGATCCCGTAAAAACAGGGGGATTTTCGTCCCGGAGAAGGGTTTAAAAAAAAAGTAACCTAGGGAGGAAAACAGTAAAGACAGTAGAATAATTATTAAATGTTACTTATTGGTTTAGGAAGGGTTGTAAAATGGTTAAATTTTGAGCTCCTGCCTGATCAGGCTGGAGGAAGCGACGGGTTTCGCGCGTGGACGCGGGCATCTGTAAAAGAGTTGAAAGCTTCTACAACTCCTTACTTCGGAGTCTAGAGCAGTTATTGAGGGATGAAGCGAAGGTAGAGCAACTCTTTTTAGTTCTATTTTTTCTATTTTGAGGAGGGTGTTGGGTGAAGAATTACAGTTCCAATCAGTTAAGAAACCTTGTTTTAGTCGGGCATGGTGGGTGCGGCAAAACTATGTTGGCCGATGCGATGCTGTTTACTGCAAAAGCTACCGACCGTTTAGGAAAGGTTGATGAAGGCACTTCCGTGTTGGATTATGATCCTGAGGAGACTAAAAGAAAAATTTCAATAAATACGGCAGTAGCGCCCTGTGAGTACAATTCTTGTAAAATCAATATTCTGGATACCCCCGGCTTCTTCGATTTTATCGGCGAAGTAAAAAGCGGGGTAAGAGTAGCCGATACCGGAGTGATCGTCGCCTGTGCAGTCAGCGGCGTAGAGGTTGGCACAGAGAAAGGCTGGCGTTTCCTGGAGGAGAACGATGTAGCCAGAGCCTTCTATATCAATAAAATGGACAGGGAAAATGCGAATTTCCGTAAAGTTTTAGCTGCTTTACAAGATAAATTCGGACCGCGGGTGACCCCTGTTTATATACCAATCGGGGAAGCGGAGAACTTTCAAGGAATCGTGGATCTAATTAGGGGAAAAGCTTATATTAACGGAAAAGAAGGAGAAATTCCCGCTGACTTGGAGAGTGAGGCTAAGGAGTATTATCATCAGTTGGTGGAAGCAGCCGCAGAAGCAGACGATGACCTGTTAGGCAAATATCTGGAGGGAGAAGAATTAACTCCTGCGGAGGTCATAGCGGGTTTTAAAAAAGGCGTTGCCGGTCGACAGATTTTCCCGGTATTTTGTGGCTCTGCTTTGCAGAATAAAGGTATTGACCGGTTTTTACTG